>JARLIT010000191.1 GCA_031291575.1 Ancalomicrobiaceae bacterium
GAGAAGATTGTGTCCGCCGGCGGCAGCGATCTCCAGCGCGCGCTTGGCCGTCTCCTGACCTTTGACGTCTTTCAGGTCCGGCAGCGGACCGGATGCCTCGCGGATCTTCGGTTCGGGCCGGGAAATGACCTGCGTGCCTTTGAAATGGTTGGCCAATTGGATCAAGCTGCGGCCGGCGACGATGTCGATGTCGGGGCTCGCCCAGGCGGCCTCCGAGCCGCAGCCGGCAGGGCAGATGAGGCCCTTCCCAAGCGCATTGGCGCCGATCGCGGCCGGCAGCACGCCGGCCACATCGGCGATCGACCCATCGAGCGCCAGTTCGCCGAGGGCAATGAAGTCGTTGAGCTGGTCGCCGGGCAACGCGCCGATGGTGGCGAGAATGCCAAGCGCGATCGGCAGGTCGTAGTGGCTGCCCTCCTTGGGCAGGTCCGCGGGCGCGAGATTGACGGTGATGCGGCGGGCCGGCAGTGCCAGCCCCGAGGCGTGCAGCGCAGCGCGAATGCGTTCGCGACTCTCGCCGACCGTCTTGTCTGGCAGGCCGACGATGGTGAACACCGGACTGCCGCCCGTCAGTTGCACCTGCACGTCGACGGGCACCGCGTCGACACCCTGGAAGGAGACCGTGGTAACGTGCGCGACCATCGCTTGGCTCCCACGCCGGCGGCCAGGCCGCCTCAAACGCTGCCACGGTCTTAGAACATTTGCAGAACAATTGCAACCCAGGACGTCCGCCCAGGTTGCAATTCGCGCCATGCCGGATGCGTCAGAGCATCGCTCAGTCCGGTTGGCCGACCAGATCGAGGCGGGTGAACGTGTCGAAGCCGACGTAGACGACTTCCGGCACTTTCCGCCCGTGCTTCAGGTCGTGCAACAGTTCGGCGATGCGGGCGCCCATGTCGGTCGGGCGCTGGCCGACCAACACGTGGCCGAGTCCTTCACGCACCAGGTCCTTCTGCAGCGGCAGCGCGTCGGCGACGACGAGAACCACCTGCGCCTTGTCCACACGCGACTTGTATTTGGCGATGAGAGCCCGCCAGTCGTCGGTCGCCAGCATCGGCCAGGCGCCGACCGAGATGACGGCGTCGACGTCGGAATATGAATCGAGCAGATGGTCGATACCGGCGACCGTATCGGCATAAGTCGGCCCGGCCTTGAGGGGCGAATCGACGATTTCCAGCCAGTCGCGGCCGATCCCGTCGCGTACGCCGACGACGCGTTCGGCGAGATTGGGTTGGGCGGGGTCGGTGGCCAGAATGGCGAACTTGCCGCCCTTCGGCTTCCAGCGCTTCAGGCTGGCGCCGAGCGAACGGCCGAAATCGCGGGCGTTGGTGCCGACGAAGGCCGAGCGGCCGGAGGTTGGCGCGTCGGCATCGAAGGTGACGACCGGGATGCCGGACTTGACCGCCTGGCCGATTGCCGCACGTACGGCCGGATCGTCGGCCGGCGACAGGGCGATGCCATCGACGTTCTTGGCGACGAAATCGAGAACGATCTGGGCCTGACTGCGGGTGTCGAGCTTCGGCGCGGGCGGTGGCGGCGGGACGGCGGACGGCGGATTGGCGGCCTCGGGTCCGGCCTGAGCAGCGGGCGCCGGTGCATCGGCAGACTGGGCTGCCGGTTGTGGGACCGGCTTCGACACATCGGGCGGCAAAGTCGGATCCGACTGGGCCGGCGCGGAAGCGGCCGCAACGGGCGGCGCGTCGAGCGGAAAGCCCGGTCCGGCATAGAGGCAGGTGATCGTATTGCCGTCTCCGGCCAGCGTCTTGGCCCGCGCGGCGCAACCGTCCTCGATCGCCTGGAAGAACGGACTCCCGGCGATCGGCGCCACCACGGCAAAGCGCAGATCTTCGGCGGTGGCCGTCGTCGTGGCCACTCCCGAACCGAGCGCGATCAGGCCGGCCACCAGACAGCGGGCAGAGATCATGGTCGTCTCTCCTCGATTCCGGCGCCTCAGCCGGCGCGGCGCGCCTCGATCTTGTCCCAGATAAGGGCGGCGATGTCGGCGCCGCCAAGGCGGGCGATCGCCCGGATGCCGGTCGGCGAGGTGACGTTGATCTCGGTCAGATAGTCGCCGATCACGTCGATGCCGACGAAGAGGAGGCCGAGCTTCCTCAGCGTCGGACCGATCGTGGCGATGATCTCGCGCTCGCGCTCCGTCAGCTCGGTTCCGGCCGCCTGACCGCCGCGCACCATGTTGGACCTGAGGTCGTTCGCTGCCGGAATGCGGTTGACGGCGCCGGCGTAGTCGCCGTCGACGAGGATGATGCGCTTGTCACCCAGCCGCACCTCGGGTCGGTACTCCTGGATCACCCAGGGTTCGCGATAGTTCGCCGAGAACAGGTCAACGAGCGAGCCGTAGTTCTCGTCCTCCTCGCGCAGCCGAAACACCGAGCCACCGCCGTGGCCGTACAGCGGCTTCATGACGATATCCTTGTATTCCTTGCGGAAGCGGGCGATCTCGTCGCGGTCGCGGCTCACCAGCGTCGGCGGCATCAGCTCGGGAAATTCGGTGACCAGGATCTTCTCCGGCGCATTCCGGACAGCCGCGGGGTCGTTGACCACCAGCGTCTTCGGATGGATGCGCTCGAGAAAATGCGTCGTGGTGATGTAGTTCAGATCGAACGGCGGGTCCTGGCGCAGGAGCACCACGTCCATCGTATCGAGTTCGACCCGTTCAGGGCTGCCAAGCGTGAAATGATCGCCCTCGATATCGCGCACCGTGAGCGCTTCGAGCGTCGCGTAAAGCGTGCTGCCGGCGAGCGCCAGTCGATCCGGGGTGTAGTGCCAGAGGCGATGGCCGCGCCTCTCGGCTTCGAGGAGCAGGGCGAAGGTTGAATCGCCGCGGACGCGGATGGTGGAAATGTGATCCATCTGAACGGCGACATCGAGCGGCATCGGCTTTAATCCTTCATCGGCGGGCCGCTTCTATCTAGCGCCCCGGACCGGCAACGACAATGCGGGACGGCAGCGGGCCTGTCACTCACTCCCCGGACCGAAAGGCGTCAGCCACATGCTTCGGCCAACGTCGCGGCACGACGACGACAATGTCGTAGCGCCAGAAGAAGTCGGCATAGCCGGGATGGCGCACGCTCCAGTCGGCAGCCGCGGCCTCGATGCGACGGCGGGTCCGGGGGGTGACCGCTTCCAACGCGTCCTCGAAGGAGGCGCGGGCTTTCACCTCGACGAAGGCGATGGTGCGGCCCCGCCGCGCAACGATGTCGATCTCGCCGCGGGGCGACTTGAAGCGGCGGGCAATGATGGAAAAGCCCTTCAGCCTGAGGCTCCAGGCGGCGCGGAATTCAGCCGACAATCCCCAGCGCTCGGCGCGGCGGCGGCGCTCGTCGCTGCTGCGCAAGGCGATCATGGTCGGCCTCTGCCGGACAGCGGGGAACGCGGCGGCGGGACGCCGCCCTCAGGTTTCAGCGCCAGGGCGCGCTCGTACAGATCCTTGCGATTGCGACCGGTCAGCCGGGCGACTTCGGCCGCCGCCTTGCCGGGCGCGGCGCGCTGCAGCGCGGCCAGGAGCAGCCTGTCGGCATCGACGTCGCTCGTCTCCATCTCGGGCGCCGGCCCAACCAGAACGACGATCTCGCCCTTCGGCTTCGCATCGGCATAGCGTTGCGCCAGTTCGCTCAACGAGCCTCGAACCACTTCCTCGAAGGCCTTCGTCAGTTCCCGCGCCACCGCCGCCGGCCGGTCCGGCCCCATGACGGCGGCGAGTTCGGCCAGCGTCTCGCCGAGCCGGTGCGGCGATTCATAGAAGACCAGCGTGGCGGCGAGCGACGCCAGTTCCTCGATGCGATGACGGCGCGCCTCTTCCCTCGCCGAGAGGAACCCGACAAAGAGAAAGCAATCGGTCGGCAGGCCGGCCGCGACCAGGCCAGCCAGCAGTGCCGAAGCGCCGGGAATCGGCACGATGCGGTGCCCGGCCTCGGCCGCCGCGGTGACGAGCTTGTAGCCCGGATCGGAAACGAGCGGCGTGCCGGCGTCGGAAACCAGGGCCACCGCCTTTCCTTCGGCCAGTGCCGCCATCAACCGTGGCCGCGCGACTTCGGCATTGTGGTCGTGATAGGCCACGAGCGGCGTTTTCAGCCCGTACCGGTCCATCAGCACGCGGGTGACCCGGGTATCCTCGCAGGCCACCAGTTCCGCCGCCGCAAGCGTCTCCAGGGCCCTTATGGTGATATCGCCAAGATTGCCGATCGGGGTGGCGACGACGTAGAGCGCCGGCTCGAGCGGCCGTGCCGCGATCCGGTGCGGTCCGATGAAGTAGCCGCGGCCGATAACTTCGCCGTCGGCGGCATCCTTTGCCGGATCGGATGACTTTGCCGGATTCCGCATCGACATGGCTGTGCTAATCTAGGCGAGCGAGCAACGGTCGCCGTCGTCCCGCGCCCCGACGGTGCGGCTCTGCCATCCATAGCCGCGCAATCGGTTGAAAGCCAGACGTCGATCCAGCAAAGCGCTCGACTCATTCACCAAGGCCATGTTGTAGACACAATGATTTCGACAGGTCATGCCATCTGAGCCCGAGGAGACGTACCCGTGTCGCCCCATCTTGACGGCCGTCTGAGCCGTCGCCGCCTGATCGTTGGCGGCGCGCCCTTCGTTGCCGTCGCACTCGTCAGCTGCGATGGCGGCCATTCGACCCACACCGGCTTTACCGATCTGTTCTCTTCGCCGGTGCCAAACGCGCCGCCGCCGACCGCCCCCGTGGCGGGCGGCGACATGATCGGCACCGGCACGGTGAAGGTGGCACTGATCCTGCCGACCTCGGCCGGCGGCCAGTCGGGTGCCATCGCCCAGCAGCTGCGCAATGCCGGCGAACTGGCGCTGCGCAACTACACCGGCGCCAATCTGCAGCTGATCCTGAAAGACGACGGCGGCACCACCGAGGGCGGCGAGAAGGCCGCGTCCGAAGCCATCGCCGGCGGCGCGCAGCTGATTGTCGGGCCGCTCTTGGCGGTCTCGGCGCGCGGCGTCGCCGGTCCGGCACGACAGGCGGGCGTGCCGGTGATCACCTTCACCACGGATACCTCGGTCGGCGCCAAGGGCGTCTACCTCATCAGCTTCCTTCCCGGGACGGACGTCGAGCGGGTCATCGGCTTTGCCGCGACGCAGGGGCGCAAGTCGCTCGCCGCCATCATCCCGGAAGACGCCTTCGGCGCCGTCACCGAGGCGGCGCTCAGGCAATCGGCCGCCAACCACGACATCCGCATCATGGCGATCGAGCGCTACAAGAACGATCCGACCGAGATGCAGACCAAGGCGCAGTCGCTCGGCAAGCTGTCGAACCAGATCGATTGCGTGTTCGTGCCCGATCAGGCCGCCAATGCCGCGCAGATCGTCGATGCAATGGTCGCTTCCGGCCTCGATATCAAGCGGGTGAAGGTGCTCGGCACCGGCCGCTGGAACGATCCGTCAGCGTTCTCGCTCGGCTCCCTTAACGGCGCCTGGTTCCCCGCGGCGGATCCGGACCTCGTCAACCAGTTCAAGGCCGAATATCGCGCGGCCTTCACCACGGATCCCGGCCCGCTGGCGATCCTCGGCTACGAGGCGGTCTATCTGGCGGCCGGGCTCGAGCACTATAGCGCCGGGCGCAAGCCGTTCGGCGACGACAACATGCTCCGGCGCAAGGGGTTCCTCGGCAAGACCGGCGTCTTCCGGTTCAATCCGGACGGCACCAGCGATCGCGGTCTCGCCGTCATGGAGATCAACCTCGGCCAAGTGCGCGTCGTCTCGCCGGCGCCGAGGGACTTGGGCGCGTAAGCTGTTGATCCGGGCGTCCAACGGCTGGGCGCGCGGTCCTCACGCCGCCAGATCGGCGACCAGTGCATCCAACACGGCAAAGCCGGCCGGTGTCGCCCGCACCCGCCGGTCCGAGGTGATTTCGGCCAAGCCGTGGCTCATCAGATCGGTCAGCCGGGTGGGATCGAGCGTACGGCCCGAAATCGTCTCGTAGCGGCCGAGTTCAATGCCTTCGGCCAGTCGTAAACCCATCAGCAGATATTCGTCGGCCTGCTCCTCGGCGGTCAACAGATCGTCGACGATCAGCCCGTGGCCGCGCGTCTCCACCTGATGCAGCCAGCGTTCGGGGTGTTTTTCCGTCGCGGTGGCATGGCGGCCGTCGGTTTGCGCCAACCGGCCGTGCGCACCGGGCCCTACGCCGACATATTCGCCGTAGCGCCAATAGACGAGATTGTGCCGGCATTCCGCGCCGGGCACCGCATGGTTGGAGATCTCGTAAGCCGGCAGGCCGTGCGCCGCGCAGACCTCCTGGGTGACCTCGTAGAGATCGGCGGCGGTATTCTCATCGGGGACGGCGAGCTTTCCCGCCTTCCACAGGTCCTCGAACCGCGTCTCGGCTTCGATCGTCAGCTGATAGACCGACAGATGGTCGGCGGCGAGCTCGAGGGCGCGGGAGAGTTCCTGCCGCCAGGCCGCCGGCGTCTGGCCAGGACGGGCATAGATCAGGTCGAAGGAGATGCGCGGGAAAATGCCGCGCGCCGTTTCCACCGCCTTCAAGGCTTCGGCGACGGAATGCAGCCGGCCGAGGAACTTCAGGTCGACATCGTTGAGCGCCTGCACGCCCAATGAGACGCGGTTGACGCCAACCTCGTGATAGCCGCGAAAGCGCTCGACCTCGACGCTGGTCGGATTGGCTTCGAGCGTGATCTCGATGCCGTCCGGCACCGTCCACAGCCGGCGGACAGCGGCAAGAATGCCGCCGACGGTTTCCGGCCGCATCAGCGACGGTGTGCCGCCGCCGAAGAAGATCGACGAGACGGTGCGGCCCGGCGCGCGCTCCGCCATATGGGTCAGTTCGCGCTCGAAACCGGCCAGAAACCGCGCCTGATCCGGCGGATCGTGGCGGACATGGCTGTTGAAATCGCAGTAGGGGCATTTCGACAGGCAGAACGGCCAGTGGACATAGATGCCAAAGCCCGGATCGCGGGCCGGCGGGGCCGACGCCGTCGTCGTCTGAGGGTCCATCAATGTCTCTCGAATGCAGCCGGTCACTCGTTGCGAATCGCTCGGCCTGCGGCGAAAGCCTGCCCCAGGCGGAGGGAAGGCTCAAGCCATTTGGTCGGCGGCGGCCGGATCAGGCGATGACGGTCGCGTTACTCGGCGCCGAGTTTCGTCTCGGCGAACAGTTTGAAGGCGCGGGCGCGATGGGACAGCGCATCGCCGCCCTGACGCCAGCCGTGTTTCCGCTCGGCCACCATCTCGCCGAACGTCTCGTCGTGGCCGTCGGGGCGGAACATCGGGTCGTAGCCGAAGCCCTTCGTCCCACGCGGCGGCCACACCAGCGTGCCGTGCGCCTCGCCGCGGAACAATTCCGTCGACCCGTCCGGGTGGGCGAGGCAGAGAACGGCGACGAAATAGGCCCGGCGCGCGGCCTCGGACGTGGCGCCCTTGGCCGCGAGCTGCTCCTCCACATTGCGCATGGCGCGGGCAAAATTCTTGTCCGAGCCAGCCCAGCGGGCGGAATAGATCCCCGGCTCGCCGCCGAGCGCTTCGACGCAGAGGCCGGAATCATCGGCGAGCGCATCCAGGCCGGACGCGCGAGCGGCAGCCAGTGCCTTTAAGGCCGCGTTCTCCTCGAAGCTCGTTCCCGTCTCCTCCGGCTCTGGCAGGTTCAGTTCGCCAGCGGAGATAACGTCGAGCCCGAAGGGGGCGGTCAAGTCGCGGAATTCGGCCAGTTTACCCGGGTTGTGGGTGGCGATGACGAGACGGCCGGTCAAGCGATCGGTCAACGGTCGGTTCCTTCTCGACAGGGTGTCAGGCGATGGCGAGCTTCTGCAGGTCGACCAGCTTGCCGATGCCCTGCTTGGCGAGCGCCAGAAGGCCCAGAAACTGTTCGTCGGAGAAGGGTTCGCCCTCGGCGGTCCCCTGCACTTCGACGAGCCCGCCCTTGCCGGTGATGACGAAATTGGCGTCGGTATCGGCCGAGGAATCCTCGGCGTAATCGAGGTCGAGTACCGACAGGCCGCGATAGATCCCGCAGGAGACGGCGGCGATGTGGTCCTTCAGCACCTCGCGCTTCAGCATCTCGCGTTGCTTCATCCAGGCGATGCAATCGTGCAGCGCCACCCAGGCGCCGGTGATCGAGGCGGTGCGCGTGCCGCCGTCGGCCTGGATCACGTCGCAGTCGACGGTGATCTGACGTTCGCCCAAGGCTTCGAGATCGACGACGGCCCTGAGCGACCGGCCGATGAGGCGCTGGATTTCGTGGGTACGGCCGCCGACCTTGCCAGAGGCCGCCTCGCGGCGGTTGCGCTCGGTAGTGGCGCGCGGCAGCATGCCGTATTCCGCCGTCACCCAGCCGCGGCGCTGGCCCCTGAGCCAGGACGGCACCTGCTCTTCGAGGCTCGCGGTGCACAGCACCTGCGTGTCGCCGAACTTGACCAGGCAGGAGCCTTCCGCGTGTTTGGACACGGCGCGTTCGAGGGTCACGGCTCGCAATTCATCGGCGGCGCGGCGGGAAGGGCGCATCAGTCGTCAACCTCGTGCTCGGATTCGAGTGCTTCATGGGAGAGCGATGCGATACTCCGTCGGGACGGGAAGGTAAAGCCGCCCGTCGTCGCCATGGACCGATAGGGTCGAAGACAGTTGACATTCAAGCCCGGAGGCGGGCAGCCTCGGCGGGAGATGACGCCGGAGATGCACGACGGAGAGGGCGCCAAGCCGGGGACCGAGGCCACGATGAGCAAACCGGGCATTCCGACGACACCGACCAGCCTGCAGCAGATCGACGATCGCGCCCGAGAGATCTTCAAACGCATCGTCGAGAGTTACCTGGAGACGGGCGAGCCGGTCGGCTCGCGCAACGTCTCGCGCATCCTGCCGATGGCCCTGTCGCCAGCAAGCGTGCGCAACGTCATGCAGGATCTCGAAGAGCTCGGCCTCGTCTACGCGCCGCACACCTCGGCCGGCCGGATGCCGACGGATCTCGGCCTCAGGTTCTTCGTCGACGCGCTGATGGAATTCGCCGACCTGCCACAGTCCGACCGACAGCAAATCGAGGCGGAGGTGAAGGCCGGCGGCGGCAGCCGCTCCTCGGAACAGGTGCTGACCGAGGCGAGCCAGCTCCTCTCCGGCCTGTCGCGCGGCGCCGGCGTCGTGTTGACGCACAAATCCGATATGCGGCTGAAGCATATTGAGTTCGTGCGGCTGGAGCCTACCCGGGCGCTGGTCGTCCTCGTCGGCGAGGACGGCTCGGTTGAGAACCGCGTCGTCGAACTGCCGGCCGGCATCCCGCCCTCGACGCTGGTCGAGGCATCCAACTATCTGAACGCTACCATCCGCGGCCGCAGCCTCGCCGAGGCACGTACCGACCTCGAACGCCTGACGCAGGAGCGCCAGGGCGAACTCGACCAGCTGACCCGCCAACTGGTCGAAGCCGGGCTGGCCAGCTGGGCCGATACTGGATCCGGCCGGCCGCCGCAGCTGATCGTGCGCGGCCGCGCCAACCTCCTCGATGATCTGAAGGCCGCAGAGGATCTCGAGCGCATCCGGCTGTTGTTCGACGATCTCGAACGCAACCGCGATCTGGTGCAGCTGCTGGGCCTCGCCGAGACCGGCGATGGCGTCAGGATCTTCATCGGCTCGGAGAACAAACTGTTCTCGCTCTCCGGCTCGTCACTGATCGTCTCGCCCTATCGCGACAAGGGGCAGAACATCATTGGCGCCATCGGCGTCATCGGTCCGACGCGGCTGAACTACGCCCGCATCGTACCGATGGTCGACTTCACTGCAAAACTGGTCGGTCGCCTGTTGGGCTGAGTCACGTCAGAGCGATCCGTCGCGCTGCCGGGGCGACCGGTGGAAGGCCCGCCACGTTCGAACGCGTCCGCGGCCCCGGCCGCCCTGACGCGTCGGTCCGATCGGCAAGGGATGGCCGCGGCGCCACGGCCTATTCCGGAAACTCGACAGTGATCTCCGAGATAACCGGCTTGGCGGCAACAATTTCGGCGCCGTCCGAGGGGAACTGATCGCCGCCGGTGACCTTCTTCGCCACGTCGGGCTTGACGCCGGCAGGCAGACTGAAACGCAGCGACAGATGGCAGTTCTGGCCGAGGATGCTATCGAGTTTGCCCTCCTCCCAGTCGCCGGTGTAGCCGCCGAAGTCCCCGCCGAAGCCGGCGATCTCGAACGGCTGACCGTTGGCCTTTTCGACGTCGGCAAGAGTGGAGGCGATGGTCAGGCCGCCTGCCGTCCAGCCGGTCGCGTCGGACTTGTCGTCCTTGCGGACGAGAATGGCGGCGATGCCTTTCTTGGCCGCGTCATCCTTCCAGAAGACGATGGCCCGCTTCGTCTTGTCCTTCGCATAGATCACCGTCGTCGGGGCATTCTGGCCCGCGGATCCGGCGACGGTCTCTGTCGTCACATTGTCGGCGCCGAGCGACTTGACGAGGCTGGCGTGCGAGGAATCGGCGGGAAATGTCGAACAGTCGAGCTTCTGCGGCTCGGCGGCTGTGGCTGCGATGGGGAAGACACAAAGAAATACGGCTGCAGAAAGAAGTCGGCGCATGATCACTCGCGATAGGATGGTTGGAAATCGGGTCGGCTGACGGTCGGATGGAATTGCCCCGCCGGTCGAAACCCGGCCGGCTGGGCAGACTGGAAGAAGCCGGCGTCTACGTCAATTCCCCTTCACGGCGCGCCGGCCGAACGACAGGTGGAAACCGCCCCGGAGCGTGGCGGCAAACAGCGCCTGTCGCAATATTCCCCACCAGAAGGACTGATGAAAGTCGGCTGACGGGCCACCGCCTATTCCGGATACCCGACGCTGATTTCAGACAGCCGCGGTTTCGCCGCCTTCATCGCCGCGCCGTTCGATGGAAACTGGTTCTCGCCGGACACCTTTTTGGCCACCTCGGGCTTGGCGTCGTCCGGCAAAGTGAAGCGTAGCGACAGACGGCAGCCGGACCCGAGCGCCGTCTCCAGCTTGCCGCCGTCCCAGCCCCCGGAGTAGCCGCCATAGTCCCACCCGAACCCGGAGATCTTGAACGGCTTACCGTTGAGCTTCTCGACATCGCCGAGCGTCGAGGTGATGTCGAGGCCGCCGACGTTCCAGCCAACCGGGTCCGCCTTGTCGTCCTCGCGCACGAGAATCGCGCCGATGCCCTTCTTGGCCTCCTCGTCTTTCCAGAAGATCACCAGGCGCTTGGTGCGGTCCTTTGGATAGAGGACGGTCGTCTCGGTGTCCTGACCTTCGGCGCCAGCAACCGATTCGGTCACCACATTGGCTTTGCCCAGCAGTTTCTCCAGACTGGCATGGGAGGAATTGGCCGGAAAGGTCGAACAGTCCAGCTTTTGTGGGTCGGCGGCGGCGGGACCGGCGGCGATGCCGACGGCGATACCGGTGGAAATCAGCAACAAGGCAATCCGTTTCTGCTGCATCGTGTCTCGCAAAGGGTTCGATGAAAATGTCGACCGGCCCTCGATTGGTCGTTCCAGCGCCGGCTGAAGCAGACTGGAAGACGCCGGCCAATCCGTCAATCGCCGACATGACGCAGGGAGAGCGGCGGCGGCCGGGCGCCTGGCCCCCCCGGTTGCATTCGCCCGGCGGCATCTTACATGTCGAGGCAACCGGCGTTGACCGTCGCCGTTTGGCGCGCCGGCCGTGGAGATATCATGACGTTCGCAGAATCCGATCCGGCTTCCGCCCCCTATCAGGCCTGGCACGGCACGACCATCGTCACAGTCCGCAAGGGCGGCAAGGTGGTGATCGCCGGCGACGGGCAGGTGACGCTTGGGGCAACGGTGCTGAAAGCCACTGCACGCAAGGTGCGCCGCCTCGCCAAGGGCGATGTGATCGGCGGCTTTGCCGGCGCCACCGCCGATGCGTTCACGCTGTTCGAGCGCCTCGAGGGGAAACTCGAGCAGTATCCTGGTCAGCTGATGCGCGCCGCTGTCGAGCTTGCCAAGGACTGGCGCACGGACCGCTACCTTCGCCGCCTGGAGGCGATGATGCTGGTCGCCGACGCCAAGGTAAGCCTGGTGCTGACCGGTACCGGCGACGTGCTGGAGCCGGAAGGTGGCGTTGCCGGCATCGGCTCGGGGGGCAACTACGCCCTCGCCGCCGCCCGCGCCCTCATCGACACCGAGTATTCCGCCGAAGAGATCGCCCGGCGTGCCATGAAGATCGCCGGCGACATCTGCATCTACACAAACCACAACGTCGTCGTCGAATCGCTCGACGCCGACGCCTGATCGTCAGGGCCTGGACGAGCCTGCCGCGACGGCTGCGGCCGCCGAGCGGCCGCTCCGTCCGCCCATCCGGAAGATGACAATGACCAATTTCTCTCCTCGCGAGATCGTCAGCGAACTCGACCGCTTCATCGTCGGGCAGAAGGACGCCAAGCGCGCCGTCGCCATCGCGCTTCGAAACCGCTGGCGCCGCCAGCAGCTCGACGTCAGCCTCAAGGACGAGGTGGCGCCGAAGAACATCCTGATGATCGGCCCGACCGGCGTCGGCAAGACCGAGATTTCCCGGCGTCTGGCCAAGCTCGCCGGGGCGCCGTTCCTAAAAGTCGAGGCGACCAAATTCACCGAAGTCGGCTATGTCGGCCGCGACGTGGAATCGATCGTGCGCGATCTTCTCGAAATCGGCATCAGCCTGACGCGCACCTCGAAACGCGCCGGCGTCCAAGCCAAGGCGCAACTGGCAGTCGAGGAACGCATCCTTGATGCCCTCGTCGGCAAGACCTCGAGCCCGGCCACCCGGGAGAGCTTCCGCTCCAAGCTCAGGGCCGGCGAGTTGGATGACAAGGAGATCGAAGTCGAGGTCGCCGGCAATTCGCAGATGCCGAGCTTCGATGTGCCGGGCATGCCGGGCGCCTCGATCGGGGTGATGAACATCGGCGACATGTTGGGCAAGGCTTTCGGCGGGCAGAAGAAGCAACGCCGCGTCCATGTCGCCGACGCCTGGGCGCTGTTGGCGAGCGAGGAATCCGACAAGCTCCTCGACCAGGATCAGGTGGTGCAGGAAGCCATCCGCGCCGTCGAAGAGAACGGCATCGTGTTTCTCGACGAGATCGACAAGATCTGCGCTCACAACAGCCGCGGCGGCGCTGACGTCAGCCGCGAGGGCGTGCAGCGCGATCTGTTGCCGCTGATCGAGGGCACCACCGTGTCGACGAAATACGGGCCGGTGAAGACTGACCATGTCCTGTTCATCGCTTCCGGTGCCTTCCATGTGGCCACGCCGGCCGACCTCTTACCGGAGCTGCAAGGCCGCTTGCCAATCCGGGTTGAGTTGAAGCCGCTCGGCAAGGACGATTTCCGCCGCATCCTGACCGAGACCGAGGCGTGCCTGATCAAGCAGACCGTGGCGCTGATGGGAACGGAAGGGGTGAACCTGTCGTTCACCGACGATGCCGTCGATGAAATCGCCGGCGTCGCTGTCGACATCAATTCGACGGTTGAAAATATCGGCGCCCGCCGGCTGCAGACAGTGATGGAGCGGATCCTCGACGACATCTCCTATACCGCGCCGGACCGCTCGGGCGAGACGATCGTCATCGATGCTGCCTATGTGCAAGAGCACATCGGCGACCTCGCCAAGAACACGGACTTGTCGCGATTCATCCTGTGAACGAACGCGGCTCTCGGGCCGCGTTTCACGCTCCTCGTGTTTCACGTGAATCCTCGGGCGTTTCACGTGAATCATGCCGGCGCAGAGGCAACAGCCTCCGCCCTTTCTCTTTCTCTTACACGTCGTCCTTGGCCGCCGCCGCCCGGACGCGGTGGATGAGTTCTTCGAGCGACTTCTTCGACAGGCCAGCGATCTTGCGCGCCAACAGGTTGGCGAGTTCGGTCGCGGCCGGATCGAGACCGGCAGTGTCGACGGTGACGCGCGGATCGGATTCCTCGGCGAGCCGCTGCAGCTCTTCCGCCTCGTCCCAAATCACGTTGAAATGGGCGATGATGCGCTGCACCATATACCAGGTCGGGACGCCCCGCTTGCCGTGTTCGAGCGCCGACAAATAGGCCGGCGAGACGTCGAGCGCGGCCGCCATGTCCTTCAGCGTCTCGCCACGCCCGGCCCTCAGCGTCCTGAGCTTTGCCCCGAATGGCGTCATAGCACCGTCCCCCCATGCCGACCGCGGCCACCGGCGCGCGGCGACCTCAGGCGGACATAGATGGCGCCCGCACCGCCATGGGCGACATGGGCCTCTTCAAATCCCACCACATACTCCCGCATATCCGGCAGTGCCAACCATTGCGGCACGAGCCGTCGCAATACGCCCCGTTCGCCAACGGAAAAGCGGTGGTGATCGCCGTCCTCCGACGGACCGACGCCCTTGCCGGTGATGACCAGAACCAACTTGGCACCCCGCGCCCGGGCCCCTGCGATGAAGCCTCTCAGCGCCGAATAGGCATTGGCCTGGGTCAGGCCATGCAAGTCGATCCGCTCCTCGAGTGGCAGGGCCCCGCGGGCGATGCGCCGCTTCGTCTTCGTATCCATATGAGCGAGCGCCGGCGGTGCCGGTTTGGCCGGCTTGGCGGGCGCCACCGATCGCGGCGGGGCAGCAGACGGCGACACAGGCGCGGTCGCAACGGGAGACGGCGGCGGATCGGGCTCTGCCGCCACCGGCGGCTCGACCGCCGCGTCATTCGGCTTGGTGCCGCGACGACGGCTGTGCCACAGCGGTTCGACGCCCTCCGCCACCTTCTGCCAGAGGAGCCGCTCTTCTTCGCTCAAGGCCCGCCGCCGCCGTCCAATCATGGCAGATCCCCGGCGGCGGGTTCCAATACGACGAACACTTCCGCCGCGTGGCGGATGCGACCGGCCACCGTGCCGGCGGTTGGCCCCAGCCCCATGAAGAGGTCCGCGCGCGCCGGCCCGACGATGGCCGATCCGGTATCCTGGGCGACCATCAGGCGACGAAACGGCTCGATGGCGCCGTCCTGCCCGGTCGGAAGCCATGCCGCGATCCACACCGGCCATCCGTAAGCCATCTCGCGCGCGTCGACGGCGATCGACCGGCCGGGCGTCAGCTGCACGCCCGCCGCCCCGATGGCGCCGAGGTCGGGGTCGAGACCCGCGTCCTCGAGTTCGTGAAAGAAGATGTACGAGCGGTTCTTGCGCATCAGCGCCCGTCCGGCATCGCCCGCCGTTCTCAGCCAATTGGCGAGCACTTCGAGCGTCATGGTTTCCGCACTGGCGACGCCGCGCTCGATGAGGAGCCGGCCCAACGACGTATAGGGATGGCCAGCCTTGGCCGCATAGGCGACACGCATCAACCCGCCTTCCGCAAGTCGGATACGCGCCGAACCCTGCACATGAATGACATACGCCTCGATCGGATCCTCGAGATAGACGAGTTCGAGGCCCCGCCCGTCCAGCGCGCCGGCCTCGATTGCCGCGCGATCGAAATAGGGCACGATTTCGCCCGCTGTGGCGCGCCCGAAACGCCGATCGGGCTCCCAGCCGGCCGGCATGGCAGACGGGTCGACATCGACGAGATCAGCAGGGCGGGCATAGAGCGGGTAGCGGAAGCGCCCGGTCGGAACACGCGAGCCTTCGACCTCAGGTTCGAAATAGCCGGTGAGGAACCCCTGCCCCGTCGGCGGCTCGATGCGGACGGGACGGAAATGCGCCTCAAAGAACGATCGGCAGCGCGTCCTATCAAGCCGCGCGACGTCCAGCAAGCCTTCGGCACCAGCCAGCTCCGCCACCCGGCGCAATCCGGCGGGCGCCGCAGAAGTTGATAGCAGGCTTTGGCGGCAGGACCGGGCGAAAGCGGCAAAGGCGAGGTCATGGGCATCCTCGCTCCACCCTTCGAGGTCCAAGAAGTCGAGCGGCACGCGACGTACCGCCCGTTCGGGCGCCGCCCCGAGGGCTTTCGTCGTTACGGCCGCCATTTGCACGTCTCCCCGATCAGCCGTTCTGGGTCGAGACGAGCCGCCAATTCGGATCCGACGTGGAGGTGTCGCGGGCAAAGGTCCAGACGTCGATGACATCCGCCACGCGCAGCGGGTCGCCGTCGACGACTTGGCCGGCGGCGTCGTGCGTCACCGTGATCAACTGGCTGACGAAGCGTACGGTGATCTCGGCGACGACGCCCTTGACGCTCGCTTCGACGATCTCGGCCCGGTCGATGCCGACGAATTTGGTGTCTACCTTGTGTCCGGCGCGCTCGCGCGCATCAATCGCCGAAGCAAATCCGTCGTACACCTCGCGCGACAACAGCGGCTTCAGCGTCTTGCGGTCTGCATTGGCGAAGGCCGTGACGATCATCTCGTAGGCCATCTTGGCCCCGCCGAGGAAATGTGCCTGATCGAAACTGTGATCCGCCTGGGTGAGCGCCCGCAACGCCGCATCGAGCGCGCTCGAGCGCGTTGGCTGCGACTCCGCATCGATGACTGGTCCTTCCGGCGGATTCGAACCGTTCACCCGATTGAGCGGCACGACGTTCTCGCCGTTCGGCCGGAGCTCTGGAGGTTCGGCGCGGGGCGCGGCATAGCGATCGACCGGTGGCCGCTCGGCGCCGGTCTTGGTGCCAAGGACAGAGCGAAGTTTCCAGATGATTGCCACCGCGACCACCAAAAGGATGACGGTATAGATATCGAAAACGCCCATGCCAATTTCCTCGATCCGCCTGTCGGCTGGCCTCCCCCGTCTATAAGGGCGCAGGCTTGATATATGGTAACGCAATTCGGATGCTAGTCGTAGCAGGTCACGACGGTGTGCAGCGCGCTCCAATTCGCTCGCACCTTACATTTCGCCGAGCGTGCGCCTATGTGTCGGCGCAGCCGCACCACGCGGCGACGAGTGCGCCGATGCCCTATATTCCTCTCCTCATCCTCGCCTGGCCGTTCATCGAAATCGCCGGCTTTGTCGAGGTAGGCCGCCAGATCGGCGTATTTGCCACTATCGCCCTGACGCTCGCCACCTCTGCTCTCGGCGCAGCACTGTTGCGGCACCAGGGCACAGCTTTGCTTGCCGACATGCAGCGTTCGCTGCGACAGGGCGGCTTGCGCGGCAGCCAGCTTGGCCACGGCGCCTTGATGTCGCTTGGCGCCTTCCTTCTGGTGCTGCCCGGCTTCGTCAGCGACGTCATCGGTCTCATTCTGTTCCTGCCGCCAGCCCGCTCGCTGGTGATCGCGCTTCTGGCCCGCAATCTCAACGTCGTCGTGGTCTCCGAGCGCCGTGCCGGTACGGTCGATCTCGATCCGGCCGACTGGCATCATGGCGAAGACTCCTCATCCCCCAACGCCGGCGACGTCCGGCGCCTGCCCCCTCCGTCCGACGGCAAGCCCGGCAACGACTGACCGCGCCTGCCAGAGCGGCCTCGGCTTGTGTGCCGCCGACCGCCCGTGCTAGAGCAGCGCCCGCAAGCCGAGCGGGATTTACCTTGCTCGTCCGAGGGAAGCTCCGGCTCGGTCAACCGATCGGCCGCCGGCGTCGGGTGCCCGGACACCCCCGAAGACGACATCGTGCCCGATCAGGCCCTCTCGACGATCTTTCGCGTCGGCAACCGTATCCGCACCCGCGGCCGGTGGCGAGACCGGCGGCAGCACTAGGCGAGGACACCCTCAGATGACCACCGACAATAGCGGTACCGACGGCGCTCAGACGGCGCCGACCCTCAACGTCCTGGCCCAGTACGTCAAGGACTTGTCGTTCGAAAACCCGAATGCCCCGGCCTCGCTCGCACCGCGTGAGGGCGGCCCGCAGCTCGCCATCAACGTCAATGTCAACGCCCAGCCGCTGTCGGCAACGGACTTCGAAACCGTCCTGACGCTGCAGGCCAAGGCAATGCACGGCACCGAGGTGGTCTTCAACGTCGAACTCGTCTACGCCGGCATCTTCCGGATCCAGAACGTGCCCGAACAGCACCTTCATCCCTTCGTCTTCATCGAGTGCCCGCGCTTCCTGTTCCCGTTCGCGCGCCAGATCGTCGCCGACGCCACCCGCAACGGTGCCTTCCCGCCGCTGATGATCGATCCGATCGATTTCGCCCAGCTGTATCAGCAGAACGTTTTGCAGTCGCAGCAGCAGGCAGCGCAGCCGAACTGACCGGCTGTGCCCGGCGACCCCGCTGGCCGATGCAGCTGGCGGGACACGCTATGCATCTCCCAACTAATCGCGAAACGGCCCTGACGGGCCGTTTTCAATTTTCGTAGAGCTTCCAGATGGCGGCGTCGCCCATCTTGCCGATGAAGGCCGAATGTGTCTCCCGCTCGGCCTCGGTGAGACGCTCAGCCAGCGGTGTCGGGCGCTGCCGCGTCGGCGCCCGGCCGGAGACCCCCAGCCCGCGCGCCGACTGGCCCGAATTACCGTCATTGGCAAACAACGCTGCCTGCTTGCCGCCGATCAGCTCGATATAGACCTCGGCGAGCAATTCGGCGTCGAGGAGCGCGCCGTGCCGGGTGCGCCTGGAATTGTTGATGCCGTAGCGCGCGCACAGTGCATCAAGGCTGTTCGGGCCGGCCGGATGCCGGCGGCGAGCCAATTGCAGCGTATCGACGACCATATCCGATGCGATCGCCGGGATGCCGAGCCGGGCGAATTCCGCGTTGAGGAAGCCGACGTCGAAGGCGGCGTTGTGGATGACCAGCCTGCCCCCGTCGATGAAGCGGGCGAACTCCTGCCCGATCTCGCGAAACTTCGGCTTGTCCTTCAGGAATTCGTCGGAGAGTCCGTGCACGTCGAAAGCGGCGCGCGGCATCGACCGCTCCGGATTGATGTAGACGTGGTAGGTCTGACCCGACGGAATGTGGTTGATCAACTCGACGCAGCCGATCTCGACCACGCGATCGGTGGCATTGGCATCGAGGCCCGTGGTTTCGGTATCGAGCACGATTTCGCGCATGTCTTGCCCCGCGTCGCCACCCTGCGCCGACCGCATCGGTCCAGCGAATCACAGTGGATTCCGGCAGGCAACCGCCGATTTCACCGTGTTCTCGGCGCGTTCACGCTCACGCGCCGGTTTTCAACACTTGCAGGATCGCCCTGATCTGCGCCTCGGCATCCTCGACACTGCGCGACGTATCGACGATGAAATCGGCGCGCCGCCGCTTCTCCTCGTCCGGCACCTGCCGGGCCAGGATTTGCCCCAGCCGCTCCTCGCTCATACCCGGCCGGCCCAGCACCCTTTCGCGCTGCATCTCGGCCGGCGCCGAGACGACCAGCACCTTGTCGAGCCGGCTTTCGGCCCGAATCTCGTAGAGGAGCGGAATGTCGAGCACGACGACCGGGTGCTGCTCCGCCTCGGCCGAGGCGACGAATTCGGCCTCCGCCGCCTCGACGAGCGGATGCACGATCGATTCGAGCCGGGCAAGTGCCTCCGGCTGACCAAGCACCTGTCGGGCCAGTTCTTCCCGCACCACCGCGCCGTCCCTGACCGTCCCCGGAAACGCCGCCTCGATCAACGGCGCCGCCGCACCGGCGTAGAGCGCGTGCACCGTGGCATCCGCGTCGTAGACCGGCACCCCGGCACGCCTGAAGGCCGCCGCCGTGGTGGACTTCCCCATGCCGATCGAACCGGTCAGCCCGAGCTTGATCATCCCTGCCCTGCCCTCACATCCGCTTCGACCAGCGCGCGCAACTCCGCCGTTACCTGCGGGCGCACCCCGAACCAGCGCTCGAATCCCGGCACGGCCTGATGCAGAAGCATGCCGAGCCCATCTACGGTGCGGTATCCGCCGGCCCGAGCCGCAGCGATCAGCGGCGTTTCCAACGGCACATAGACGATATCGCTGACGAACGCTTCGCCCGGTAGCGGCGCCAAGTCGACCGGAGCCGCAGCGTGGCCATGCATGCCGAGCGATGTCGTGTTGACGAGCAGGCCGGCGTCACCGAGAAGGCCAGGCAGCGCGTCCCAGTCGTAGGCTCGGCCGCCGCCGAAACGGGCCACCAGTTCCTCGGCGCGCGACACCGTGCGATTGACCACGGCGACATCAAGCCCGCGCGACAACAGCGCCCAGACGACGGAGCGCGCCGCACCGCCAGCCCCGAGCACCACCGCGCGGCCGTCGGCTGCGTCCCAACCCGGCGCCGAAGCATCGAGATTGGCCAGAAATCCGATTGCATCGGTGTTGCCGGCGCAGAGCTGTCCACCTTCCATCCACAACGTATTCGCCGCACCCAGCAGCGTCGCGACCGCATCACGCCGGCTCGCCGCCGCAAAGGCTGCCTCCTTGTGCGGCACGGTGACATTACCGCCGACGAAACCGCTCGCCGGCATCTCCGCCAGAAAGGTTCCGATGTCGGCCGGCGCGACCGCCACACGCTCGTAAGAGCCGGCAAGATCGAACTGCTTCAACCAATATCCGTGGATGAGCGGCGAGCGCGAATGCGCCACCGGCCAACCGACGATGAAGGCCCGCGGGCCGGTGCGCTGGAATTGCAGTTCAGCCATCGAGACGTCCGATCGATCTGAGAAAGGCGAGAAGGGGAAGCAGCGGCAGGCCGAGGATGGTGAAATAGTCGCCCTCGATCGCTTCGAACAGCTGGATGCCCGGCCCTTCGAGCTGGTAGCAGCCGACGCTTTTCAGCACATCGTCGCCGACCCGGTCGAGGTAGCTTTCAAGGAAGTCGTCGGAAAAGGCCCGCATGGTGAGGCTTGCCGCGACGACCTGGCGGTACAGAACCTCGCCGCCCTCGGCGATCGCGATGCCCGAATACAGCCGATGCGTCTGGCTCCGCAGCGTTCTCAGCGTTGCCCGCGCTTCCTGGCGCGATCCCGGCTTGTGGAACATCTGCGCCCCGAGCCCGAGCGTCTGGTCGGCGCCGATGACGAGCGCCGCCGGACGCTGGCGCGAGACGGCCAGCGCCTTGGCCTCCGCCAGCGCTTCCGCCACCTCGGCCGGACCGTTTGCTTCGAGCCCGGCCTCGATGGCGCGCTCGTCGACCGCCGCCGCGCATGTCTCGAACGTCAGCCCAGCGCCGACCAGCAACTGGCGCCGGGCCAGGCTGTTGGACGCAAGCACGATCGGTGCGGTTGCGATGGTTTCAGACAAAGTCATTTTCGGTTCCGTTGCAGCGCGAGCACGGCGGCAGCCGTTTCCTCGATCGAGCGCCGCGTGACATCGATCATCGGCCAGCCTTCGTCGGAACATATCCGGCGCATGTACGTCAATTCCTGCGCGATCGATTGTCGGTCAGCGTAGGTCGTATCAAAGGATTTCACGCCAAGCGCTAGAATTCGGTTCTGTCGCACGTGCGCGATCCGCTCCGGGCTCGCCACCAGTCCAACGATCAGCGGTTTCGTCGCCGCAAACAGCGATGGCGGCAGCGCGATGCCCTGAACGATCGGCACATTGGCCGTCTTCACGCCGCGATTGGCCATATAGATCGCCGTTGGCGTCTTCGACGTCCTGGAAATGCCGACCAGCACCACATCGGCGAGATCAAGATCCTCCGGCTTCTGCCCGTCGTCATGCGCCATCGTGTAGTTGAGCGCCTCGATGCGGCGGAAATAGCCGGCGTCCATGTCATGCTGCGCGCCGGCCCGATACGTCTGGTCCGCATTTAGATAGCTGCGGAATACTTCGAACACCGGCGCCAGCACTGATACGCAGGGCAAGCCCTGCTCGTCGCAGAAGCGTTCGAGCCGCACCGACAGCTCCTTGGAGACGATCGTATAGAGCACCACGCCCGGCGCGGCCTCCAGTTCGCTCAGCGTCTTGTCGAGCTGGCGATCGGTCCGCACCAGCGGATGCACGTGCTGCACCGGCGTGAACGCGCCATATTGCGCCGCCGCCGCGCGCGCCACAGTCGTCAGCGTCTCGCCCGTGGAGTCCGAAATCAGATGCAGATGGAAGAAGTTGGCGTTTGTGTTCACCGCTTTGTCCCCAGCCGCCCGCCGTTCGGTGGACAAAGCCCGCCTTCGCCTGCCCGAGGCCCGATCGTATCCCGCAGCCCTGAAACTATTCAACAGCTACGCCCGTCGGGGATGAAATTCCGGCCCTGCCGGTTCAAACAGTGAGTTGTTAACCTCTCGTCAACCATCGACCGATTTTCCACAGCCGGATCGCCGTTAACCATTCGTTAACCTTTTGCCGCATAACATTAACGATCTGTTAACCCGCTTCCATCCGATTCGTCGCCTTCACCGCTAGGCTCGCGCCTCAGCGGTGGATGTTTCACGTGAATCGTTGTGAATGGTCGGCAATATCGCTAATCCACCGTCAATCAATTACTACAAGAAGAGTCTAATAAGAATCTTAGAAGGATCCGACGGTGGATAGATCGCCTCCCGCGGTGACCCGCAAGCTCCTCCGTGTTCTCGACGGCGGCCACGAGTTTCCGCCTCCCATCTGGATGATGCGACAGGCCGGCCGCTATTTGCCGGAATATCGCGCCACGCGAGCCAAGGCAGGCGGTTTCCTCGATCTCTGCTACACGCCCGAACTGGCTACCGAGGTCACGTTGCAGCCGATCCGGCGATACGGATTCGATGCAGCGATCCTGTTCTCTGATATCCTCGTCATCCCTGACGCCCTCGGCCAACACGTGCGCTTCAGCGAAGGCGAGGGGCCGTTGCTGCAGCCGCTCACGCTTGAACAACTCGTCGACCTCGATGCGAGCAGCGCACTGGACAGGCTGGCACCGGTCATTGAAGCCGTCGGTCTGATCCGGGCGGCCCTGCCCACTGAGACGGCCCTTCTGGGCTTCTGTGGGGCTCCCTGGACGGTGGCGACCTATATGATCGCCGGGCGCGGCACTCCCGATCAGGCGCCGGCGCGCAAGGCGGCGCTGATCGATCCCGAGCGCTTCTCGCGGCTGATCGATCTTCTGGTTACGGCTTCGATCGACTATCTGGTCGCCCAGATCGACGCCGGGGCCGATGCGCTGCAGGTATTCGACACCTGGGCGGGCGTTCTCGACGAAGCCGAATTCGAGCGCTGGGCGATCGAACCGATGCGCAAGCTCGTTGAGGGCGTGCGGGCGCGGCGCCCGGGCACGCGGTTCATCGGTTTCCCGAAAGGCGCCTTCGGCTTTGCTGAACGCTATGTGGCAGCTACAGGCATCAACGCCATCGGGCTCGACTGGACGGCGCCGCTTGCGGTCGTGCGCGACGTGCTGCAGCCACGGCTGGCGGTGCAAGGGACGCTCGATCCGATGCGGCTCGTCGTCGGTGGGCGCGTCCTGGAGGAGGGGATCGACGCCATTCTCGAAACGCTTGGCGCTGGCCGGTTGATCTTCAACCTCGGGCACGGCATCACGCCGGATGCCGATCCTGACCACGTGACGGCGATGGTCAAACGCGTCCGTGCGGCCGGGGGCCGGAGCTGACAGCATGCAACAGGCGGACATTCAGGACGTCATTCGGCGGGCGATCGTGTCGCTGATGGTCACTGCGGTGGTCTTCGCCACCATGATGGGCCTGTTGAGCGAAGCGGCCTACCTCTGGATCAAGGTGCTCCACATCGTTGCCGTGATGTCCTGGATGGCCGGTATGCTTTATCTACCGCGGCTCTTCGTCAATCACGTTGGGCTGCCGCCGGAGTCCGCCGCCTCAGAAATGCTGAAAGGCATGGAGCATCGCCTGCTGGTCTACATCATCAATCCCGCGATGATTGCCAGCTGGTGCGCCGGCCTGTGGATGGCCTGGCGCATCTTCGGCTTCGAGGGAACCTGGCTGTGGCTGAAGCTGGCGCTCGTCTTGGGCTTGTCCGCGTTTCATGGCTATCTCGCCAAGGCCGTGCGCGATTTCGGCGCCGATCGCAATCCGCATTCCAGTCGCTATTGGCGATTCATGAACGAGGTGCCAACCCTCATCATGATTGCTGTCGTCATCCTGGTGGTCCTGAAGCCGTTCTAGGCACCGGCGCACAAGCGTTTGTGAACGGCTTACAAGTTGTTGCGGCAACACGGATTTCCAAATTCTGTCAGTCAGTTGTTCGATAGGTGGTTGTCAGGGCTTGCCGGATTGGGTGCGACAGACTATTTTGCTATCGACTCTCGCTAACTGTGAGAGGAAGGCCGCGCCTCAAGCGCCGGCCGCGCGGGACTCCATCCTGCGCTTCGTCTTCCCTCCTGTATTCACGGCAATTCCTCTTTGACTGGGCTGTTTTCGCGCCAGTTGGATGCCGCGAACCCCCCTCTTCGAGCTGACTAAATCCCGAAAGTCTGACCCATATGCAGCAGTTGAAGCTTCAGGACCTGAAATCGAAGTCGCCGACCGAACTCCTTGCCTTCGCTGAGGAGCTCGAGGTCGAGAACGCCAGCGGCATGCGCAAACAGGAGCTCATGTTCGCCATTCTGAAGCAACTGGCCGCCAAGGACGTCGAAATCATTGGCGAAGGCGTCGTCGAAGTGCTGCAGGACGGCTTTGGCTTCCTTCGCTCTCCCGATGCCAACTATCTGGCCGGGCCAGACGACATCTACGTGTCGCCGTCGCAGATCCGCCGTTTCTTGCTCCGGACTGGCGATACTGTCGAAGGACAGATCCGCAGCCCGAAGGACGGCGAGCGCTATTTCGCCCTGCTGAAGGTCAACACGATCAACTTCGAGGATCCGGACAAAGCTCGGCACAAGGTCCATTTCGACAACCTGACGCCGCTCTATCCGGATCAGCGCTTCCGCATGGAACTGGACGAGCCCGTCGGCAAGGATATGTCTGCCCGCGTCATCGACCTGGTCGCACCGCTCGGCAAGGGCCAGCGCGCGCTAATCGTGTCGCCGCCGAGGACCGGCAAGACGGTGCTTCTGCAGAACATCGCGCGGTCGATCACTGCGAACCATCCGGAATGCTTCCTCATCGTGCTGCTGATCGACGAGCGGCCGGAGGAAGTGACTGACATGCAGCGCACGGTCAAAGGCGAGGTGGTGTCCTCGACTTTCGACGAGCCGGCAACCCGTCACGTCGCCGTTGCCGAGATGGTGATCGAGAAGGCCAAGCGCCTGGTCGAACATGGCCGCGACGTGGTGATCCTGTTGGATTCCATCACTCGCCTTGGTCGCGCCTACAACACGGTGGTGCCGTCTTCCGGCAAGGTGCTGACCGGCGGTGTCGATGCCAACGCGTTGCAGCGGCCGAAGCGCTTCTTCGGTGCCGCACGTAACATCGAGGGCGGCGGTTCGCTGACCATCATCGCCACGGCGCTGATCGATACCGGCAGCCGTATGGACGAGGTGATCTTCGAAGAATTCAAGGGCACCGGCAACTCCGAGATCATCCTCGACCGCAAGGTGGCGGACAAGCGCACCTTCCCGGCGTTGGACATCACCCGCTCCGGCACCCGCAAGGAAGAGCTGCTGGTCGCCCCGGACATGCTCAAGAAGACCTACGTGCTCCGGCGCATTCTCACCCCGATGGGCACGGTCGACGCGATCGAGTTCCTGTTGGACAAGTTCCGGCAGACCAAGACGAATGCGGACTTCTTCGATTCGATGAACACGTGATTCGGTTCGGCTGGCGGACAGGTGCCGTTCCGTCAAGCGATTTGTTTCACGTGAATCCGGGTCGGGAGACCGTATATCGAACAACTGCGCGGCGGGTCCTATCGGATCCGCCGTTGGCATTTGTGGGTTGAGATGGTTGCGGCGCGCGGTCGTGAGCTCGGCGCAACGAATGGAGACGATTCCGTAGTGATGTCCGGAAATCGGGATTGCGATACGATCTTTGCCCTGTCGAGCGGCTCGCCGCCGGCGGGCGTCGCCGTGATCCGATTGAGCGGGCCGGATGCCGGGACGGCGTTGATGGCGCTGTTCGGCCGGCTGCCGGAGCCGCGCCTTGCGAGTTACGGGGTGATCCGGGCGGGCGGGCGCGACATCGATCGCGGGCTCGTCCTGTGGTTTCCCGCTCCGAAGAGCTTCACCGGCGAGGATTGCGCCGAACTGCAGCTGCACGGCGGCCGCGCCGTCGTGGCGGCAGCTCTCACCGCGCTTGCGCAAATGCCGGGTCTGCGGCTGGCCGAACCCGGGGAATTCACCCGCCGCGCGTTCTTCAACAGCAAACTCGACCTGACCGAGGTAGAAGGCCTGGCCGACCTGATTGCGGCCGAGACCGAAAGCCAGCGGCGTCAGGCGCTCAGGCAGGCGGCTGGCAGCGGGCGGGCGACATTCGAGGGCTGGCGATCGCGGCTGATCCGCTGCCGGGCGTTGATCGAGGCTGAACTGGATTTTCCCGACGAGGAGGACGTTCCGGGCTCGGTGTCGGATGAGGTCTGGCTCGAGGCGCGCAGCCTGGCGGAGGACATGCGGGGGCAACTGGCGGTCTCCAGCGCAGCCGAGCGACTGAGAAATGGGCTGGAGGTCGTGCTGATGGGTCGGCCGAATGCGGGCAAGTCGAGCCTCCTGAACGCGCTTGCCCGGCGGGAGGCCGCCATCGTCACGGCCGAAGCCGGGACCACGCGCGATCTGATCGAGATGCATCTCGACCTCGCCGGCTATCCGGTGACTGTTGTCGATACGGCCGGAATGCGCGAGGCCTCGGGCGTCGTCGAGCGGGAGGGCATTCGGCGCGCGCGGCAACGCGGGGCAGCGGCGGATCTCGTCGTCTGGCTGTCGGCGGTCGACGATCCGGCCCCGGCTGATCCGGGGATCGGCGCGGAGGTCTGGACGGTCGCCACCAAATGCGATCTGCCAGCGGTTGACGTTGCCGGCGCCGTGCCGGCACGGCTGTCGATCTCGGTTGCTTCGGGCGATGGCCTCAGCGCGTTCGAGGCGGAGTTGGCTCGATTTGCTGCCGACCGGTTCGCCGGGGCGGAAGACGCGGTGGTGACCCGCGTCCGCCACGCCCAAGGCGTCGGCGAGGCGATTGCGCATATCGAAGCGGCCGTGGCCGGAGAGGGCAGGGGCGTCGAACTGCGGGCCGAGGATCTGCGCCGGGCGGCCGATGCGCTCGGGCGTATCACCGGGCGGATCGACGTCGAGGATCTGCTCGACGTGGTGTTTGGCGAGTTCTGCATTGGCAAATGAGTGTCCGCCGGGCTTCAGGCAATTGCCAGTGATAGCCGGGTAGGAGCTCTCGGACGGGTTTGACTTTGACGAACCCGGCCCTTTCTTGTATCGCATCGCTCCTCGCCCGTGCCGGATTGTCATGGCGCCGGGCAAATTCTCAAAGAGAGACCGGATGATCAAGGCGGATGTCATCGTCGTCGGCGGTGGACATGCCGGCGCGGAAGCGGCGGCGGCGTCCGCGCGGGTCGGCGCGGCGACGGTGCTGGTCACGCACCGGCGCGAGACGATCGGCGCGATGAGCTGCAATCCGGCGATCGGTGGGCTCGGCAAGGGCCATCTGGTCAGGGAGATCGATGCGCTCGACGGGTTGATGGGACGTGTGGCCGACGAGGGCGGCATCCAATTTCGCCTCCTCAACCGCCGCAAGGGGCCGGCGGTCAGGGGCCCGCGGGCCCAGGCCGAC
>JARLIT010000192.1 GCA_031291575.1 Ancalomicrobiaceae bacterium
CACGAAACCGTCGACGATGACGGGGACGAACGGGTCGCTCACCCAATGTTCCGGGGCGCCGGGCGGCACGACGTCGATGTGCCCGGTCAGCATGATCGAGCGGCCGCCGCCGCTGCCCTTGAGCACGCCGCCGAGGTTCGGTCGGCCTTCGAAGGTGCGGCCCTTGTTGGCGCCGGGACGCCCCGCGTACTTGGCATAGAGCGCGGGACCGTCCGGGTCCCACAGGTCGGTGGTAAAGCCGATCGCCTCGATCCGCTTCTGCAGGTAAAGCTGGCAATCGCGCTCGCCGGGACCGGCCTCGCGCGGGTCGGCCTTGACGATCGACGGGAAGGCAACGAGATCGCACAGTGTCTGGGCGATCCGCTCGGAACGGGCTTCAACCGCGGCGGCGATCTTATCTTGAAGGCTGGTCATGTGGATCTCCGGATAAAGCGCAGGTTGTCGGCGAGGAGCACGATGATCAGCAACGCGCCGATGATGCCGACTTGCCAGATGCTGTTGACGTTCAATTGCAGAAGGCCCGTCTGCAGGGTGACGAGCAGAAGCACCGCCGCAAGGATGCCGATCACGCCGCCGCGGCCGCCCATGATGCCGATGCCACCGAGCAAAGCTGCCGTCAGCGACGTCAGTTCAAGGTTCTGGCCGATGTTCGGACGCGCGCTACCGAGCCAGGCGAGGCCGACGAGCGCTGCCGAACCGGCAAACGCGCCGCTGGCGCCATAAGCGATCAGCCGCACCCGGTCGACCGGAATGCCGACAAGCCGGGCGGAACGCTCGTTGAACCCAAGCGCATAGATCCAGCGGCCCCAGGCGGTGAAGCGCAGCAGGATCGCCGTGAGCAGGAACAGCGGCAGCGTCAGCGTCAGGAACGGCAACGGCAGGCCGGAGACGACGCCGCGACCCCAAACGATGAAATAGCTCGGGACGCCCGATAGGACCGCCCCACCTGTCGTCGCCACCGCGGCGCCGGAGTAGACGTAGAAGGTCCCGAGCGTTGCAATGAGCGGCAAAAGTCCGAGCCGGGTGACGAGCAGGCCATTGAAGGTTCCGAGCCCGGCGCCGACCACGATGCAGATGACCGGCAGCAGTGGCAGCGGCATACCGGCTTCCGCCGCCTGCATCGCCACGACCGAGGTGAGCGAAGCGATGCCGCCGACGGACAGATCGATGCCGGCGCCGCCGCACAGGATCACCACGCCCTGACCGAGCGAGACCAGCCCCAGGATCGTCGAGAACTGCAGGATGGTGGTAACCGTGGAGACATCGAGCGCCGAGGGTTGCAGGATCGCCAACCCGGCGACGACGACGACCCAGAGACTGGCCAGAATGGCGAGCGTGTAGGACTTCAGCTCTGTCATTGGGCAACCCTGGATGCTAATCGGCCGGACTTCGAACGCATCAGCATCGTCAGCGACAGGCGACCCTGCACAGCCTCGATGCCGAGAACAAACAGCAGCAGCAGGCCAGTCACCACCGTCTGCCACAGCGACGGAACGCCGGACAGCAGCAGGCCGTTCTGCAGCAGGCGCAGGAGAAGGACGCCCAGAACCGTGCCGATGAGGCTGACGCGGCCGCCGATCACGCTGGTTCCGCCGAGCACGACCGCCGCTATGGCCTCCAATGCCAACGTGCCGCCGATCGTCATCTCCACGTTGCGATAGGTGGCGACGTAGAAGCTCGCGGCCAAACCCGTCAGCCCGCCGCTGATGATGAAGGCCAGCAATTGCGTACGGTTGACGGAGACGCCGGAGAGGCGCGCTTTCGCTTCGGAATCGCCGATGGCGAGTAGATGCGGCCCGAACGGGGTCCTTCGCAGCGCGACGTAAAGGGCGAGATAGGTGAGCGCTACGATAGGAAATGCCAGCGGCACGCCGGCGATGCCGGTACCGACGAGTTCGGTCAAGCCAATCGGCAGACCGGACAACCAGTCTCCGCCGAGACAGAGATAGATCCCGGCACGATAGACGCCGTAGAGCCCGAGGGTGGCAACGATCGCCGGAATGCGGCCGAAGACGACCACGCTGCCGGTCCCTACGCCGATCAACAGGCCGGCGACAGGGCCGGCAAGCCCGGCAACGGCGGGGGTGACGCCGGCCTGCAACAAGCGCCCGACAGCGATGGCCGCAAGCCCCATGGCGACGCCGACGGAGACATCAATGCCGCCGACGCCCAATAGGAGCGTCATGCCCAGTCCGACAAGCAGCAGTTCGACACTGTTGCTCAGGACCGCCGACAGATTTTCGGCATTGAAGAAATACGGCGACAGGAACGAAAAGAGGAGGACCGCGGCCAGACAAGCGACGGCCAGCAACGCTTCGCGTCGTCCGAACCAGTCCAGGGGATTGCTCATTGGCGCGGCCCTCCTTTGGCGAACCGGGACAGCGCTCAGAAGTGATAGTTATCAACGTTCTGGGCGGTGAAGACGGCCGGTTCGCCGAGCAGCAGGATGCCGGTCTTGGCATCATAGGTGACGGGGTGCGACATGCCCTCAGGGGTCGCGGTCGCCTCGAACGGCTTGCCGTCGATCAGCTGCTTGCCGGCCCAAACCGTGAGATAGCCAAGTTCGGCCGGATCCCACAGCACGGTGTAGGCAAAGGCGCCGCTCTTCAGGTAGGCCCGCGCGGTGTTCGGGCTGCAATAGCCGGTGCCGATCACCTTGCCGATCTTGCCTGCCGTTTCGATGGCCTGCGCCACGCCGGGACACGTCGACGATGCAACGCCGATGATGCCCTTCAGGTCCGGATTGGCCGCCATGATGTCGGTGGCGAGTTGGGCTGCGCGCTGGGCCGTGCCGCCGGCGAATTGCGGGGCGAGCAGCTTCAGCTTGGGGTACTTGTCCTTCACGCGCGCCTGCATGAAACCGATCCAGGCGTTGAGGTTGGACGCGGTTGCTTCACCCGAGACGATGCCGATCTTGGCGTCCGGGCCGACGCGCTTCACCATTTCGTCGATGATCATGAAGCCGAGCCCCTCGTCCGTCGCTTGGGCGACGTAGACGGCGCGGCCGGATTTCGGCGCATCGCTGTCAGAGGTGAAGAGGGTGACATGCTTGGCTTTCGCCGCTTCGACGACAGGCGCGATGCTGGAGGCGTCGAGGACGGATACCGAGACGGCATCGACGCCCTGATTGACGAGGTTCTGCACGATCTGCAGCTGGTCAACCGGGTTTGCGTCGACCGGGCCGGTGTAGATGAATTCGACGCCAAACTTCGTGGCTGCCTCAGTCCCGCCGGCCTTCATGGCATCGAAATAGGGGATGCCGATTAACTGCGGCACGAAGGCGACCTTTTTCTTGGCGTCCGCCGCCGTCGCAAAGCTTGCTGTTGCCGCCAAAAGGGCGACACTGAGAAGGAGCAATTTCGATGTTTTCAGCATGGTGGACCTTCCGGTTGGACGTGTCAGTCACGACTGCATCTCAAGTGCCCGCACGTCGGGATGAGCACCTGTGATGAAGGAAACAATTTCCTCGGGGGTGGTCTCGGTTCGCATCTTGTCGGCGATCTTGCGGCCACGCCGGAACACTGCGATGCGATCGCCGACTTCGAAGACGTCATGCATATTGTGGCTGACGAGGATCACGGCGCGTCCGCTGTCGGCGAGGTTGCGGATGAGTTGCAGCACCTTGCGGGTCTCGGCGACGGCGAGTGCGGCCGTCGGCTCGTCCATGATCACCAGCCGGGCATTGAGGTTCAGCGCGCGCGAGATCGCCACGGCCTGCCGTTGGCCGCCCGACAGACTGCCGACCGGCACCTCGGGGTCGGAGATATGCGCGTCAAGTTCCTTCAGCAGTTCGCCGACGCGCCGTTTCATGGCCTTGTGCCGCAGAAACGGAATGCCGAGCACCCGCTGGGTCAACTCGCGGCCGAGGAAGACATTTTCGGCGATCGAGAGATTCTCCGAGAGTGCCAGTTCCTGAAAGATCGTTGCGATCCCGGCGGCGGCGGAGTCTTGCGGCGAAGCGAACTCGACCGGCTTTCCGTCCATGACAAGATCTCCCCCGGACGGGGCATGGGCGCCGGAGAGGATTTTCACCAATGTCGACTTGCCTGCACCGTTGTCTCCAACAAGCGCCAGAACCTCGCCCTCGCGGATATCGAGATCGACGTCTGCGAGAGCCTGGAGCGCTCCGAACCGCTTGGAAATATCTCTGGCCTCGATCAACGGTCGCGTCATGGAAGAGCTCCGGATGCTGCGGTTCATCAGCCCAGGCGGGTCACCCAGCCGAGCGCGTTGGTCCAAAGGCGGGCGTAGCCCGACCAGTCGACGAAGGTCTGCGGTAGCCAGTGCGGGCCGATATCGGATGTCCAGGCGAGCGTCCGGCCTGCGCCGAATTGGCCGGTGACCAGCAACGGGTGGCCGCCTTCGTCCGCCGGCAGGCGTGCCAGCACCTCGGTCCCGGGCTGATCCTTGACGGTGACCTCGTTGGCACCGAGCAGCCGCGGCCAGCTTTGGCCCAAGCCCGCGAGGATCGGGTGCTTCGGATCGCCGACGATTTGGGGACTGAATCCTTCCGGGATTTCCAGGCGATCGTCATAGGGCAGACACGATACCGGCAGGGCCTCTTCGACCGGCGTCTTGCGCCAGCGCGCCCTGCCGTCGATGCCTTGGAAGCTGAGATAGCCTCCGATCATCATCAGTCCGCCGCCGGCGCGGGTCCATTCGCGGATCAGCTTCAGCCGGTTGGGCATCGGCTTGCCGTGCAGCCAAACCTCGGGCGGCAGCAGGAACGTGTTGGTGCCGATGTCCGACAGAATGATCGCGTCGTAGTCCGAGAGCGCTTCGAGCGTGTAGGGAAAGTCATTTGCCGCGACATGCGCCGGCATGTACGTCAGCTTGAAGCTCGAGTCCTTCAATGCCGCGACCAGCGGTTCGGCGCCCAGGTGAAAGGTAACGCTGCTGAACTGGTCGAACCCCTTGGTATGGGTTGCAGCAGTTGCCCAGCTTTCACCGACGAGAAGTACGTTCTTCTTAGTCACAGGACCATCTTTCCACGTCTGACAACCTCCTCCTGCGGAGGGGGCATTCTTGCAATCAGGCGAGTCGGCGGACGGACTCGCGCACGATGAGTTCGACGGGCACCCGTTCGACAATCTGTTCGTGAGCGCCGCCGACGGCAGCAACCACGAGGTCGAGCGCGCGTGCGCCCATCAGGTCGATCGATTGGCGGATCGCCGTGACAGGGACGGCGAGGAATTCGAGCGTGTTGGCATCGTCGAAGGTGACGATCGACACGTCGCGGCCGATGACGATTCCGCGCGCCGTCAGCACCCTCAGGATGCCGATCAGGATCTGGTCGCTGGCAACGAAGATCGCCGTCGGCCGACCCGGCCCGCTCAGCAGCGCGGTGATGGCCTCGACCCCGTAGTCGGCGGCATAGGCGCCGAAGTATTCCGCGGCAATGTAGGCGTCGGTGCCCGAATCGAGCACGGCATGGTGCAGCCCCGCGGCCCGTTCCTTCGCGCTCATCAGGTCGGGCGGGCCGCCGATATAGGCCAGCCGCCGGTGCCCCGCCTCGATGATGTGACGGCCTGCAAGATAGCCGCCCTGATGGTTGTCCGAGAAGATCTTCGAGACGTTGGCGCCGCTCACGTCCTCGTCGACCAGGACGATCCGCGCCGCATCGTTGATCGCCCGGGCAAGCGACCCGTCGGCATCATGGTGGTTAGTCGCGAATAGCAGGCCATCGACGATGCCGATGCCGAGCATTTCCACATAGCGCAGTTCGCGCCCGAGTTTGTTGAAGGTCGAGCACAGCATGACACCGAGCCCGCGCGCATCCGCTGCACGTTCGACGGAGGCGGCCAGCCGTGAAAAGAAAGGATTGTCGATTTCGGGGATGACCAGCCCGATCGCATCGGAACGCCCACGGCTGAGACTGCGGGCACGATGATCGGGACGATAGCCCAGCTCCTTCACGGCCCGATCGATACGGCGCCCCGTTTCCGGCGGCAGGACCAGTTGACCGTTCAGGTAGCGCGACACCGCTGCCGGCGACAGGCCTGCGGACTTTGCCACGTGATCTAATGTGACCCGCTTACCCATCAGTTCCTCCACAGCATCAGTATCGGTTTGTAAAGGGCTTTAGTAAAGCGCTTGATTCGAGCATTTGCCAAAAAATCATCCATCTGTCGCATGCAGGTCGGCACGGGGCGTTTGTGGCTGCCAGGAAGGCGGCGACCAGGATGTGCGAGCGCGATACGGCCGCCGCCGACCCATTCCGACAGCCGGTGCGGCAGTCCACGGTCGAACTTGGCATTCAGGCAGCGGTTGACCTTCGTGCCGACCCCTTCCGCTCATTGGTCCGCGACTGTCCTCGGCTTGCCGGAGGCAACGAAAATGAAATGCGCGCCTCTCCCCTGGGCCGCTTTCAGTCGACCGTTGCGATCGCACGGCGGCAGGCAGTCTCCCGCTGACGCCCGGGGGCGAGGCCGTCGAGGGGGCTCATCCAGGATAGAGATATGAGGCCGGCTTGCCGCGTCGGTGCCACCCTGCCGATCCGGTAAGGCCGCCATACCGGCCGGCGTAGATACGCGCTATGGTATTGTGCCGCTGCAGCTCCACCCGCCGCCAGCCGGGCTAATGATCGTATATCCCATTACACATCTATACATGCAAATTACTGCACATACGACGGCTGAGTACTGCGACGATGCTCTCACTTCGCGCTCACGTTGAAGGACACGAGCCCCATCCGGCTGGCCGCCCAGGGACGGCAGAACTGCTGCAGACTCGTGACGCAATGTCGCATTCGACCAAGTGCCTCCCCCACCTCCGGAATCGTCCGGATGCACCGCATCATCGGCATCGGCAATCAGAAAGCACTGCGCAAACTGCAAGAAATGGCGGAATTCAGCCCTTCGAAGTCTGCTCCGTCCGGTTGTTGACTGCATCGCACTGCGGGATTGAAAGTTGCGCATCAGGGGAAGTTCGTTGATGCAATGCTATTGAAATGGTATAAAATATGGTTATTGGATGCAGACACGCAAACGACCGGGATAACCTAGATTGTGGGTACCGGCGGTAGTGCGTGTCGTCCATGGCCTAAAATATATGGGAGGGTCTCGTGAAATTTGCTCATTGGCTCACCGGCACTGTCTTTGGCGCGTCCATGCTTCTGGCTGGCGCTCCGGCTCATGCCGTCACTATCGGTTTCTCGCAGGTTGGCGATGAAGGCGACTGGCGTCCGGCATTCTCCAAGGACATGCAGGACGAAGCGAAGAAGGAAGGAATTGACCTCAAGTTTGCCGACGCTCAGGGCAAGGAAGAAGAGCAGCTTAAGGCCGTTCGCGCTTTCATCGCTCAGAAGGTCGACGCAATCATCATCGCTCCGGTCGTCGTGACTGGCTGGGAACAGGTTCTGCGTGAAGCCAAGCGCGCCGGCATCCCGGTGTTCCTGGCCGACCGTGACGTCGACGTGACCGACAAGTCGCTGACCGTCACCCGCATTTCCGCCGACTTCAACCTCGAAGGCCGTCTGGCCGGCGCATGGTTGGCTCAAGCCAGCAAGGGTCAGTGCAACGTCGTCGAGCTGCAGGGCACCGTCGGTGCGGCTCCTGCCATCGAACGCAAGAAGGGCTTCGAGGCCATCACCTCGCAGTTCCCGGAAATCAAGATCGTCAAGTCGCAGAGTGGCGACTTCACGACTGAAGGCGGCAAGAAGGTCATGGAAGCCTTCATCAAGTCGACCGACAACCTGAAGGGCATCTGCGGCGTGTTCGCTCATAACGACAACATGCAGCTCGGCGCCATCCAGGCGATGAAGGAAGCCGGCTTGAACCCGGGTAAGGACTTCCTGCTGGTATCCGTCGACTACGTGCCGGCGATGAAGGACGAGCTCGCCAAGGGCGAAGCCAGTGCCTCCGTCGAACTGCGTTCGGCGATCGGCAAGTACATCTATCCGGTTGTCCTTAACTACCTGAAGGACAAGAAGGAACTGCCGCGCTGGATCAAGATCCCGTCGGATCTGCATCACGCTGCCGCTCCGAACGACTAACAGCCTCTCTAGGCTCGCTGTGCGACGCCGCGCCCCCCAAAAGGCGCGGCGTTGTACGGGTGGCTTCACGGTCAAAACCGCCGAGCGGTTGCGGCTCCAAACAGCAAGAACGTCGGGAGGGCCACTTTGTCGGCGATCATCGAACTATCCGGTATTTCCAAACAGTTCCCCGGCGTGCGGGCACTCGATAACGTTGAATTCAGTGTCGAGCCGGGCGAAACACACGCTCTCATGGGTGAGAATGGCGCTGGCAAGTCGACCTTGATCAAGGTCATGACCGGAGCGCTGCAGCCCGACGGCGGTACGATCCGTCTGGCCGGTAAGGAAATCCGCCCCGAATCGCCAGGCGCAGCCCGTGCAGCCGGCATCGGAGCAGTGTATCAGGAGGTCAACCTGATCCCGACGATGTCGGTGACCAAGAACCTGACGCTCGGCCGTCTGCCGCGCAAGTTCGGCCTGATCGACTGGTCGGCTGCGCGCGCCATCGCAAAGGCGAAATTGGCTCGGCTTGGCGTCGATATCGACGTCGAGCGCCCGGTCGGTTCCTATTCCGTTGCCATTCAACAGCTTATCGCGATTGCCCGAGCGCTCGAAGACGACGCTCGCGTTCTCGTCCTGGACGAACCGACCGCGTCTCTCGATGCCAATGAGACCGAGCGCCTGTTCGAGATCATCCGCGATCTGAAGGCGCGCGGTCTCGGCATCGTGTTCATTTCCCACTTCATCGACCAAGTCTACCGCATCTCCGATCGCATCACGGTGCTGCGCAACGGTCGTCGTGTCGCCGTCGGCACAGTTGAGGAGATTCCTTCGCTGAAACTGGTGTCGCTGATGATCGGGCGCGAACTTGAGCACGTCGAGCATCAGCGTCCGTCGACGGAAACGGTAACCTCGTCGAAGCCGATCCTGACGGCCAAGAGCGTCGGGCGACGCCGCCTGCTGGAACCCTTCGAGCTGGATCTGCGTCCGGGTGAAGTTGTTGGCCTCGCCGGGCTTCTCGGCTCCGGCCGCACCGAGACCGCCAAGCTCGTGTTCGGCGCCATCCGCCACGACAGCGGTGAGATCGCCATCGACGGGCATCCGAGTTCATCTCACTCGCCGAAGTCGTCTCTGATGGCAGGGATCACCTTCTGCCCCGAAGATCGCAAGAGCGAAGGCATCGTCCCGGAACTGAGTGTGCGCGAGAACATCATCCTGGCGTTGCAATCGAAACGCGGCTGGCTGCACCTCTTGTCTCGCAAGGAGCAGGAACGTCTGACCGCCGAAATGATCGCGGCGCTCAATATCGCCACGCCGGATGCGGAAAAGCCGGTCGGACAACTGTCCGGCGGCAACCAGCAGAAGGTTCTGCTCGCCCGCTCGCTGGTGTCGAACCCGCGAGTTCTCATCCTCGACGAGCCGACCCGCGGTATCGACGTTGGGGCCCATGCCGAAATCGTCACCCTCATTCGCCAACTTGCCGCGAAGGGGATGGCGTTGCTGGTCGCATCTTCTGAGCTGGACGAACTCCTCACAGTCAGCCATCGCATCGAGGTCATGCGTGACCGGCGCATGGTTGGCGAAATCAGCGGCGCCGAGGCGACGCGCGAAAAAATCATTCAAACGATCGCTGCTGCCTCATGAGCAACCAAATGTCCACTCCCACGCCGGGTACGCCGGCATCCCCCAAGCCTGCTGCCGAGCAAGCGCAGCCAAGTGCGTTGAAGGCGTTGTTGCGCCACCGGCTGGTCTGGCCGATTCTCGCCCTGGTCCTCGTGCTCATCGTCGACGCGATCATCTCGCCCGGATTCTTCCAGATCCGAATCGTCCAGGGTCGACTGTTCGGCAACCTCATCGACATTCTCTACCGTGGCATGCCTCCGGCGATGATCGCCTTGGGCATGGCGGTGGTCATTTCCACCAAGGGCATCGACCTGTCGGTCGGCTCGATCATCGCCGTCACCGGTGCCGTCATGGCCTGGCGCATCCATGAGGGTGACTCGCACTATGTCATCCTCCTCACTGCCCTCTGCGTCGGCCTCGCCTGCGGCCTGTGGAACGGCTTCCTGGTGTCGGTGCTTGAAATCCAGCCGATCATTGCCACGCTGATCCTGATGGTGTCGGGACGCGGCATCGGACTGATGATCAACCTCCTCTACGGCGGCACCAATCCGAGCTTCACCAGCCCCCTGCTGCAGGGCCTGTCGACCGGCAATCTCGGGCTGGTCCCGACGCGCCTCGTCGTCGGTGCGGTGATGATCGTCCTGGTTTGGCTGTTGGTACGCCGGACAGCTTTCGGCCTGTTCCTGGAATCGGTCGGCGGCAACGCCAAGTCGGCATGGTTGTCGGGGGTGAGTTCGCGGCTGATACTGCTGTCCGCCTACCTGATCTCCGGCTTGATGACGGCCGTGGCCGCGATCATTCTGACCGCCGACACCCACACGTCGGACCCGGTGACGTCGGGCCTCTACAGCGAACTCGACGCCATCCTTGCGGTGGTGATCGGCGGCGGCTCGCTTGCCGGCGGGCGGATCTATCTCGATGGCACGATCATCGGCGTCCTCGTCATCCAGGCGCTTACGACGTCGATTCTGACCAGCGGCTTGCCGCCGGAATATAACCTAGTTGTCAAGGCGGTCGTCGTCCTGATCGTGTTGTTGCTACAATCGGCGAATACGCGCGCGGCCGTTGTCTCGTTGCTGGCCAGGAGGAAAGGATGAGCGAGAAATATCTCCCGTTGATGGCGACCATCGCGGTCTTCGTCATCCTGTTCATAGCCGGCGGTTTGCTGTACCCGAACTTCTTCTCTACTCTGGTACTGGGCAACATCCTCGGTGATAACGCCTTCATCATCATCGCGGCGATCGGAACGACTTTCGTCATCATCTCCGGCGGTATCGACTTGTCGATCGGTTCGATGATCGGGTTCGTCGGCGTGGTGATGGCGAACCTCGATTCGGCCGGCTGGCATCCGCTGGCGTCCGCTGCGCTGATGATCGTGTTCGGCGCCGGCTACGGCACGCTGGTCGGATTCATCATCGACTTCTGCGAGATCCAGCCGTTCATCATCACGCTGGCCGGGCTGTTCCTGCTGCGCGGCATGTGTTTCATGATCAATCTGGACGCCGTGCCGATCAAGAATCCGTTCGTGCTGGAATTCTCCGACATGGGGATCCCGTTGTTCGGCGGTGGCTGGTTGTCGTCTTCGGCCATCGTGATGCTGGTGGCGCTCGTCGTGGCGGTCATCATCGCGCATTGGACCGAGTTCGGCTCGGCGGTCTATGCGATCGGTGGCGATGCGCAATCGGCCAAGCTGATGGGCGTGCCGATGCGCAAGACCACGCTCAAGATCTACGCGCTCAGCGGCACCTATAGTGCTCTTGGTGGCGTCGTCTACGCGCTCTATACGTCATCTGGCTACCCGCTGGCCGGCTCGGGATTGGAGCTGGTGGCCATCGCATCGGTTGTGCTCGGCGGAACGCTGTTGACAGGCGGCGTCGGGTTTGTCGCAGGAACGGTGTTCGGCGGCATGATCCTGGGGTTGATAGCGACGCTCATCAACTTCAACGGCTCGCTCAACGGAGCCTGGATCATGATCTCCGGCGGACTGTTGCTGTTCATTTTCATCGTGATGCATCGCTTCCTCGTCGGTTCGTTGAAGTTCCGGGCTGGAAGCTAGGCACCCAAGCAGGACCCGCGGAAGGTGTCCCACAGGTTTCCCATGGGCGCTCCAAAAGCGCGGACCCGCTCCACAGCCCCTGCTGACTATCGCTCGCGACGGGGCGGCGAGGGCAAGGCGTTTGAGCGCCATATCCATGGTTTCCTCGCCGGGACGCTCGGGCGGGAGATTGTTTCCGGTGTCTATCCGCCGGGAACGCTGCTGCCGAACGTGCCGGACATGTGCAAGCGCTTCGGGGTCTCGCGCACGGTGTTGCGCGAGGCCTACGGGCTTCTCTCCGCCAAGGCGCTGATTGTTGCCCGGCCGAAGGTCGGTACCCGCGTTCGCCCACGGGAAGAATGGCACCTGTTCGATCCCGACGTGCTCGCCTGGCATCTGCAGAGCGGCCCGGAGGAGCAGTTCATCGCCGACCTGTTCACGTTGCGCGAACTGGTCGAACCGGCCGCTGCGGCCATGGCGGCAGAGCGCCGGCTGGCTGAAACGGTCGAGCGCATCGACGAAGCGTTTTCCCGCATGGTGCGCTTCCGTGATGGGTCGCAGGACCTGATTGAGGCCGACCTGGCCTTCCACGTGGCGATCCTCAGCGCCACCGGCAATCCGTTCCTCGGCGCCCTCGGCGGTCTGATCCGGGCGCTGCTGGAGTACTCGTTCCGCTATTCCTGGGAGGGCGCGGCCGGCATCCAGGAGGATCGTCTGCGCCAGCACGGAGCCATTCTGGAAGCCATCCGCGAAGGTTCGCCTGAACTGGCGCGTCGTCGCATGACGGAACTGCTGATCGATTCGGCAATAGACCTGCGAGCTAGTTTCGGGCCGCAGAAATAGCGTCCCGTTCGACTTCGGAATATTACGCATCGACTGATGGGTCTGACGCGGTCCGCGGGTATGCCGTCTCTTTCCGCGCAGCACCTGCGCCGTGGCATGGACGCCACCGCGCGGGGGCATTGTCCGCTTCGGCAACCGGATGCAATTCGTGTTTCAGCCAAGGCACTTGCCCCCGGCTTTCGCCTCGCGCGACGCGGTGCTGCACGCCACCGTTTCGACGCCGGAGTCGGGGTCGCGATGCCGCGAAACGCCCGTCCGGCGAACAAAGTATTTTACTATTGTACTATTTATGCTAATCAGAACGCACGGAAACGACGCCGCGCGGCGGCTTCGAGGTCTGTGGTTTTGCCCGGCTTCGAGGCATGTGACGACAAGACGGACAACCGCCACTGGGCGAACCGCAAGGGGTGTCCATTCGGTGCGTGTGAACGCTGTCTGCGCCTGATTTCTCCGTAATGGCCCACTCGTCTGATCAGGATCCGCCCCCCCGTGTTCACGCTCGGCATCGACTTCGGCACCAATTCCATTCGCGCCCTGATCGTCAGGTGTGTCGATGGGGCCGAGTTTGGCGGTGCAGTCGCTGACGACACCAGCGGCCATCAGGGGGGCCTTCTGGACACGACCGACCTGTTCCTGGCGCGCCAGGCAATCCGGTCGACTATCCGGAAGGGCTCGGCCGATCTGGCTCGCGTCATGAAGCGTCTCATCGAGATCAAGCACGCGCAGCGCGCCGCTGCCTGATCGACCATTTTGAAGATCTGAAGGAGGATGGGCTATGATCGAACTCGCAACGCCCGAAATATGGTTCGTTACCGGCTCGCAGCATCTCTACGGCCCCGGCGCATTGCGTCAGGTCGCGGAACACGCGCAAGCCATCGCCAACGAACTGGCGGCCTCGAAGCACCTGCCGCTGAAGACAGTGTTCAAGCCGATCGTCACCACGCCGGATGAGATCGCCAGGATCTGCCTGGAAGCGACGGCCGACAGCAACTGCGCCGGTCTGATCCTGTGGATGCACACGTTCTCGCCGTCGAAGATGTGGATCCGCGGCCTCAATCTGTTGAGGAAGCCGTTCCTGCATCTGCACACGCAGTACGCGGTGGAGCTGCCCTGGGCGACCATCGACATGGACTATATGAACCTGAACCAGTCGGCGCACGGCGACCGCGAGGCAGGTTTCATCCACACCCGCATGCGGCTGGGCCGCAAGGTCGTGGTCGGTCACTGGTCGGACCCGGACGTGCAGGTCCGCATCGGCGCCTGGATGCGTGCCGCCCATGCCTGGCATGACTGGCAGGGCGGAGCCTTCTGCCGCTTCGGCGACAACATGCGCGAAGTCGCGGTGACGGAAGGCGACAAGGTCGCCACCGAGATGCGCTTCGGCTTCTCGACCAACGGCTACGGCGTCGGCGATCTCGTCGCCAAGTTCAATGCCGTCGAGGATAGCGCGATCGACCGCCTCGTCGCGGAATACGCCGACACCTACACGCTGATGCCGTCGCTGCAGAAGGGCGGCGACCGCCACGAGTCGCTGCGCTATTCGGCACGCCAGGAATTGGGGTTGCGGGCTTTCCTCAAGAAGGGCCACTTCAAGGGCTTCACCGACACGTTCCAGGACCTGCACGGCTTCAAGCAGCTGCCCGGTCTGGCGCCACAGCGTCTGATGGCCGACGGCTACGGCTTCGCCGGCGAAGGCGACTGGAAGACGGTCGCGCTCGTGCGCGCCATGAAGGTGATGGGCCACGGCCTCAAGGGCGGCACCTCCTTTATGGAGGACTACACCTATGATCTGACCAAGGGCAACGAGAGGGTCCTCGGCGCGCACATGCTGGAGGTCTGCCCGTCGATCGCGGCCGGAAAGCCGAGCGTCGAGATCCATCCGCTCGGCATCGGCGACAAGGAAGATCCGGTCCGTCTGGTGTTCAACGCCGAGGCCGGTCCGTCGCTGAATGCCACGCTCATCGACATGGGCTCGCGCTTCCGCCTGATCGTCAACGAACTCGTCACGGAAGTGCCGCCGCCCATGCCGAAACTGCCCGTCGCGCGGGCCGTGTGGAAGTGCCAGCCCGACATGGCGACCGGCTGTGCCGCCTGGATCTATGCCGGCGGCGCGCACCACTCCGGTTACAGCCAGCAGGTGACGACGGAGATGTTGGAGGATTTCGCCACCATCGCCGGGATCGAAATCGCCGTCATCGACGCCGACACCAAGATCCGCACGTTCAAGCAAGAACTCCGGAACAACGATCTCTACTACCATCTGGCGCAGGGCCTCGTGTCCTGATCCAGTCTGGACTGCATGCCAATCGCGCCGCCATCAGGGTCGGCGCGATTGGTGTTTTGAATGACCGGCATCGGTCTTAGTGGATGGATGCCGTCATGGTTCGAGGCTTTGCTGGCGCAAAGCACCTCACCATGAAGGGTCATGGGTGCGGCACGGACGGGAGGCTTCGCTCAACCGATGTGCCGTGCAGATCGGCGCTTGGCGCCGATAAGGAGCTGACATGCTGGAAGATCTGAAACAGGAAGCCTACGAGGCCAATCTCGCGCTGGTGAAGCACGGGCTGATCAACCTGACCTTCGGCAATGCGAGCGCCGTCGATCGCGCCAAGGGCATTTTCGCCATCAAGCCGTCGGGCGTCGCCTACGACACGCTGACGCCGGCCGACATGGTGCTGGTCGACTTCGACGGCAACAAGGTCGAGGGCTCGCTCAACCCCTCCTCCGATACACCGACCCACCGCCGCCTGCTGATCGCCTTCCCGGAGATCGGCGGCGTGGTGCACACCCACTCTTCCGCGGCCACCGCCTTCGCCCAGGCAGGCAGGCCGATCCCGATCTTCGGCACCACCCATGCTGACTATTTCTACGGCTCGGTGAGCGTGACGCGGAAATTGACGCCGGAGGAGATCGGCGGCGCCTACGAGTGGGAAACCGGCAACGTCATCGTCGAATGCCTTGCGGGCATCGATCCGCTCGATCACCCAGGCATCCTGGTCAACCGCCATGCGCCCTTCACTTGGGGGCGGACGGCGGCAAAGGCGGTGGAAATGGCCGTGGTCGTCGAATGCGTCGCCGACATGGCGCTGATGTCGTTGCAGTTGGTGCCGAACCTCGCCGAGATCGAGCCGGAACTGCTCAACAAGCACTTCAAGCGCAAGCACGGGCCGAACGCCTATTACGGCCAGGGCAAGGGCTGAGCGGCGACGGCGCCTTCCGGCGCCGGCGGCCGATGAACACCAGATCCGGCGATCTGAAAACCCACGCAGAATTTCACCTTTGTCATTGCGAGCGAAGCGAAGCAATCCAGCAAGTAATTGAAAAGGCTGGACTGCTTCGCTTCGCTCGCAATGACGATGCGTTGGTATTAGATCGCGTTGCTAGAAAACGCGCGCTGAGCTTCATGCGAAGCGCCGGGTGGTAAGCGGTCGGAATGTACCGCAATCGGGGCGGTTGTAGCCGCCCCCATAGACCGCGTGGTTCATTCGCCGAAAGCGGTCTTGCTGACGAGAGTGAACGGAGCCGACAGCGTCGCCCCCACCGTGTCGAACACGAAGGCCCCTGCCCGCCTGATGCCGCCGGACGGATTGTCGGTGAGCTTGGGGTAATAGGCTGCGAGCGAAGCGTAGCGATCGTGCTTGAACGGATCGTCTGCCGCCGCCAAATGCGAGATGTCGACAATTTCGACATTGGCCTTGCGGGCGGCCGCCTGTACGTCCGGATTGGACACATCGATCTGACCGACCCGCTGCCGGTCGCCGGCGAGGAAGCTCGACATATGCAGCGCAACATCGTCATGCGACACGAGGATGGTCATCGGCGGCGTCAGCGGCCCGATCACCGTCATTTGCGCCTTGAAGACGTCCACATCGATGTCCGGGGCGGCCATCACCACGGTCATCCGCTTGATCACCGCATCCTTGCCCGTCAGGCGCAATTGGCGTAGCGCCTCGGCGCTCAGCCAGCAGCCCATGCTGTGAGCGACGAACGTGATGTCGTCGATCTTCTTGTTCTGGGCGAGTCCGGTCAGCAGCGCGACGAGGTAATCACGGGAAGCAGTCGCAGCATCCTTGTCGGCGACGTAACCGGCCACGTTTCCTTCCGAAGGCCACGCAAACAGGATGGGCGCCGCATCGACCCCGGTATCCGCCGTCATCTGGGCGAGCCGGAACAGCGCTTCCTGGAAATTGGTGTTGTAGCCGGGCACGAAGACGCCGACACGGTTCTTCTGCGTGCCGTGCCGCTTGCCCACTGCCGTCTCGAAAGCGACGCGATCGAGCGAACGATGCTGCACCGTCACGAACTCGGTGGAGGCATTGGGAGTGCCGTGCGGCCATTCGATCTTGCCGGCCTCGTGCTTGGGCGGGATCGAGATGGTGAATTCCGCATAGGACATGTTTTCGGCGCGGGCCGTGGTGAAGAAATCACCGCCGGCCGGATCATGCTGGCGGTTGGTGGCGACATAGAGGGTGACCAGCTTGGCCCCTGGAACGGTGGCGCTGACGTCGCGCAGCACCTCCGAGCCTGGCCTGTCGGCGCAGCCGGCGAGGACGAGCAGGCCGGACAGTGCTGAGACGAGCAACCCGAGTCGCCGGCCGGATGCCGCACGGACCGGCAGCCGGCGCTCCGGGATCGCAGCATGTCCACACTGATTGGAGAGTTCCGCCGCCGTATGCAGGCAATGTCCGACCAATGGTATCATGTTCGTCTGTTCCGATCGCTTGCCGGACGAGCGCGCCCTGACCGTTTGCCGCGGGCGCAGTGCCGATAAAGCTTTGGCACGCAGCGTCGCCACAGGGCGGTGCGTGCTGGATGATCCCTGACGGGGCGTAACTCATCGGCCGCAAGCGGATCACGGCAGCACTATCTCACAGTTCTGGATAAGATATCGTTCGCTTGTGCCACTGTCCTTCGTTTTCTTTTGCGGCGCACAAGATCCGTGCAGAGGTGCTGGCTTGCCGGAATTGTCCCCCTTGCTGGCTTTCCGGTCGATGATGGTGCTGCGGCGCACGTTGCGTGGCCGGGCCAGTCACACCCACGGAACCCGCCGTCGATTCACCCGGCAGACTTGGGCGGTCCAGTCCGGCCGGAAGCGCTTCAATGAAAATCCCGCGATTTCGGCAGGATGCGCACGTCGCGCGGATGGCGCGCGCGTCCCGGCGTGGCGAGTGCGGCAAGAGCCTGATCCGCTTCGCTTGCCTGACCGGCGCCCTCCCCCATCATCGCAGCGATCGCCCGTGCCTCTCCCGGTGCCTCCAGCAGATGCGCCAACAGCGCCGAGCGGTCGATGACGCGCCTGGTCATCAGATGCACCACGCCTTCAACGCTCCGCTGGATGTGGCCCTCGACCAGCATCAGCCGCGCCGCCATCACCGGCCGCCGAAGCCGCTCGAAATCCCGCGCCCACAACACGCAATTGGTGATGCCGGTCTCATCCTCCAGCGTGATGAAGATGGCATTGCCGGTCCCCGGGCGCTGGCGGACCAACACCAGCCCGGCGGTGCGGGCAAACCGCCCGTTGCCGCGCCGGTTGGCCTCTGCGCAGGTGAGCGCTCCCTCGCGGGTAAAGGCCGCGCGCAGCAGTTGCATCGGATGGGCTTTCAACGACAGGCGCTGCGTCTGATAGTCGGTGGCGACATGCTCGCCGAGCGTCATGCCAGGTAAGGCCGCATCGGGTTCGGGCGCCAGTTCGCGCGCGCCCATGGCGGCGAACAGCGGCAAGGGATCGTCCTCCGGCTGGCGGCGGACCTCCCACAGGGCGGTGCGGCGATCGAGGCCGATGGAGCGGAAGCCGTCGGCATCGGCGAGCGCTCGAAGCGGCCGCCCGTGCAGCCGGGCACGCGTCGCGACGTCTTCGACCGAAGAAAACCCCGCCCTGCGCGCCTCGACGAGCCGCTCGGCGTCCGCGGCGTGGATGCCGTCGGCCTGGCGGAAGCCGAGCCTGACGGCCCAGTAGCGACGTTGCATGCGCCCGGCGAAGCGGCCGAGGTCGCGCGCCGGCGAGGCGGCAGCGCCGTCGCCTCCCCCGTCCTCGCCTGACGGCTCCAGCACATTGTCCCAATAGGAGAAATTGACGTCGACGGGTTGGAACTCGACGCCGTGCTCGCGCGCATCGCGCAGGATCTGCGCCGGGGCGTAGAAGCCCATCGGCTGGGAATTTAAGAGCGCGGCGGCGAAGATGTCGGGGTAGTGGCACTTCAGCCAGGAGGAGATGTAGACGAGCTTGGCAAATGATGCGGCGTGGCTCTCCGGGAAACCGTAAGAGCCGAACCCCTTGATCTGCTCGAAGCAATCCTCAGCGAATTTGCGCTCGTAGCCGCGTGCCACCATGCGTTCGACCAGCATCCCCTCGAACAGGTGGATGGTGCCGTGATTGCGGAAGGTGGCCATGGCGCGCCTGAGCTGGTTGGCCTCGACGTCGGTGAACTTCGCCGCCACCATGGCGAGCTGCATCGCCTGCTCCTGGAACAGGGGCACGCCCATGGTCTTGCCGAGCACCTCCTTGAGCTCGTTGGCCGATCCGTGCTCGGGCGACGGCGAAGGGAAGCTCACCTCGTCGATGCGGTTCCGTCGCCGCAAGTACGGGTGCACCATGTTGCCCTGGATCGGTCCGGGGCGGACGATCGCCACCTCGATGACGAGATCGTAGAACGAGCGCGGCTTCAGCCTGGGCAGCATGTTCATCTGCGCCCGGCTCTCCACCTGGAACACGCCGACGGAATCGCCGCGGCACAGCATGTCGTAGGTCGCCGTGTCGTCCACCGGCACGTCCACCAGCCCCCAGTCGAGCCCCTCGTGATCCTTCAGGAGGTCCAACGCCTTGCGGATGCAGGTGAGCATGCCGAGGGCGAGGATGTCGACCTTCATCAGCCTCAGCGCATCGATGTCGTCCTTGTCCCATTCGATGAAGGTCCGGTTCGGCATGGCGGCATTGCCGATCGGCACCAGTTCGTCGAGCCGCCCGCGCGTCAGGATGAAGCCGCCGACATGCTGGGAGAGATGGCGCGGAAATCCGATCAGCCGTTTGGCCAGTTTGACCGCGCGGGCGATCGCCGGATTGTCGGGGTCGAGCCCAACCTCCTTGACCTGATTTTGGGTGATGTCGCTGCCCCAGCTCCCCCATTGGGTGCTGCTGAGCGCCGCGGTGATGTCCTCGGAAAGCCCCAGCGCCTTGCCGACATCGCGGATGGCGCTCTTCGGCCGATAGTGGATGACGGTGGCGGCGATGCCGGCGCGGTCGCGGCCGTAGCGCCGATAGATGTGCTGGATGATCTCCTCGCGCCGTTCGTGCTCGAAATCGACGTCGATGTCGGGCGGTTCCTTGCGCTCCTCCGAGATGAAGCGGGCGAACAGCAGGTTGTTCTCGGCCGGATCGACGCAGGTGATGCCGAGCACGTAGCAGACGGCGGAATTGGCTGCCGAGCCGCGCCCCTGACAGAGGATGCCCTTGTCCTCGGCGACGCGCACGATGTCGTGGATGGTGAGGAAGTAGCGGGCGTAATCGAGTTTGGCGATCAGCGCCAGTTCCTGGCGCAAGAGCTTTTCCACCTTCTCCGGCAGCCCTTTGGGATAGCGTCTCTCCGCCCGGCGGAAGGTCAGCTCCTCCAGCCACGCCTGCGCCTCCTTTCCCGGCGGGACCGGTTCGTCGGGATATTCGTAGCGGAGTTCGTCGAGCGAGAAGCCGGCGCGCGCCAGGAAGATCCCCGTCTCCTCGACGGCCTCAGGACAGTCGGCGTAGAGCCGCGCCATCTCGGCGGGGGCCTTCAGGTGCCGCTCGGCATTCGCCTCCAGCCGCCGCCCCGCGGTCTCGACGGTTTTCCCCTCGCGGATGCAGGTCATGATGTCCTGCAGGTCGCGGGTTGACGGCTCGGCATAGAGCACGTCGTTGCTGGCAAGGAGGGGGATGGACGCCGCCTCGCCGATTGCCCTCAATCCGGCCAGCCGGCGCCGGTCATCGCCGCGGCGCGGCATGGTGGCCGCGAGCCAGACGGCCCCGGGCGTGGCCTCGGTCAAGCGCGGCAACAACGCCGGCAAGGTCGAACCGTCCCGTTCCGGCATGACGATGAGGAGAAGACCGCCGGCATGGCTGAGAAGATCGTCGAGGCTCAGCTGGCAGTCGCCCTTCTTCGCCCGGCGGTTGCCCAGAGTCAAAAGCCGGCAGAGCTGCCCCCAGCCGTCGCGGTTTTCGGCATGGGCGACAATGTCGGGCGTCCCGTCGGCAAAGACGAGGCGGGTGCCGGTCAACAACCGGAACGACTTTGCCCGTTCCTGCAAGATCGCCCGGATCGCCGCTTCCTCCGCCGCCGCGTCCGGCGGGCCGCCGGCCGGCAGATTGGGCAGCGAATAGGGCTCGAAGTGGAAATCCCCCGGCCCGGATCCTTCCCGGAGCTTGATCGGCGGCGGCAACCCGCCCTCGCTGAGATCCTTCAACACCGACCAGGCGCGCACCACGCCCGAAAGCGTGTTGCGATCGGCGATGCCGAGGCCGGAATAGCCATGGGCGAGCGCGGTCACCACCATGTCGGCGGCCGGCGACGCACCGCTGAGGAACGAGAAATTGGTCGCCGCAACCAGTTCGGCGAAGGGGGGGATGCGTTTCATGGCTGAAACCCGGTCATGCTCGCCCCTCATGCGAAAAGTCCGTGCAGGAACCAGCGCGGCCGGGCGTCGTCGGTGAACAGGCCCTCGCGGAACACCCAGAAGCGCCGGCCCGATGCGTCTTCGAGGCGATAGTAGTCGCGTGTCGGCGGCGGGGCGTCATAGCTGCGCCACCATTCGGCGGCAATCCGCTCCGGCCCTTCCGCGCGCGCCACCTCATGCACCACGCGCCGCCAGCGGAAGCGCAAAGGCGGCCCGTCCGGCACTTCGGCCAGCGCCTCGATCGGCTGCGGATGGGGAAACAGCGTCAACGGTCGCGCCGGCGGATGCCCCGCCTCGTGCTCGGGCCACGGCGTCGAAGCCGCCGCCCAGGCCTCCATCACCGGCACGGCACGGCCGGCGCGGACCGGATCGTGGCTATCTGAGCCGGCAAAGGAGAGGACGTTCTCCGCGCCGAAGCGCACCATCAGCCGGTCGACAAGATCGGCAAGGCTCTCGCCGCCGTCTTCTCCCTCGCCATCGAGCCGGCCTTGCGTCGCGGCGATCGTGCCGGTGCTGAGAACGGCTAGCCGCACGGCATCGAAGCCGAAGCCGGGATCGATCGGATCGGCGACCGTATCGATGCGCAGAAGGAATAGGCGTCCGAGGCTCGCCGCATCCCGCGTCGGCCGCGCCGTGTCGATCTCGAGCCGGCGCTTGCTGCCGTCGGCGCGGAACAGCGTGGCCAGGAACGCCCGGCCGCCCTCGCCCCTCCCCTCCAGGTCGCGGGCGAGATCGTCCATGAGCTCGCGGAGCGTTGCAAGAAGGTGCTCCATCGCCGTCACCGGCTCGGCGAACCGCCGTTCGACAACGAGTGCCGGCGGCGGCCGGATGGGCGTGATGCGGATATCCGTCCGCCCCAGGATCCGCTGCAGCCGTTCGGTCAAGTCCGCGCCGAACCGGGCGGTCAGCACCTGGCGCGGCCGGTCGGCGAGATCGCCGAGGCGGGCAAGGCCGGCGCGCCTCAAGGCCGTAACCCGCTCCCCGCCATCCTCGAGCGCGGCGATCGGCAGCATCCGGGCGAGCCGTTCGGTTTCCGGACCATCGGCGATCACCCCCTTGAAGTGGTGCGCAAACGCCGCCGCCGCATCGGGCGTGGTGGCGAAGGCGGCGCGCAGCGTCAGGCCGAGACCGCGAAAATACCGGGCGACGCGGATCCCCAGCGCCCGCTCGCCGCCGAACAGATGGGCGCAACCGGTGACGTCGAGCATCAGCCCGTCAGGCCCATCGAGGGCCACCAAAGGCGTGAACATGTCCGCGGCCTCGGCGCAGTCGGCCAGGAGGCGCGCGTCCGCTTCCGGCTCGGCCTCTTGGCTTTCGAAGGCCGGCAGCCGGGCGCGCGCTTCCGCATAGGTCATGCCGATGCGCAAGCCAGCTTCGGCAGCCAGCCGGTCGACGGCGGCGAGACGAAGTGCGCTCCCTTCCTTGGTGATGAGGACGAAGGGCTTGGGCCCGCCGTCAGGCCGCGGAGTTGTCATGCGCGCCCGGTCTGTCGCGAAAAAGGGGAACCACACGGCCAGATAGCGGCGGGGTTCCGGCGTCGCGGGGGCCTCGGACGGGATCTGGACCGCAGTGCCCGATGTCAGCGGGCTCGATGTCCGAACGTCCGAAGGCAGCGGGATCGTCGCCGGCGCTGCCGGCAAGGGGGTGGACTGAAAACTGTCGCGCATCGCGATCCCACTCCGCGAGATAACGCCCACCGCTTGAGGCCCGCTTGGCGCGCAGCAGTGTCAGGTGGAACGACGGCCGTCCCGGCGCATTGGCAGGCATGGCCTCGGAGCCGGCGGCCCCGACCTGCCAGCGGGCGACCGCCGCGCTCGGGCGGGGCGTGGCCGCCACGCACAGCACGACGACGGCAGTGCCCGAGGCTTCCGCCGCCAAGGCCAATCGCCGGCTGGCGGTCAGGTCGTAGGCGCCGGCCTCGCCCCAGGTCTCGATCAGGACGGCGCCGAGCGCCGCCGAGCGCGCGCCTTCCAATCCGGCCTGCAGGGCGGCGAGCGGCGAGCGCGCCTTGACGAGGATGAGTTTTGCCGGATCGAGGCCGAGTTCCAAAAGGCCCAGCGCGTAAGGCGCCCCCGCCTCGCCGTCGAGGAAGGTCTGGCGCACCCAGAGAACCGGCCGTTCGCCGGCGACTTCGAGCGCTGCGACAAGTGCCGCCCCGGCGCCTGCCGCGACATCGGCCTCGCCATTTGCAAACAGTTCGGTCAGCCGCGCCGGGACGATGAGCGACAGCTCGGGGCGTGGTTCGGCAGAGGGCGGCTGGCGGGGCTGTCGTGCAAACGAGGGCTGTTGCGCCATCGTCCTCTGGACAAACAGCTTTTCCGCCCCCTCCGGCGCGGGATTCGCCGCGCGCGGGGGAAAGAGTCTGGAATGGAAGCTGTCCGCCGTCAAGATGTTCATGAAATGTTCTATAGCGCAAAATGCATCGGACGGCAATCGGCAGAGAGGGAAGGAGGCGGGAACGCGCGAATGATCCAGCGAGGCGAGTGGATATCAGCGGTCAATCGGCCGTCCACCTTCATGGTTCGAGACTGCTTGGCTCGCACCTCACCATGAGGGGACCGCACCCCGTATCCGCCAGCCTGCCGTCGCGCCTCACCTGACCCGGACCGGAATGATCTCGGCGGAGAGGTGCAGCTGGTCGCCGAGCCCGTAGTAGAGGTAGCCGGGCCGCGAGATCTGCCTGAGGAACACGAACAGCGCGAAGCGCAGCCGCTTCAGGAAGTTCATGGTGCGCGAAGGTAAGAGGTTCTCGTGCGCCACATGCACGATCCAGCTGCGCCGATCGGTCGGCAGGTCGATCTCGTCGTGCCGCGCCAGATCTTCCAACAACCGCTCGACGTTCGGCTCCTCCATGAAGCCGAAGCTCAGTTCGACACCGATGATCGAGCCGCGATCCCGGTCGCGGTCGAAGACGATGACGCGATAGCGATCGTCCTTGATGTAGGGCACCTTGCGGTGGGTGACCTGGACGAAGATCAGGTTGCGCGGCAACAGCCCGCAGCGCTCCCAGATCATGTGGATCAAGGCCGGCGCCCGGTCGCTCATGCTGTGCAAGGGCCTCGCCGCCATGATCACGGCATTGCGTTCCATGAAATTGGGGCTGGCGCGGTGCAATTCGACCAGTTCCTCGATCGTCATGGAGGCCTTGGCGGCATAGGCGGCATAGGTCGCCTTGCGGCCCCAGCGCCAGGTCGCCATCGTCGTGAACACGGCCAGCCCGACCACGACCGGCACGAAGCCGCCTTCGAGGAATTTCAGCGAACTCGCCGCCAGAAAGGCGCCGTTGACCGCCGATAGCCCGCCCCAGACGACGTTGGTGGCGGTCGCGCTCCATTTCCAGATGTGGCGAGCGACGAAATACATGGCGACCGCGGTGATCAGCATCACGCCGGCGACCGCCAGTCCATAGGCCGCAGCCAAGCCTTCGCTCGAGCCGAACACGACGACGAGAATGATGGCACCGGCGAGTAGCGCCCAGTTGATGAAGGGCACGTAGATCTGGCCGGCATGCGCCTGATGCGTGTGCAGGATGGCGATGCGCGGGAACAGGCCGAGGCGGATCGCCTGCAGACTGAGCGAGAACACGCCGGAGATCAGCGCCTGCGAGGCGATGGTCGCGGCGAGCGTGGCGAGGACGACGATTGGGAGCAGAAAGTCGCCCGGCACCAGGCTGAAGAACAGCTTGGCCCCGGCGATCGGCTGACCGCTGAGGAGATAGGCCCCCTGCCCCAGGTAGTTCAGCATCAGCGCCGGAAACACCAGTGCGAACCAAGCGATGCGGATCGGCACAATGCCGAAGTGGCCGACGTCGGCATAGAGCGCCTCGCCGCCGGTGATGACCAGCATCAGGGCGCCGAGGAGGAGGAGCGCGTCGTGCCAGCCGATATGGCTGAGGAAATGGACGCCGTAGAGCGGATTGAAGGCGGCGAGGATGGCCGGATGGAGGATGATCTCATGCACGCCCAAAACCGCGATGACGGCAAACCACAGGCCGATGATCGGGCCGAACACCCCGCCGATGCCGGTCGTACCCATGAACTGGATGGAGAACAGCACAACGAGCAGCGCGATCGTCACCGGCACGACGGAACCCGCTGCCGCCGGCACCGCCACGGCGAGCCCTTCGACCGCGGACAGGACGCTGATCGCCGGCGACAGCATGCCGTCGCCGATGAGAAGCCCAGCGCCGAGCATCAGCGCCCACAACAGCACGCGGGCACTCAAGCGCCGTCCGTCGTGCAAGAGGCCGTAGAGCGCGAAGACGCCGCCCTCGCCATCGTTCTGGGCCTTGAGGATCAGTCCGGCGTATTCGACCGCGATGACGAGCGCGAGCGTCCACAGGATAAGCGAGATGCCGCCGACGATGTTCTCCGGCGTGCGGGCGACGCCGACGGCGAAGATCTGGTCGACCGCATAAAGCGGGGAGGTGCCGATCGAACCGAAGACGACGCCGAGCGCCGCAAGCGTCAGTCCACTCAGCCGTCCGCGCGCGGTCTCGGCGGCTGCGTCGCGCGGGCCGAACAAGGCCGGCGCATCGGCGGAACGAAACGATCGGTTCATGGCGCTTTCGCCTCGGTTCGTCACTCGACCGGCCAGCCCTTGATGGGCAGGGAAAAGGCCAGCATAACCGCAGCCTGACTAAAGCTTTGTGGCCGAACGGGAAGGCAAAGCACAAAAAGCGACCGGTCTCGGATTCGTACTTAGTCGCAGACGCGGCGTCCCATGCATCGCAGACGGCCGGTAAGCCCGCGCTACGGCCCGGCGAATGGCCCTCCCCGCAGCCCTGTGCTGCATTATTCGCTTGCCGAAGCGCCAGCCTGATAGATAATTCGCCTAAACCTGCGACTGGAGCATTTCAAGCTCGGACGGACCCATCCGGTCGAACCAGATGCTCCGGATAAACAGTTCGAGCACGGGAACAATGTCGACCGTGGAGGGTTGCGGGTCATGATGAACGCCTCGGGCGCACTCTACGCCGATGAGGCCGGTGTCCTTGCCTGGCCGCCGGACGCTGGAATCGCGGTTGCCGCCTCCTCCGCCGCGCGGGCCGAGGACGCCATCGAGGAGATTGCCCGGGACCTAACCGGGCGCGACGTCGGCTTTGTCGTCTTCTTCATCTCCTCGCACTATCAGCCAGAGGACATCGTCGCGGCACTGGCCCGCCACCTGCCGGGCGTCCAGCATGCCGGCTGTTCGACCGCCGGCGAGATCGGCCGCAACGGACCGACCGATTCGTCGATCGTCGCCATGGCCTTCCCGCGGCGCGACTTCGCCATTGTCGCCGCGCCGCTCGCCTCGCTCAAGGACTTCGGCATCGAGCACGGCAGCAAACTCGTCGCCGACCTGCGCCGCCGTCTCGCCCCAACCGTCGGCGGCATTGCCGGAGACCTGTTCGCCGTCACCATGCTCGACGGCCTGTGCCAGCGCGAGGAACTGGTGCTGGCGGCGCTGCAGGGCGCGCTCGACGACATTCCGCTCGTCGGCGGCTCTTCGGGCGATGACCTCGCCTTCCGCGACACGTTCGTCGTCGCCGACGGCAAGGCGCTGCGCGAGGCGGGCATCCTGTTGCTCATCCGCTCGACGCGGCCGTTCCGCGTGTTCAAGTCGGACCATTTCGAACCGACGGCCAAGAAACTGGTCGTGACTGCCTGCGATCCGGACGCCAGACTCGTCACCGAATTCAATGCGGAGCCAGCGAAAAAGGCCTTTGCCGAGGCCGTCGGCATCAATCCTGCCAGTCTCGACGGCACGGCATTTGCCGCCCATCCGCTCCTGGTGCGTGTCGGCGGCGAATACTACTGCCGCTCGATCCAGAAGATGAATGCCGACGACAGCCTGTCGTTCTATTGCGCCATCGACAACGGCGTGGTGCTGACGGTTGCCAGGCCGAACAATATGACCGAAGCGCTCGAAACGGTGCTTCTCGCTCTCGACGAGGACCTGGGCGGGCTCGACTTCGTCCTCGGCTTCGACTGCATCCACCGGCGCCTGGAGGCCGAAACGCGGCAGGAGAAGCAGCGGATCGCCGACATCTACCGGCGCTTCCGCGTCTTCGGCTTCTACACCTATGGCGAGCAGCTCAACGCCATGCATCTCAATCATACGTTCACGGGCGTCGCCTTCGGCCACCGGCAACCCGACCGATGACGCGGCGTGGTCTCATCCTGTCGCCCGTCGATGCGCAATTGCGCATTCTCGAACTCGAGAGCCGCATCGCCAAGCTCGAGAAGATCAATACCGTGCTGATCGAGCGCGTCGAGCGCTCCCTCGACAGCCAGGGCAGCGCGTTCTCCCTGTTCCAGACGGCCATCGGGCTCGAACGCCAGGTACGGCTGAGGACCGACGAACTGACGCGCACGCTGCGCCGGCTTGAGCAGATGAACGACCAGCTCATTCTGGCCAAGGACATCGCCGAGCGGGCAAACAAGTCGAAGACCCGCTTCCTCGCCCAGGCCGGCCACGACCTGTTGCAGCCCTTGAACGCGGCCGAACTGGCGATCTCGGCCCTCTCCGAGATGCAGAGCGACGAAGACGGGCGTCGGTTGGCGCGGCAGGTGGAGCGCGCGCTCGCCACCATCGAAGGCCTCTTGAAGACACTCCTCGACATCTCCAAGCTCGATGCCGGCATCACCCTGCCGCAGGTGACGAGCGTGTCGCTCGGCCAGCTGCTGGCCGATCTCGCCGCCGACTTCGCCCCGGTCGCCGCCCGCCGCGATCTGCGGCTGACCGTCCTGCCGTCGAGCGAACACGTCCTAACCGACCCGATCATGCTGACCCGCATCCTGCAGAACCTGATCGGCAATGCGCTGCGCTACACCGAGAAGGGCCGCGTCCTGGTCGGCACCCGGCGGAGGCAGTCGATGGTCAGGATCGACGTGGTCGATACCGGTCCGGGCATTGCAGTTGACCAGCATGCCCTGATCTTCGAGGAATTCCATCGCGGCAAGGGCCTCGCCCACGACGGCGAAATCGGCCTCGGGCTCGGGCTCTCCATCGTACAGCGCCTCGTCGGCGCGCTCGGTCACCAGATTTCGTTGAATTCCCACCTCGGACACGGCACCCGCTTCTCGATCGAATTACCGCGCGCCGACGGTCCGCTGGCCTCCTTGCCGGCGAAAGTGGAGGATCGTCCCAGCCAGGGATGGGGCCTGTCGGGAGCGCTCGTCGCCGTGGTCGACAACGACCCGGCGGTGCGCGAGGCGACGGTGGACCTCATCCGGCGCTGGCGCTGCGAGACCGTGCAGGCGGGAACCAGCAAGGCGCTGATCGATGCTGTCAGTACGCTCGGACGCCGGCCGGACCTCCTTCTCGTCGACTATCACCTCGACGTCGAGACCGGGCTCGAAGCGCTCGAACGCTTCCGCGCGCATGTGGGCAGCGCGGTGCCGGCTATCGTCATCACCGCCGACTACACCGCCGAGACCGAAGAACGCGTTACCGCCGCCGGCTTCGAGGTCTTGAAGAAGCCGGTGAAGCCGGCAGAACTGCGCGCCCTGATGGCGCATCTGTTGGAGTGAGCAGCCCTTCATGGTTTGAGGCTCGGCCGCCAGCCTCGCACCTTACCATGAAGGATATTTCACCTTGGCTCCGATCGCTTCTCAGCCATTGTCCGTCTGCTGCTGCTTGCCACGCGTCACCATCTGCGTCGGGTTGACGAACCTGAGCGCGACGATCAGCCAGACGAGTGTCGTCAGCATGTAGACGACGGCCATCGCATCGATCGACTGCACCGCCCTGACCCCGGCCGCGAACACGGCGTAGTAGAGAGCCACGACGAGCGTCTGATCGCCCGGCCCGGCGGTGAGGAACGTCAGTTCGAACATGGCGATGGTGCGGACCAGCACCAGGAGGAGCGCCGCCAGAGCGCCGGGCAGAAGCAGCGGCAACAGCACGTGCCAGAACAGCCGGAAGGTGTTGGCGCCGAATACCCGGGCCGCATCTTCGACGCGCGGGTCGATCTGCTCGATGAACGGGATCATGACGAGTACGACGAAGGGAAGCGCCGGCACCAGGTTGGCGAGGATGACGCCGTTCAGGGTGCCGCCGAGCCCGGTCACATAGAGCACCGTGGCGAGCGGAATGCCGTAGGTAATGGGCGGGATGATCAGTGGCAGCAACAACAGCAGCATCACCACCCGTTTGCCCGGAAAATCCCGCCGCGCCAGCGCATAGGCCGCCGGAATGCCGATGAGGCCGGAGAGCGCCACGACGGCGAACACCACCTCGAAGGTGACGGTGAGGAGATCGCCGAGCTGGAACTCGTCCCAGGCCGACAGGTACCAATTGCCCGTCCAGCCGGCCGGCAGCCAAGTTCCGAGCCAGCGCGTGCCGAGCGAACTCACGATGACCGTGCCGATCATGGCGAAGAGATTGACGATGAAGAAGCCGGTTACCACCCAGACGAACGTCACCCAGATGCGGTCGGTCAGCGTGCGGACCGGAGAAATCACATCGCGCATCGCTCTCACCCTTTCCCGCCGCCAGCCGGGCCACGATAGACCAGCGTGCGGGCGCCCAGCACCGCAATGACGACCAGCAAGAGCGTCACCCCCATGATCATGGCGATCGCCGAGGCAAGCGAGTAGTCGTATTGTTCGAAGGCCGCCTCATATGCCGCGATCGAGATGACACGCGTCGGGCCGGACGGCGCGCCCAAGAGCACGGCCGAGGGGAACACTGAGTAGGCCTGCACGAAACCGAGGCAGAAGGTCACCGCCAGCCCCGGCAGCAACAGCGGCATGATGATATGGCGGAAGCGCGATCCCGGCCCGGCCCCGAGCGTGGCGGCAGCCTTTTCCAACGCCGGATCGATACCGGTCAGGTAGGACAGCACCAGGAGGAAGGTGAACGGGAACCCGGTGATCACCAGCGACAACAGCACGCCGGTATAATTGTGCACCAGCTTCAACGGCCCCGAGATCAGCGGTGCCGTCATCAGCGGCCCCATCATCAGCGTCTGGTCGAACCAGCCGTGCGGCCCGAACACATCCATCAAGGGGCCGTTGAACCAGCCCTGCGGCCCGAGCGCCGTCAGCAGCACGCGGTTGAACCAGCCCTGCGGCCCGAAATAGTTGAGCATCCCTTCGGCGACCAGCACCGTGCCCAGCGTGATCGGCAGCACCAGGATGGTGGTCAACACCCGCTGGCGCCGCATCAACCGGACGCGCAGTGCCACAGGTATGGCGACGACCAGATTGATCACTGTGACGGGGATCGCCAGCCACAGCGTCTTGCCCACCGTTTCGTAGAGGAACGGGTCGGAGAAGAACTTCGCATAGTTGCCGAGGAGCGAGCCGTCCTTCGGCCGGAACGACAGCCACAGACCGTAGAGGAAGGGATAGACGAACAACAGGATCAGGGCGACGACCAGCGGCAGCACCAACAGCGTCACCCCGTCGATGCCCTTGGCGGCAAGCCGCAACCTGAGCGGCACGTGTTCGGAAGGGGTGTCGCTCACGGCGTCGCTCCCTCATAGACGAGGACACGCGACGGATCTGCCGCCAGCTTGACCGGCGTCCCCGGCCGATACGCCGCCGGCGCGCGGAAGAACAATTCGATGCCGCCGGGCGCCTTGGCCGAGCCGAAGAAATGGCGGCCGCGATACTCGCAGGCCTCCACCGTCGCCGCCAGCCCCGTCTCGCCGACGCTCATGTCGTCCGGCCGCACGACCGCGATCGCGCTGTCGCCCGTAAGGCTCGAGCGCAACGTGCCGGCGAATTCCGTGCCGGCGACGTCGAGTATGATGTGATCGCCCGAACGGGCGACGACACGCCCCGGAATACGGTTGCGGAAGCCCATGAAGTCGGCGACGTCGAGACGGGCCGGGCGAAGATAGAGATCCTCCGGCGTGCCGATCTGTCGGACCTCGCCGTCCCGGAGCACCACGATGCGGTCGGCCAGCGACATCGCCTCGTCCTGGTCATGCGTGACATAGAGCGTGATCGAACCGAGCCCGGCGTGGATGCGGCGGATTTCCTGGCGCATCTCCAGCCGGAGCTTGGCGTCGAGGTTGGACAGCGGTTCGTCCATCAGCACGACCGGCGGCTCGATGACGATGGCGCGGGCAATCGCCACGCGCTGCTGCTGGCCGCCGGAGAGCTGCCCAGGGAGTTTTTCCGCCTGGGCTTCGAGCCTGACGGTGGCGATCGCCTGATCGATGCGCTTGGCCGCGTCCGCCTTCGGCACGCCGCGCATCTTCAGCCCGAAGCCGATGTTGTCCCGGACGCTCATGTGCGGGAACAGCGCGTAGTTCTGGAACACCATGCCGAAGCCGCGTTCCTCCGGCCCCATCGTGTCGATGCGGGTCTCATCCAGCCAGATCGACCCGCGCGTGGTCGATAACAACCCGGCAATGCAGTTGAGCGCAGTCGACTTGCCGCAGCCCGAGGGCCCGAGGAGCGCCACGAACTCACCGCGCTCGATCGAAAAATCCAGCTCCTTCAGTGCATTGAGGCGGCCGAAATCTCGACCGACGCGGTTGAGACGGAGCGATTTGAAGGTGGAAAGCGTCGACGCCATGTGACGGGTGACCGTTTGCGAGGATGGAACTGACACGGATTGACTGCCATCGGCAGCACCTCCGGCCATCGGGAGACAGCGTCACCCCATGGCCGGCCCTCAGCCGCCGGACTTCAACCCGGCACCCCCGCCATAGGCGGGAGCGTCGGGTCAGGACGAACGATGCCGCCCGTTCCATGCCGCCGGCTCCACCGCCCCCATGTGCAGGAAGGCGGCCCGAACGCCGAGGAAAGGGTCGACACCCTCAGGCCTGCGGCCGGACACCGCCCGGCCGCATCGGCTCACTTGGTCTTCTTGGCGCCGACCGTCTCGTCCCAGATACGGAAGGCGGCGACCATCTGGTTGGCGTCGAGCGGAACTTCCGACGGCGTCTCGGCAATCAGCTTGTCGTATTCGGGGCGGCCGAACTCCTTCAGCGCGTCCTGGCTCTCCTGCGGCGCCATCGACAGCGGCACGTCCTTCACGGAAGGACCAGGATAGCCGTAGCCCTTGTCGTAGGTGATCGCCTGCTGCTCTTTCTGCATGACGAAATTGATGATGTCGACGAGAACCGCAAGCCTCTCGTCCGTCAGCCCTTTCGGGATGCAGATGAAATGCGCGTCGGTGACGAAGTGGAAGCCCTTCAGCGTGGTGATCGCCGCGCTCTTCGGCACGACGCCGATGATGCGCGGGTTGATGTCCCAGCCGGTCATCGAGGCGAGCATGTCGCGCGTCCCCTCGCCGAACTCCTTCATCGTCGCACCGGTGCCCGTCGGATAGTACTCGACATACTCGCCGAGCTCCTTCAGGTAGGCCCAGGTCTTGTCCCAGCCCTTGACCGGATCCATCGGATCCTTGTCGCCGAGAATGTAGGGCAGCCCCATGATGAACTCGCGGCCAGGGCCGGAGTTGGCCGGACGCGCATAGATGAACTTGTTGGGATTGGCCTTGGCCCAGGCCAACAGCTCTTCAGCCGTCGTCGGCGGAGTCTTCACCCGCTCCGGCGCGTATTCGATAATCGGCCCGCCGGCCGAGGTCGACACGATGACGCCCTGCCCCTTGGCGAGCGCCTGCATCTTGATCGACGACGGCAGCAGGATGTCGTTGAGCTTCGGCAGAGCGTCGGCATAGGTCGGATAGAGTTCGACCCACAACTTCTGTTCGATGCCGGCGGCCAGCGCGTCGAGACCGGTCAGCACGATGTCGATGTCGAGCCGGCCGGCGTCTTGCTGGGCCTTGAGCTTGCCCGGCAGTTCCGGGGCCGGCGCCTTGGTGAAGTTGATCTTGGAGACGACCTGCGGCTTGGCCTTAAGATAGTTCTGGAAGGCACCCTGGGTCAGCGCGAGATCGCCGGCCACGTCGACGAGGTTGATTGTCACCGGCGATTTCGGCAGCGGCGGCAGAGCGGCAGCGTATGCCGCACCCGTCATGCGGAAAGCGGCAAGGCCGGCCGCGGCGCCCAGAATGTGTCTGCGAGTCAACGAACTCTTCATCGGTTCCTCCCTTGTTTCCAAACGACTGCCGGCGCCCTTCTTCTTCAGGCGTTCTCGGGATTCGGACCGTATCGGCGCCCCGCCCGCACCCTTTCGACGACCCGATCGCTCGGACCCGGTCGCTCGGCCCTTTCAGTTCGAACGGCCCGCAGGCCGTCCTGAGTTCGCCAACCGGCAGTCAAGCCCTGAGGCCCCACCCCTGCCCCGGTCTGATCCGTTCCGACAGCAACGATCGTCGGCCGCTATCCTAGCTTGAAACACCGAATGATCAATGTCGATTTTCCCCGATATCGCCGCGCCGGAACGATTTTCTCACGAAAAAAGAAATAGTTAGCCGTCGTCCTCCGGCTTCGGCGCGGGGCGCGCACCGTTGCCCCGCGCGAGCCCGTTCCGCCCGCCAGGGACAGAGCGCGAGACCACCCACCACAGCCGCCGGACAGGGTCCACAGCCAGCCTTCGCGCATCGGACCGCCAGTAATATACCAGTATACTAACGCGGTTCAAACCTGCCGAAGGCCTGACAATGCGGCTGCAGACCTGACATGCTCGACCGTGATATGGACAAGGCCGCCGCCAAAGCCATGTACGCCGGGTAGCACGTCGGCCACGCGCAACGGCATCAAATGGACGGCTCCGACGGAAACGGCCTCGGCTGCGCGCGGAGCCGTGTGGATGGGCCATGGCGCCGCCACGGGTGCAGGCGCGGCCTGTGCCGCAGCGGGTCGAAATTCAGCGGGTCGGAATTCGCGCCCGCATGCCCACTGTCAAACGTCCGAGGCGGCTAGGCCGCGCCGGTTTCGTCGGTTCGGCAGCCGGGGCCAGCCGACGTCGCGTCCGATGTCCGCTTGCCAACGTTGCCTGATCGCCTAATCTGCCGACCTGTTGTCCGTCGCCTTGCCTTCCGCCCAAGCGCCGCCTCCGTTTCACCGGACAAGACACCCGATGGATTCCTCGA
>JARLIT010000024.1 GCA_031291575.1 Ancalomicrobiaceae bacterium
AGACGCAGAGGGCGCGATGCCAGCCGTCGAGCCGAGCCGGAATGGATTCCAGATGGGGAAAACCGGGATTCCACATCAGCGACCCGTAACCGAACACCCAGAGATCCGTCATTGCCCTGACCCAGTGTCCATCGCCGCTGCGGCGCGTCCCGCTCGGACGGCCCAGCCGACCCTTCGAGAGACCGCGTCGGCCCAGCCGATCCGAGCCGCATCCGCCGTTTGCTGCGCATCCGCCGCAACGACATCGCCAGTCCTCATCATTGCCTCTATTCACTGTAGCAATGACGCGCAACGCCACGCCAGACGCGATGGAGGCTATTCCCCATAACAAATGTCAAGCAGCTCGGCTCGTTCGCCCAAGCGCAGAGCCGGTGGCGCCACGACGCCGGACCGTCTATTCACCTCGCGACGCTATGGCGCCAGCCACCGAGTCGAAAAGGACCAGCCGATGTCTGAAACCGCACACCCGTCCCGCACCGGCCGCTGGGCGATCCTCACGGTGGTGGCTGTGGCGGTCGTCGTTGGCGTCTGGTCGGGCGGCTGGGTCTATCTGCGTTCAGAAGTCGCCGCCCGCATGGATGTCGAGCTCACCCGGCTGAAGGAGGCGCGCGGCATCGCCGTCGTCTGCCCGGAGCGCGGCATTTCGGGCTGGCCGTTCCGCGTCGATATCGACTGTCGCGCCCCATCGGTCGAATTCGCCGAGCCGTCGGCGCATCTCGCCGTTGCCGGCCTGCGCGTCGTCGCACTAGTCTACCAGCCTGACCGGATCGTGCTGGAGGCCGACGGACCGCTTTCCGCCGATGGCCCGCATGGCGAGACGGTGAAGGCCAGCTGGCTGCTCCTGCAAGCAAGCATCGGCCTGAACGGCCGCCGCCCCGAGCGCTTCTCGATCGCTTCCGACGCCCTGTCCGCCGCGGTCTCCCCGGCTGGTGGCGCAGAGAACCGTCTGACCGCCGATCACGCCGAGATCCATCTCCGGCCCGCCGCCGATGCCGCACCCGCGTCCACCGACTACGACGTCGTCGCCCGCCTCGACGGCGTGGCACTGTTTCGCGCCGATAAGGCGCTTGGCCCATCCGGCAGCAACCTGGCGGTCGCCGCGGTCGCCCGCCATGTGCCAACGGCACGTCCGGCCGGCACACCTCCTTTGAAGCTCTGGGCCGAGGGCGGCGGTACGCTCGACATCCGCTCGCTACATTGGACGATCGGCGGCTTTGCGGTCGACGGCACGGGCACGCTCTCGGCCGACGACGGCGGACAGCTAAACGGTTCGATGCGCCTCGTCGCCACCGGCCTGGAATCGCTTTTGTTCAGCGGCAGTTCGCTGAAAGGCAAGGCAGAGGTCATGGCGGTGGCGAGCGCCTTCACGCTCCTGGGCAAGCCGGCGGACGGTCCTTCGGGACGCGGACGCGCCCTCGACATCGTTGTCGACCAGGGCGCGGTGAAGGTCGGATCGACCACGCTCACCCATCTGCCGCGACTGTTCTGAGACGGGAGCGGCAGAAATCTTCGGCGGTGATGGCGATTCCACCGGCAACCGCTTGCGGTATCCGTAAATATGCCCATCCTCGCCCGACGAGCCGTTGTCGTGGTCGGTCGGCGCACCATTTGGTGGTCATGGCTTGGCCAAACGGCTGCCATGCCTCCGCCGAGCCCGACGGCGCCTTGATCTGGCGCAAAGGCCGTACTGAAATTTTTCTACGTTCTGCAATTTCTTTCAAATTGCAGACGGTCTATACTACGTCGGAAGTCGCCTGGACGCCGCATGGGCAAAGGCACTGAGAACCGTCAGGAGGACCCTGCGATGGTATCGAAATTAGACCAGCTGAAAGCCATGACTGTCGTGGTTGCCGACAGTGGCGATTTGGAGGCGGTCAAAGCATTCCAACCGGTCGACTGCACCACCAATCCGACGCTCGTGTTGAAGGCCGTCTCTTCGCCGGGGGCAGCCGAGCTTGTCGACGAAGCGGTGACCTGGGGCCGATCCCAAGGGCCGGGCGAGGCGGTCACCAAGGCCGTGGCCGATCGTCTGGCCATTTCGGTCGGTGCCGCGCTGACGAAGATCGTCCCGGGCCGCGTCTCGACCGAAGTCGACGCCGATCTGTCCTTCGATACCGAGGCCACCCTTGCCAAGGCTCGCGCGGTCATCGCCGCCTATGAGGCGCGGGGCATCGGGCGCAACCGCATTCTGATCAAAGTCGCCGCCACCTGGGAAGGCATTCAGGCCGCCCGTGTCCTGCAGCAGGAAGGCATCGACTGCAACCTGACCCTGGTGTTCTCGCTTGCCCAGGCGGTGGCCTGCGCCGATGCCGGCGTGTTCCTGATCTCGCCCTTCGTCGGCCGCATCCTCGACTGGCACGTCAAGGCCGAAGGCCGCGCCTTCACGCCTGATGAAGATCCCGGCGTCATCTCTGTCAAGCGCATCTACGACTACTACAAGACCCACGGCATCAAAACGATCGTCATGGGCGCCTCGTTCCGCAGCGTCGGCGAGGTCGAGGCGCTCGCCGGCTGTGACCGCCTGACGGTTTCCCCGGCCCTGCTGAAGGGTCTCGCCGAGGAGTCCGGCGAGCTGACGCGCAGGCTCGCGCCGGAGCTCGTCACCTCCAAGCCGGACAAGATCGTCCTGGACGAGAAGGCCTTCCGCTGGACCATGAACGAGGATGCCATGGCGACCGAAAAACTCGCCGAGGGCATCCGACTGTTCGCCAAGGACCTGCGCGCCTTGCGTCGTTTGGTCGCGGAAAAGCTGGCCTGAACGATCGGCGATCGGCCGCGCCGGGACGACTGCCCCGGCGCCGCGACTGGCATACCTTCCCCATTTGGCCGCCGACGCCGGTATCCCTCGCGATATCGGCGCCGACCGTTGCTCCTCAACCGTGAATTTGCCGGGCATGAGCCCCCGGATCGGCTGCTTGGCCGCCCGCCGCCGCTTTCGCCGCAGCCGGCTAATCCGGGAGAGACAGCTGGCGCGGCCCGTTAGGCGGCCGGCGACAGCAGCGGAATTCACCTATACCGGCGCCCTTTCCCCCATTCGCCCTAGAGACGTGACCGAACCGGCATGTTAAGGAGGGCACAATCCCGCCAAGAGCTTCTGCCTCCGAGTACCATGGCCCGAAACCGACGCGACGAAGAGATGATCCTGCGCATCGCGCGGATGCGTTATGACCAGCGGTTGCCGCAGAACGAGATCGCCCGGCTGCTTGCCCTGTCGGAATCGACCGTCAGCCGGTTCCTGAAGGCGGCGATGGACCTTGGTTTCGTCGAGATCCAGATCACCTCGTTCGGGCTGAGGGACTTCGAATTGGAGCGCCGGCTGATCGCCCGCTTCGGCCTCGATCTTGCCATCGTCGTGCAGCCGCGGGCGTCGTCTGTGTCCACGTACGAAGTGCTCGGCCGCGCCGTGGCCGCCGCCATCGAGGAGCGCATCCAGCCCGGAACTGTCCTAGGCGTATCCGACGGCGACACGATCGCCGCGGTCGCCGCCGGCATTCGCCGCGCCCGCACCTCCGATGTCGACGTCGTCTCGCTGATCGGCGGCGTCGGCGCACCGCAGATGCCGACCCACTCGAGCGAAGTCTGCCGGGTTCTGGCGAGCGGGCTTGGCGCTCGGGCTTGGCAACTACCCGTGCCCGCAATCGTCGACGACGTTTCCGCGGCCAAGGTGCTGAAGGAGACCGCGACCATCAAGTCGGTCTTCGACCTGATGCGCCGCACTTCGATCGCCCTCGTCGGCATCGGCTCGATCTCGGCCCGCGCCACGGTGTTTCGCCATGGCGTGATCGATGTGAGCTACATCGAGACCATCCGGCAGAAGGGCGCGGTCGGCACCATTTGCGCCCGCTTCTACGGCGCCGACGGCAAGAATTTCCCGACCGAGTTCGACGACCGCACGCTGTCGGTAACGCTCGACGAATTGCGCCGCGCTCCCTTGCGCATTGGTGCCGCCATCGGCGAGGCGAAGGCTCCGGCGATCGCCGCCGCGCTCACCGGCGGCATCCTCAACGGCATTGCGCTCGATGCGGAAGCGGCCCGCGCCCTGTTGTCCTGACCGGGCAGCTGCGGCCCCGTCCAGCATCGCGTCGCCCGCAAAAGCCAACATGCGGAATAATCCGGTTGTGGACGGAAACAATCAGTCACGCCATCCTCGGCTCCGGCACGCTATAGGCTAGAGTGGGTCAGTCCGGCGCCGGTTCCGTCGGACTGACGGCTTTGCCGAACAGGCGCAGATGTCGGTCTGCACCTGAGGCGCAGGTGTGATACCCCGGAGCGCGGCGGCGGGCTCTCTCTTGGGGTAGTCTCGTCGACCGGAGGAGCCATCGGTCATGCGTTGTTCGCGTCAGTCCGTTGCGTATGGCGTTTCGATGCCTCGGCTGGCGTCGGGACGACGCTTATCGGCTGCCCTGGTCGCCTTTCTGCTCGCCGGCTGCTCCGGCTTCGAACCGCTCGCCGAACCTGACACCACCGCACCTACCCGCTATCTGCAGGAACCTGCCCGGCCGGGCGCGCCGCTGCCGCTCGATTGGCCCGCCGTTTTCGGTTCGGCCGAGCTCACCCACCTCGTTCACGATGCCCGCATCGACAATCTCGACATCGCCGCCGCCAGCGCCCGCATCCTGCAGGCCGAGGCCCAGGCCGGCGTCGCCGGATCGGCGCTTTTCCCGCAGCTGTCCGGCAACGCCAATGCCTCGACCTCGCTCAATCCGGGCACGATGCAGAAGGACAGTCCGCCGTTCCGATCCTCGATTTCGCATTCCTATTCGCTCGGGCTTTCCGCCAGCTACACGCTCGACATCTGGGGCAAGAACGCCGCCGGCCTCGAAGCGGCCCGCCAGCTGGCGGTCCAGGCTCGCTACAATCGTGACGTCACCACTCTGTCAACGGTGGCGGCGGTGGTGAACGGCTACTTCAACATCCTCGCAGCAGAGGATCGCATCGGCATTGCGCGCGAGAACGTGCGCACCGCCGACCGCGTACTCGCCGCCATTCGCGGCCGGCTGTCGGTTGGCACCGCGACGGCGCTCGACGTGGCGCAGGAGGAGAGCATCGTCGCCACCCAGCGCGCCTCCATCCCGCCACTTGAGCAGCAGGTCGCGCAGCAGAAATTTGCCCTTGCCGTGCTCCTCGGCCAACCGCCGGAAGCACTGACCCTGAAGGACGGTTCGCTCGCCGGGTTGAAAGTGCCCGGGGTTGCGGTCGGGCTTCCGTCGGAATTGCTGGTCCGCCGCCCGGACGTCGCCGCCGCCGAAGCCGGCCTGAAGTCCGCCCACGCCAATGTCGCGTCAGCCCGGGCCGCCTTTTTCCCGTCGATCGACCTCAGCGCCCGCGGCGGTCTCGAAAGCATCACCCTGAAGACGCTGTTGCGCCCCGATGCTGCGTTCTACCAACTGACCGCCGGTCTGACGCAGCCGATCTTCGACGGCTTCAATCTCGAAAACCAGTTGGCCAACGAACGCGGGCGCTATCTGGAGCTGCTCGAGACCTACAGAAAGGCCATCATATCGGCATTTTCCGACGTAGAGTCCGCGCTCGTCGCCGTGCGCAAGACCAATGAGCACCTGCGCTTGCAACTCGCCGTCGTCGATGCGTCGCGCCGCGCTTACATGATTTCGGAGCAGCGGTTGCGTGAGGGAACGATCGACATCGTGACGCTGTCGCAAACGCAGTCGACGCTATTCCAGGCTCAGGATCAGCTCGTGCAGATCAAGCTGCAGCGGCTTCAGGCCGTGGTGTCGCTCTATCAGGCACTCGGCGGTGGTTGGACGAAAGAGGACATCGCCACCCGTGCCCCAGGAGATGGCAAGTGAATTTCAGGCCGACGAAATCCGATTTCCGCAAGATCAACGGGCGCTATCAATCGTCGGTCGAGACGCCCGTTGGCAGCGCCGAAGCCGGGGCGGGCGACGGCCAGTCTGCCGAAGCGCAGAAGCGGCGACGCCGTGGCGGTTTCCTGTTGCCGCTGATCGTCCTCGTCGCCATCGCCGCCTATCTCGATAAGACCGGCAGCCTGCCGTTCTGGCCGGTCGGCATGCTGGCGCAGCGGCTGGTGCCGCTGTTGCCGGCGCCGATCCGCGTGGCGGTCGAATCCTGGACGGCGCCGGCAACGCCGACGCAGAACGCCGCCGAGGAGCCGCCGGGTCCGGGCCCGGGAGGTCCGGGCGGCAGCCGTCGCGTGCGGCCGGGTGGCAATCAGGCCGTGCCGGTGCTGGTCGCCAAGGTCAAGACCGAGGACGTGCCGGTCACCACCGACGCCGTCGGCACGGTGCAGGCGCTCGCCACCATCCTGGTCAAGCCGCAAATCGACGGTCTTCTGCTCGAGGTCGGGTTCAAGGAAGGCCAGTTCGTCAAGAAGGGCGACGTGCTTGCCCGGCTCGATGCCCGCACCTACCAGGCGCAGTACGATCAGATGGTCGCCAAGAAGGCGCAGGACGAATCCCAACTCGCCAACGCGATGACCGACCTTGCCCGCTACGAGAAACTCGCCACCACCGATTACGGCACACGCCAGCAGGCCGACACGCAGAAGGCCATGGTGACGCAATTGCAGGCACTCGTCCGTGCCGACCAAGCTCAGATCGACAACGCACGCACCTATCTCGACTACACCACGGTCCGCGCCCCGATCGACGGGCGCACCGGCATCCGCGTCGTCGATCCCGGCAACATTGTCCACGCCAACGACCAAGCCGGCATCGTCGTCCTGACCGAAGTCCAGCCGATCTCGATCATCTTCAACCTGCCGCAGCAATCCCTGAAGGCACTGTCCGCCGCCACAGCGCGCGGTCCGGTCGACATCCAGGTGCTCGACGCGGACGAGGCCAATGTCATCGACCGCGGCACCTTGACCGTGATCGACAATCAGGTCGACCCGACGACCGGCACGGTCCGGCTGAAGGCCACCTTCCCCAACACCCAGAGCCAGCTGTGGCCAGGGCAGTTCGTCAACGTGCGCGTCCTCGTCGAAACGCTGAAGGACGCCGTCGTCGTTCCCTCCGCCGCCGTGCAGCGGGGACCGAACGGTGCCTATGTCTTCGTTGTCGCCGAGGACAAGACCGCCCGCCAGACGCCCGTGGTGATCGGCCGGCAGGACGAATTGCGCGCAGTCGTGGTCGACGGGGTGAAGCCGCCGGCGGAAGTGGTGACGACCGGCTTCGCCCGGCTGATCGACGGCACCAAGGTAACGATCGGAACCGCAGACACCTCGCCCGACGCAACGCCGACCAAGCGGCCCGACGACAAACGCCGCAAGGCGCCGGGCCAACCGGACACCCAGCCAACGCCCGAGTCGCAGGATGCCCCCGCCAATCTGCCGGACGATGCGCAGCGCCGCCGCTCCGCACCCGGCCAGCTCGGTCCCTCCCGCCGCGGCGACGCAACTGGCCCGGCCGGTCTTGGTCGGACATCGCCCAGCCAACCGCCTGACGCCGCCAACACGCAGGGTATTCTGCCGACCACCCGGGTGAGGTGAGGGATGAGCGTCTCGACCCCCTTCATCGAACGGCCGGTCGCGACGTCGCTGCTCGGGATAGCGGTCCTCCTCGTCGGCGTGCTGGGGTTTCGGTCACTGCCGGTGTCCTCGCTACCGCAGGTGGACTTCCCGACCATTGAGGTCGTCACCCAATTGCCCGGCGGCAATCCGGACACGATCGCCTCGATCATCACCGCACCCTTGGAGCGCCAGTTCGGCCAGATCGCCTCGCTCGCCGCCATGACGTCGGAGAGTTCGTTCGGCCGCTCGACCGTCACCTTGCAGTTCCAGCTCGGCCGCGACATCGATGGTGCGGCGCAGGACGTCCAGTCGGCGATCAACGCCGCGGCCTCCGCCCTGCCGAGGAACCTGCCCTACCCGCCCGTCTACTCCAAGGTTAACCCGGCGGACACGCCGATCGTCACCCTGGCGCTGACCTCCTCGACGGAGGCCCTCAGGACCACCTCCGATCTCGCCGACACGCTCATCGCCCCGCGCCTCTCCCAGATCGCCGGTGTCGGCCACGTCGCGGTCGAGGGCGGCATCCGGCCCGCGGTCAGGATCCAGGCGGACCTGTCCCGGCTCGCCAACTACCGGCTGGGGCTCGAAGATCTCCGCCAAGCGATCGTCGCCGCCAACGTCGCTGGGTCGAAGGGCTCACTCGACGGCGCGCAGCAGTCCTACACGATCTCGGCCAATGACCAGATCTCCGCCGCCAAGGCCTACGAGACGGTATTTGTCGCCTACCGCAACGGCGCGCCGGTGCTGTTGAAGGACGTCGCCCAGGTCATCGACGGGCTCGAGAACGCCCGCGTCGCCGGCTGGTACCAGGGCCAGCCGGCCGTCATCCTCGACGTGCAGCGCCAGCCGGGCGCCAATGTGGTCGAGACAGCCGACCTCGTCAAAAAGGAACTGCCGCGGCTGCAGCGGTCTTTGCCGAAAGGGGCCACGCTTGCCATCGTGCATGACCGCACTGAGACGATCCGGGCCTCGATCGCCGACGTCGAATTCACCCTTGCTCTCTCGGCGCTGCTTGTCATCGCCGTGGTGCTCTTGTTCCTGAGGACGATCCGGGCGACGATCATCGCCGGCGTGGCGCTGCCGCTCTCCATCGTCGCCACCTTCGCGGTGATGTGGTACGCCAACTTCAGCCTCGACAACCTGTCCTTGATGGCACTGACGATCGGCACCGGCTTCGTCGTCGACGATGCCATCGTGATGATCGAGAACATCGTCCGCAAGATCGAGGACGGCATGGCGCCGCGTCAGGCGGCCCTCGAAGGCGCCGGCGAGATCGGCTTTACCGTGATCTCGCTCACCGCCTCGCTGATCGCGGTATTCATCCCGCTTCTATTCATGACCGGCCTAGTCGGCCGCATGTTCCGGGAATTCGCGCTGACGCTTTCCATCGCCGTCGTCGTCTCGGCCATCGTATCGCTGACGCTGACGCCGATGATGTGCTCGCTCCTCCTCAAGGTGAAGGAGAACGACAGGCCTGGGATTCTCGCCCGTTTGGCCGAAGTCCCCTTCGACTGGATGGCGGCCGGCTACCGCGCCTCCCTCGTCTGGGCGATGCGCCACCGCGGCACCATGCTGCTGATCACGGTCGCCACTTTGGCGCTGACCACCGACCTCTACATCAAGAGCCCGAAGGGCTTCCTGCCGAGCCAGGATACCGGTCTGCTCTCCGTCGTGCTGGAAGGCAACGTCGACGCCTCCTTCGCCGAAATGAGCCGGCTGCAGGACGCGGTCGGGCGCGAGATGCGTCGGGATCCGGATGTCGCCAGCGTCATTTCGGTCGTCGGCATCGGCGACCTGAACGCCACCAGCAATATCGCCCGGCTGACGGTGACGCTGACCCCGCGCGACAAGCGCACGGCGAGCGCTGCTGAGATCGGCGAACGGCTGCGGGTCGCCACGGCCCGGATCCCCGGCGCGGTGACCTATCTCGAGCCGGTGCAAGACATCCAGATCACCACCCGCATCAGCCGCTCGCAGTACCAATACACGCTGTCTGGCGCCGATGCCGGCGAAGTATCGACGACCGCCGACAAGCTGATCCGCCGGCTTGCCACCTCGAACGTCATTGCCAATGTCGCCTTGGAAACCCAGACCGGCGGGCTCGAGGCGCGTATCCACATCGAGCGCGAGCAGGCCGGCCGCCTCGGCATCTCCGTGCAAGCGATCGACGACACGTTGAACGACGCCTTCGGGCAGCGGCAGATCTCCACCATCTACGCCCAGTCGAACCAGTACCGCGTCATCCTCGAGGCGGCGCCGCGCTATCAGACCGATCCGAACTTCCTCGACAAGATCTACGTCAACGGCAACGGCCAGCAGGTGCCGCTGACGTCCTTCTCCTCAGTCGAACGCACCACCGCCCCCCTGTCGATCTCGCACCAGGAACAGTTCCCCGCGGCAATCATCTCCTTCGACCTTGCTGCCGGCGCCTCGCTCGACGGCGCACTGGCCGCGATCCAGCAGGCCGAGGCCGAGATCGGCATGCCGGCGACGGTTGCCGGGACGTTTTCCGCCGATGCGGCCGAATTCGAAAAATCGCTCGCCAACGAGCCGCTTCTCATCCTGGCCGCCGTCGTCGTCATCTATCTGGTGCTCGGCGTCCTCTACGAGAGCTTCGCCCACCCGGTAACGATCCTTTCCACCCTGCCGTCGGCCGGCGTCGGCGCGCTCATCGCCTTGAACCTCGCCGGATTGGATCTCTCGATCGTCGCCCTGATCGGCATCGTTCTGTTGATGGGCATCGTCAAGAAGAACGCCATCATGATGATCGACTTTGCCCTCGAAGCCGAACGGCATGAGGGGCTCGACCCGGAATCGGCCATCGTCCGGGCCGCGATCCTGCGTTTCCGCCCGATCATGATGACGACGCTCGCCGCGCTCCTCGGCGCGGTGCCGCTCGCCTTCGCGCATGGAACCGGCAGCGAACTGCGCATCCCCTTGGGCGTCACCATCATCGGCGGGCTGGTGTTGAGCCAACTCCTCACCCTCTACACGACGCCGGTCATCTACCTGATGGTCGATTGGGTGAGCCGGAAACTCGGCGGGCGGCGGCGCACCTCCGGCCCGATCGACCTGCCGGACGGCGACCTTGCCGGGACCGGCCGGCCACACGCCGGCCCGGCCGAATAGGGGGCGTCGATGAACCTGTCGCGGCCCTTCATCAGACGTCCGGTCGGCACCATCCTGATGGCCGTCGGCCTGTTCCTGGCCGGAGTCGTCGCCTATCTGGTGTTGCCGGTCGCCAGTCTGCCCTCGGTCGACTTTCCGACCGTGCGCGTCATCGCTTCGCGGCCTGGCGCCGATCCCGAAACCATGGCGGCAACGGTCGCGGCCCCGTTGGAGCGCCGCCTCGGCGGCATCGCCGGGGTAACCGAGCTGACGTCGTCCTCAGCGCTCGGTTCGACGTCGATCATCGTACAATTCTCGCTCGACCGTTCGACTGACGGCGCCGCCCGCGACGTGCAGGCTGCCTTGAATGCGGCGGCGACCGACCTGCCGGGCGACCTGCCGTCGCTGCCGCAGTTCCGCAAGTTCAACCCCGCCTCGATGCCGGTGCTGATCCTGGCGCTGACGTCGAAGACCATGGCGCCGAGCCGCATCTACGACCTCGCCGACACGGTTCTGGCGCAGCGGCTGGCACAGGTCGACGGCGTCGCCGACGTGGCAGTCAACGGCGCCGAACAGCCGGCAATCCGCGTGCGGGTGGATCCGGCGCGGCTCGCCGCCATGGGCTTGTCGCTCGATGCGATCAGGACAGCGATCGCCGGGGCCAACGTCGCCTCGCCGGTCGGCGGATTCGACGGCCATTGGCAGGGCCATGTCATCGCCACCACCGATCAGATCTCCTCGGTGGAGGACTACCGCCGCATCATCATCGCCAACCGGCCCGGCAACGTCGTCGTGCGGCTGGGCGACGTCGCCACTGTCGATCAGGGCGTGCGCAACTCCTATGCCGCCGGCTGGTACGACGGCCAGTCGGCCGTGCTCATCAACATCACCAAGCAGCCGAACGCCAACGTCATCGAGACCGTCGACCGGGTGAAGGCCCTGATCCCGGAATTCACCAAGTGGGTGCCGGCCGGGCTCGACGTCGCAGTTCTGACCGACCGCTCGGTCACCATCCGCGCCTCAATCATCGAGATCCAGAAGACGCTGCTGATCTCCGTGGCGCTGGTGATGATGGTGGTCTTCGTCTTCCTGCGTCGGGCGACGCCAACGATCGCCGCTGGCGTCACCGTGCCCCTGTCGCTCGCCGGCACGACCGCCGCCATGTGGGTCGCCGGCTTCACCCTCGACAATATCTCGCTGATGGCGATCATCGTCGCTGTGGGCTTTGTCGTCGACGATGCCATCGTGATGATCGAGAACATCCATCGCAACATCGAGAAAGGTATGGGCCGGCTGCAGGCCGCGGTCGTCGGCGCCGGGCAGATCGGCTTCACGGTCATCTCGATCAGCCTGTCGCTGATCGCCGCCTTCATTCCGATCCTGTTCATCGGCGGGATTGCCGGCCGGGTGTTCTTCGAGTTTTCCGCAACGCTGACCTTCGCAATCCTGGTCTCGACCGCCGTCTCACTGACGGTGACGCCGATGATCTGCGGCCACTTCATGCGCGATGCGTCGCAGGACCGGCATTCCTGGTTCGACCGCGCCTTCGAGGCTTCGCTCAATGCCGTGGTCCGCGCCTACGGCTGGACGCTGTCGGGCGCGCTGAACCGGCCGATCGGTATGCTGATGATCATGCTAGCGACCGTCTTCGTCACCGTCGACCTCTACCGGTCAACACCGAAAGGGGTTTTTCCGCAGGATGATACCGGCCTGATCATGGGCTTCACCGAGGCCGCTCCCGACGTCTCCTTCGAAGCGATGGGTGCGCTGCAGCAACGCGCCGCCGAGATCGTCAAGGCGGATCCGGCAGTCGACCACGTCGCCTCGTTCCTCGGCGGCGGACATTCGATGAACCAGGGCCAGTTCTACGTCAACCTGAAGCCGCAGGCGGTCCGCGGCCTGACCACGCCGGCCGTCATCGCGCGAATGCGCGCCCCCTTGCAGCAGGTTGCCGGCCTCAACGTATTCCTGACCCCGGTGCAGGACCTGCGTGCCGGTGGCCGCACCGGCAAGTCGCCGTACCAGTACACACTGTGGGATCCGGACCTCACCGAACTGGTCGAATGGACGCCGAAGGTGCTGGCCGAGCTGCAGAAACTGCCTGGGCTCGTCGATGTCTCGACCGACCGCAATCCGGGCGGCCTCGATGCCAAGCTGGTGATCGACCGCTCGACCGCCTCGCGCTTAGGCGTCAAGATCCAGGACATCGACACGGTCCTGTCCGATGCCTTCGGCCAGCGGCAGGTCTCGACCATCTACACCCAGCGCAACCAGTACACCGTGGTGATGGAGGTGAACGACAGCCGCCGCCGCGATCCCGGCGACTTCGAGGGCCTGTACGTGCCCGGTAGCGGTGGCAAGCAGGTGCCTCTGTCGGCCGTCGCCCACCTGGAGCGCGGCTCGGCGCCCCTGTTGGTGAATCACCAAGGGCAATTCCCCTCGATCACCCTCACCTTCGACTTAGCCCCGAACATCGCCTTCGAGACCGCCTCCAACGACGTCGACCGCGTCGTCGCCAACTTGCATCTGCCCGAAGGGCTGCACACCGAATATGCCGGCGATGCCAGAGACGCACGCAGTCAGGGCTCCAACATGGGCGTGCTGATCCTCGTCGCCGTCGTCGCCGTCTACATCATCCTCGGCGTCCTCTACGAGAGCCTGATCCACCCGATCACCATCATTTCGACGCTGCCGTCCGCCGGGCTCGGTGCGCTTCTGGCCATCAACGCGGTCGGCACGCAGCTCTCCATCATCGCCTTCATCGGCATCATCCTGCTGATCGGCATCGTCAAGAAGAACGGCATCATGCTGGTCGACTTCGCGCTCGCCGCCGAACGCGAAGAGGGGCTTTCCCCGCGCGCCGCCATCCACAAGGCTTGTCTGGAACGCTTTCGCCCGATCCTGATGACGACGCTGGCTGCCCTCCTCGGCGCGCTGCCCCTGGCGCTCGGCAGCGGACCGGGGGCCGAACTGCGCCGCCCCCTGGGGATCACCATCGTCGGTGGTCTGGCGCTCAGCCAATTGCTGACGCTCTATACGACGCCGGTGATCTATCTGTTGTTGGACAAGCTGCGCCGGCGCGGATCCCATCCGATCCGCCGCTTCGG
>JARLIT010000025.1 GCA_031291575.1 Ancalomicrobiaceae bacterium
AAAATCGGAAATCAGATCGATGGCGGCAACGTTCACATGCCCGGCGATTTCGAATTCGGCTGGCGTGCTGGCGCCGCGTCCGGGCATGAACAAGTGGTTAAGCGTGGGCATGACATGGATTTCGGCGTTTGCATGGCCGGCCAAGGCAGCGCGGAAGCGGACGACGTCGGCGAGGCGCACCTGACAGTCGCGATCGCCCTGCAGGATCAGCGCCGGCAACGACAGCGTCGCCGCAGTCTGCGCGGGGTCATAGCGGTTCAGATCGCCCCAATAGATGGGAGTGCGGAGAATGGCAGAACTGACATCGCCCGGATGGACCGGCCATCGAGAACAATACAGCGCGAGACCGGCGATTTCCCTGGTGCTCATTCACCCAGGCGCTGTCCGGACGTCTTGTCGAACACGTGGCTGTTGCTGGGGGAAAATCGCAGAAACAGCTTTTCGTTTGGATGGATGACGATCCGTTCGCGCAACTGCACCGACAGCTTCTGGCCGTCGACGTCGCCCTGCACGAAGGTTTCCGAGCCAGTCGGCTCGACATTGTGGACCAGCATCGCCAGCCCCTCCCCATCCTTTGAGACGAACAGGTGCTCCGGTCGGATGCCGTAGAGGACCGGACCGCGCGCGGCAACCGGAGCCGCAAGTGGCAGGCGGATGCCGCCGCTGGTCATCACCGCCATCCCGTCGTCGCTGATCAGTCCCTCAAGCAAGTTCATCGACGGCGAGCCGATGAAGCTCGCCACAAAGGTATTGACCGGTCGGTCGTAGATGTCGAGTGGCGCGCCGATCTGTTCAACGAGGCCCTGGCGCAGCACGACGATCCGATCTGCCATGGTCATCGCCTCGATCTGGTCGTGTGTGACGTAGATCGTGGTGGTCTTCAGGCGGAAGTGGATGTCCTTGAGTTCTGCGCGCATCTGCACCCGCAGTTTGGCGTCGAGGTTCGACAGCGGCTCGTCGAACAGGAACACCTGCGGATTGCGTACGATCGCCCGGCCCATGGCGACGCGCTGGCGTTGCCCGCCGGAAAGCTGTTTGGGATAGCGATCGAGATAGTCGCTGAGCCCGAGGATCCGCGCAGCGTCGGCGACGCGACTGTCGATCTCGGCGCGCGGTTTCTTGGCGAGCCGCAGCGAAAACGCCATGTTCTCGGCAATGGTCATATGCGGATAGAGCGCGTAGTTCTGGAACACCATGGCGATGTCGCGGTTTTTCGGTTCGACATCGTTGATGATGCGGTCACCGATGCGGATGGTGCCGCTACTGATGTCCTCCAGCCCGGCGATCATCCTGAGCAGCGTCGATTTTCCGCAGCCGGACGGCCCGACGAAGACGACGAAGGCACCATCCGGCACTTTGAGCGAGACGCCCTTGATGGTTTCCAGATCGCCAAAGATCTTGTGGACGTTCTGAATTTCGACGGAAGCCATGGGTCTACCTTGACGCCTGAGTGGTGTCGGCCGCAGCGAGCAGCGCGTCGGCGGCGCCGATCGCTGCCATGAGACTGAGGCCGGTGTGATAGCCGGGATCGAGATCGGGTGTTGCCGGCACGAAATCGACCGGACCATCCCTGGTCATCGTCTGGTATGCGATCGGCGGTTCGCTCCGCCAATAGGTCGAGAAAAAGGCGTCGTGCGACCGATGCCAGATCTCCAGGCTCCGGCGATTGCCGGTGCGCCTGTAGGCGAGGCTTGCCGCCCGCACGGTTTCCGGCAACGACCACCAGGGGCAATACGGGCTGACGGGCCGGCCGTCCGATATGGAAACCGAAAGTGCGATGCCCGGTTGGACGAATCCGGCGGTAAAGGAGGCAATCAGGACGCGCTCCAGTGTTGCGACCAGCCCCGGATCAGCATCTTCGGGCAGGTAGTCGAGCGCAAAGCCGACGAATTCGATGCCGTGGCCGACATTGCAGGCGTCTTCGCCGGGGACGTTGCGCAACAGGTTGGTGGCGACGTCCAGATGATGGTCGAGGACATGGGTGATGAAGCGGTCGGCATAGGTGGCGTGGGCGGCAAGTCCCCGGCGTGACAGCATGCCGGCAGCCCCCAACAGGATCATCTGCGGGCCGAAATCATCGGGTTGCGCTGCCAGCGCAGCGTCGCCCAGATGCTGGCTCTCATCCATTTGAAAGCGCTGATGATCGATGGCCGCGATGACGCGGTCGAAATAGGCGAGCTGTTCGGCAAGCTCGGCGGGGGCATAGCGATGGGCGGCGGCCACCAGCCCCTTGGCGACGAAAGCATCGGAATAGGTATAGATATCAGCAGGTTGATCTTGCGGCTGCGCGGATCCCGCCGCATCGGTGACGACAGGTCGCATGCCGCGATCGTAACAGAAGTAGGCATGGCCGTTCGGTTGCCGCAGACGTTTCAGCGCCGCGTAAAGCGTGCCACCTGCCACGTCCAGCCGCGCCGCCAGGTTCGGTTGGCGAGGCTGGAAGAATGCGGCGTGGCTGACAAGCGCTTCCAGACCGCGTCCCTGGATCCAGCCGTAGAGAAAGTCGGGGCCACGCGGCCCGTCGGAGGCGTCGTACTCCTTCAGTGTCAGGCTGTTCTGCTTGGTGTTGAGGAAGCCGCCGGCAAGGCTCGGCCGGCTCAGCATCCAGTCGAGCGTCGCCGCATTGGCAACGGTATAGGTCTTTCTGGCGTGCCGCAGGAAGTCGTTGGTCATCGTCATTCCTTCAACCCGGTGGTCGCGACGCCCTGGACGAAGTTGCGGCGCAGCAACACGAACAGGGTGATCGACGGGATCAGAACGGCCGCGGAGGCGGCGCTGAGACGGCCGAGATCGACGGTAAAGCCGGTCTGGAACAGCGCGAGCCCAACTTCGATCGTGTAGTGTTCCCGCGTCGTGGTGACGATCATCGGCCAGGCAAACGACGTCCATGCCTGGAAGAAGGCGAGGACCCCGAGCGCGCCGAGCGCACCGCGCAACAGCGGCAGGACGATGCGCCAGAAGATCCACAATTCACCGGCGCCATCGATCCGGGCGGCCTCCAGCAGTTCATCGGGGATCGCGTGGATGACATTCTGTCGGATCAGGAAGATGCCGAAGCTCATCACCAGATAGCCGAGCAGCAGTCCCCAAACCGAATTGAGGATGCCGAGCGCTTGAGCCTGGAAATACAGCGGGATCATGTAGACCTCGAACGGCACCACCGCCGTTGCCAGGAACAACGCAAAAAAGATGTTCATGGTGCGAAAGCGGAACTTGCCGAGCACATAGCCCGCAAAAGCCGAGGTCGCGACAATGCAGACGGTAGAGAGGCCGGAGAACAGCAGGCTGTTGCCGATCCAGCGTAGCAGTGGCGTCTCGCCAAACACGGCCTTGAAATTGGCGAGCGTCGGGGCGTGTGGAATTATCGTCGGCGGCCAGGCGAGCATTTCCTGCGGCGACTTGAAGGCGTTCGACACCAGCAAGATCAACGGCAGTACCATCAGCACCGAAAAGACCATCAGCAGTAGATCGATGGCACGATCGATCAATTTCTTCCTGAACCGCAGGCGGGCTCCCTCGGTGATCTCGGTCATGACCGTCCCTTTTCGCGCAACAGGGAAAACTGGATGAGGGTCAGCACCAGCACGATGGCCAGCAAGACGACCGCTTCGGACGCCGCATAGCCGACACGGTAGTTGCGGAAGCTGTTCTCCAGCATGTCCAGCACCAGCACGCGCACTTGGCGGCCAGGTGCGCCTTGCGCATCGGAGGCGAGCACGAAGGCCTGAGCATAGACATTGAAGCCCGAGATGAGCGTCACCACCGAGACGTAAAGGGTAATCGGCTTCAGCATGGGCACCGACACATACCAGAAGGATTGCGGGCCTGACGCGCCGTCGAGCTTGGCTGCCTCGAACAGCGAGACCGGAAGGCTCTTGAAACCGACGATATAGATCAGCACGGCATACCCAAGCGCCTGCCACGAGCACAGGACGATGATGCAGACGACCGACAGCACGGGGTTGAAAAGCCAGGCTTGCGGGGCGATGCCGAACATTGACAAAAGCACATTGAGCGGCCCGAGTTTGGCATCGAAGATCCATTTCCATGCCATGGCGGCCGGGACCAGCGAGACGACATACGGGATGAACACCGCGGTCTCATAGAAGCCGGCGAAACGCGAACGGGTGCGGTGGTAGATCAGCGCCGCTAGGACAAGAGCCGTCGGGATGGTGATGATCAGGACGCCGAAGGCGATGATGGTGGTATTGACGAGAGCGTCCTGAAACAGATGATCGCCCATCAGTTCGCGAAAATTGGCCAGTCCGACGAATGGCTTGTTCTTCGACAGCATGTCCCATTTTTGAAGGCTGAGTCTCAACGTGTCAGCGATCGGATAAAGCCGCACCCAAGCGAATATCGCCAGGGTGGGCAGGATCGCGAGCATCGCGAAGATCCATCTCTTGCGTTGCAGCATGTAACCCCCTTGTTCGTCGCGGTCGTTCCAGGCGATGTCGGCCGCCGACATCGCCTGGAAGATCAGGCCTAGTCGGCGAGGAGGCCTTCGCGGCTGAGGATGGTGTTCGTCTCGTCTGCGGCGGACTTCAGGAAGGCGTCGATGGCGGCGTCGTTGCCGGCAAGCGCCGGGTTGCTGTAGGCCGCAGCCAACTGCGCCGCAAGTCGGGTCATGATCTCGTCGATCGGGGCAATCGACGGCAGGGTGAAGAACTTATAGCCCTGCGGATAGTCCACAAAGGAAGCAAACGCCGGTTGGGCCTTGGTCACGGCGGAGTAGTCAACGCCGCCGCGGTTCGGCAACCAACCCACCTTGTCGAGGAGCCATACCAGGTTCTCGGGCGAATTGGTCGCCATCACATAATCCCACGCGGCCTTGGCATCCTTGCCCTCGCCCTTGACGTAGAGATTGGTCGGCAGTCCGATCGAACCGATCGGCAGGGGTGCCGTCGCATATTTCAGATCCGGCGCCTTCGCGGCGATATCGCTGATCACCCAGGATTCGCGGATGAACATGGCCGTCTGGCCGCGCTCGAAGGCCTCCGCATCGGCGGGCATCTCCACGGTCACGGTTTTGCGGGTGTAGACATTGTCGAGGTACTGCTTCAGCGTCTTACGGCCTGCCTCGTTGGCGTAATTCGCCTTCCACTTGCCGTTGGCCGCGGGTTCCAGAACCGAGCCACCGTACTCGAACAGAATCGTCCAGAATTTCTCGGCAATGCCCTGGCCGCCGCCGGAAAGCCGCAGGCTCCAGCCCGATACCGTCGGATGGCCGGTGGCGTCGCGCAGCGTCAATTTCGCGGCATAGTCGGTGTATTCGTCCATGGTCTTCGGCGGGTGGGTCAGACCGGCCTTGGCGAACATGTCGGTGTTGTAGAACAGCGATGCCTGGCCACGAAATAGCGGCATGCCATAGACGACACCGTCCTTGCTTGCATCATTGGTAAAGAAGCTATCGAAATTCTTCGGATCCTTGACGAAGGCCGAGACGTCGGCGGGCGCGCTCGGCAGCAGGTCGTTTTCCAGATAGCGCCTGACGGTCGAGCCGGACAGTTCGATGACCGTCGCACCCGCCTCGCCGGACGTCAGTCCGAGGGCGATGCGCTTTTCATGCTCGCGAAGGGCAATCGCCTCGACCTTGACGTTGAGACCCGGATGGGTTGCCTTGAGCCCTTGGGCGACGTGTTCATAGAACGGTGCCATTTCCGGATAGCCGCTCCATACGGTGATCGTCTGGGCGCCAGCCGCCGAAAGGCTCCCAAACAAACCGGCGCCCAGCGCAGTGCCGATCAGGGCCGCGCGTGCCAGGGACCGCGTGCTGACAGTTCTGTCTTCCAGTCTCTGCGTGCTGATCATGTCTGTTCCCTTTTTGCACGAGATGTTTTTGGGCTCCGTGCAGGCTGACCTGCAACCGGTTGCAGGTCAAGTAATAAGCTGCTCAGTTCTTGTGCTGCACTGGCTGATCATCGCGCAATTCCCGTTAGTGGTGCAGCGGCCACTGCGCGATCGCGGCCGCTGCCAGTGCTTCGGACGATCCCGGCGCGAAGCCGGCCGGGGCGCCGTAATAGCGGTGAGCCTCGTCGACTTCGTAGCCGCCGAAGGCGAATTCGCTGGCCGGCGGAATGTAGCCGGGACCGTCCTCGGCAAGACCGATGACGACGGCGGGTGTTTCCGCGCCCAAGGCCCGCCGGACGGACAGGCTGGTTTCGGCAAAGATCTCGCCCGGCATGGCGGCGATCGCAACGCCACCCCAGTTGAAGACCGTGACCCGGGCGGCGATCGGCTGAGGCTCGAGCGGTGCGATCAGCCGGGCCCAGTCGATCCAATATTTCAGCAGAGCCCGCCGACCGGTTTCCGCGGTAGCCATCTCGTCCTGCCACCGACGGGCCAGGACGCCGACCGGTTCCGTCTCGCGCCGGGCGAAGCTCAGGCTGATCACCTTGTTGCTGGCAACGGCTTCGTCGCCGCAGGGGTGCTCGTCGGCGGCGACGGCTGCCGCACCGATGCGGTTGCCGAGCCGTTCGGCTGTGGCAAAGGTGCGATCCGGATTGGCGGCGAGCGTGATCGAGGCGTGCGCCGAGTGGCCGGTATTGGTATCCCCACAGCAGCCGGTCATGAACAACGCCATGGCACCTGGATAGGCCTCTTCGAGATGCCTGCGGACGAAATGCGGATAGTCGGCCGTCCACAGACGATTGTCGGCGCCGAGCACGACCGGATGGCAGGCATAGGAGGTTATCACCGCGATCATCCGGCCTTCGGCGTCGCGAATGCGGATGATCGGCACGGCGCTGTCGACCGGGCCGCCGGGATGGCGGCGGTTGCGGGCGACGTCCGGATTGCCGCCCAGGCCGACGCTCCACGTCGCCGGGCGCCGCGCTGCCGCCGCCTGGTCGATGGCGGCAATGCAGGCTTGTTCCAGTTGGTGCAGATAGTCCTGATCGCTTGGCAGGCTCAGCCGGCCGGCCATCGACACCGGCCCGCCGTGATTGTGCAGCGCGGCAATGATGACATGGTCGTCCGGCAGGACACAGGCCTTGCGGATGCGCTCACTCATCTCGTGATGCAGGCCAATGACGTCGGCGACGACCACTGCTGTGTCATTGACGACGATGGCGCGTACCGTGAGCGCATCATGGGTCCCGATCGCTGGCTCGCTGCGCGCTGCAAAGCCCGCCAGAAGCAGCCCCGGCTTCGGGGTGATGTCGACGACGGCGGTCCCGACCTCGATCATGGCGCTGCGATCCTCTCTCCCGCGATCCAGACGTCCTCGACCGCCAGAGTGCGGGCACCGGCAGCCCAGGAAAAGCGGAGGATATCGGCTCTTTCGCCGAGCTGGAGGCGTCCACGGCCATTGACGAAGCGGCCTGGATTGACGGTCGCAAGCCCCAGCGCCTCGGCGAGCGACAGGTCGGCCATGGTGATGGCGATCGCCACATTTGCAATCAGCGGCAGACCGGCGCCGGCAAGATAGGGTGTCCCGGCCACTGCAATGCGCCCGTCGGTCGACACTTCGACCGCGCCGCCAATGGCCTGCTCGTAGCGGCCGGGGCCCATGCCGGCGAGCGCGACGCTGTCGGACACAAGCACGGCGCGCGCAAGCCCCTTGGCGCGCAGCATGGCCTTGAATGTATCGGCGGGAAGATGGTGGCCATCGGCGATGAAGCTGGCGGTCAGCCGGTCATCGGCCAATTGCGTCCAGATGAAATTCGGGTGTCGCGGCAGAAGCGCAGCCGCGCCGTTTCCGAGATGCGTGGAGAGGACGGCGCCGGCATCGACCGCGCGATGGATGGCGTCCGGCGTTGCTGCGGTGTGGCCGAGGGCGACATGCACGCCCCGGGCGGTGAGCGATTCGATGTAGGCCGGCGCCTCCGGGTATTCGGGGGCGAGGGTCACCAGGCCGACGAGCTCGCCGCAGGCCTGTTGCCAGCGCTCGAACTCCTCGATCAAGGGCGCCCGCACGTAGGCAAGCGCGTGAGCGCCGCGCGGACCGTCGAGCCGCGAAATCGCCGGTCCTTCGACATGCACGGCCGGCACCATATGGTTGACCAGCGGATGGGCGCGGCGCGCCGCCGCGATGATTTTCAGTCTCTCGATGATCCGGTCTTCGGCTGCGGTCACCAGGGTCGGCAGGAATGTGGTGACCCCCAGAGCCGCCAGCTTTTGCGCCACGATGAAGACGGTGTCGGTGGTCAGTTCGCCGGAATTGAAATCAAGACCGCCAAAACCATTGACCTGCAGATCGATCAGCCCGGCGGACAGGTAAACAGAATCGGCATCGTGCTCCGGCCGGATGGCGGCGATCAGACCGTCCTCCATCGTGACGGCGAGACCCTTGCCGGTCGCCGGATCGATCCCGCTGATGACCTGCCGTCCGCTCATAGCGACCGCACCCGATCTTGGAAGCGGGCGACGAAGCGAGCGTTCGCGGCGTCGCCACCCGGCGCATTGCCGCTGCGCCAGACCGGCGGTTCGATGCCGCGTTCGACAAGCTTGGCGACTGTGCGGATCACCAGGCAATTGAGAGTGAAGGCGTTGGCGAAGGTGGAGATGGCGGCGATGTTGTCACCCATGCCGGGGATGCGTACGACCGCATCGCCGATCGGCACCTTGGTATCGATGGCAATATCGACGACGTCATGGAGATTCTGCCGGGTCGGATGACGGGCCGGATGATCCGGAGCCGTGTTCTCGGCATGAGCACGCGAACTGACGCCGATCAGGAATACGCCGCGGCTGCGGGCCTCCAGCGCCGCATCGATCAGGGCGGCATTGATGCCGTAGGCATTGACGAGAATCAGCAAGTCGCCCTTGCCCAGTCGCTGGCTGGCGATCACGACCTTGCCATAGCCGGGCGTCCGTTCGATGGCCATCGAACGCAGGGCGCCGTTCGACAGCAGCGTGCCTTCGTCGAGGATGGCGCTGACATGCATCAGGCCGCCGGCGCGAAAGAACACCTCCTGGGAGGCGAGATTGGAATGGCCGCCAGGCCCGAAGATGTGAATCAGCCGATCGGCTTCGATCTGTCCGGAGAGCCGCTCTGCTGCTTTGTCGAGGGAAACGCGCTCCTCCTTGAGGATCCGCGCCATCAATGCCTGGGTTTCGCTCAGATAGCCGGCGCACAGGGCGTCTGCATCGATTTTTGTGACTTCATGCATCGGGGTCGGACTCCCTGTCGAGGTAAAGGGTGCAAGCTGGATGTTGGCGCAGGACGCTGGCTGGACAGGCGGTTGTCATGGGGCCATGCAGCACGCCCCGGACCGCGTCTCGCTTGGTCGCTCCGGGCACCACACAGAAGGCCTGTCCGCTGCGCATCAGGCGCGGCACCGTCAATGTGATTGCCCGCTTCGGGACGTCTTCGATGCGCGCGAAGCAGTCGTCGTCCACCTGCTGGCGACGGCAGACCTCGTCGAGTGTGACAATCTTGACGTCGAGCGGGTCGTTGAAATCGGCGACCGGCGGGTCGTTGAAGGCGATGTGACCGTTGACGCCGACTCCGAGGCAGACGAGATCGATCGCGGCCGCGTTGAGGAGCCCGGCATAACGGCGCGTCTCCGCCTCCAGATCGGCGCCCGGCGCCAGTCTGTGGACGGCGGCAAACGGCAGCTTGGCAAACACATGCGCGTTCAACCACTCGGAAAAGCGCTCGGGCGCCCCTTCGGCCAAGCCGACATACTCGTCCATGTGGAAGGCGGTGACGCGGCGCCAGTCGATGTCCTGCCTCTGGCAGAGGACATTGAGCATCTCCGTCTGGCTTGGGGCGGCAGCAAAGATGATCCTCACGGCCGGCTGCGACGCCAGACGCTCGATCAGCGCCTGGGCGACATCGGCCGCGGCGGCAGCGCCCATCTCTGCTCGGCTGGAATAGGCCTCAACCGAGAGCCGACCGAAGCGGCGTTGCGGCCCTGATGGCGGCCGATGGATATTCGATTCCGTCAACTTAATCTCCAGTCTGCGGCGGCATCCCGCCTACTGCAGGAGAAAGCGCCAGCGGCGCCTCCACCTCATTGAGCACATTTGATAACTTGTCACGCAACCGGTTGCACGTCAAGCCATCGAAAGGAGTGCATCGACGCAATGATTGTCGTATGGGAGGTGAGGATGCGGGCGGATCGCGCCACGCGATGATTTTCCAGCGGAATTCGGATGACGGGACGCAGCACCGGCTTGACGATCAGCGACGTGGCAAAGGCGGCAGGGGTCGCCCGATCAAGCGTATCGCGCGCCTTCACGCGTCCGGACATGCTCAGCCCGGAGACTGTCCAGCGCATCATGGACGCCGCCAAGCGTCTCGGCTACGTCCCCAACCATACCGCCCGAGCGCTCAGTACCGGGCGGCACGGCAATGTGGCGCTGATCGTTCCCGACGTTGCCAACCCGTTTTTCCCGCCCTTGATCCGGGCCGCCCAACGCGAGGCGGAGCGCCGCGATTTCTGCGTCTTTTTGGGCAACACGGACGAAGATCCGAAGCAGGAGAGCAAGCTGCTCGGCCGCTTTGCCGGTCAAGTCGAGGGTGTCGTGCTGGTTTCGTCGCGCCTATCAGACGCGCAAATCCGCTCCCACGTCAGCCAACGGCCGCTGGTGCTGATCAATCGCGACGTCGAAGGCATTCCCCGGGTGCTGATCGACAGCGGGTCGGGGGTGAGCGAGGCGGTCGCTCATCTGGCCGAACTCGGCCACAAGAAGATCGTCTATGTCAGCGGACCCGTGACCTCCTGGTCGAACAAGCAGCGTAAGGCGGCGGTGCAGGCTGTGGCAGCACGGCTCGGCTTGACGGTCGAAACCGTGGCCGCCTCCGTCGCATCGTATGACGCGGGCCGCAACGCCGTTGGCCGTATTTTGGCAACTCGCGCCACGGCCGCCGTCGCCTTCGACGACCTGACGGCGCAGGGCGTGCTGGCCGGTCTGGCCGATCGCGGCGTCGCCGTCCCGGCCGATTTCAGCGTTGTCGGATGCGACGATGTCCTCGGGGCCGCCACCTATCCACCGCTGACGACAGTTTCCAACCGGTCCGAGGAAGCCGGCACGGTTGCGCTCTCGCTCTTGATGGACATGCTGAAAAGCCGTGTCGTCCAGGACGCCCGCCATGTCCTCGAAACCCATCTGGTCGTCCGCAACACGACGGTCGGTTACAAAGCGGCGCACGGCAAAGCGGAGCCCGGCTGACCCCCCGGTGGAATTGGCGTCATTTCGCCAGGGTTAGTGCTTCCTTCGTTGGCGTGCCGACAGGACCAGACCGGCCGCAGCGAACGTCATGGCGATGGCAAATACGGCGTAGGTGGCGAAGCCGGCGCGGATCCCCCATCCCGACGCCAACGCCGACATGAGGAACGGAAAAACGAAAGATCCGACCCCGCCGCCGGTCGCTGCGAAGGCGACGGCCTGGCTTTGTGCGTGCGGAAAGCAGTTTCCGATCAAAGTGATGACCGCCGGATAATAGATCGAGCAGCCGAGGCCGGAGAAGAACACGAGCAGAATGCCTGCAGTGTGGGTGAACGCACCCGGCGTCGCGAAACCGAGCAAAGAGAGCGCGCTGATCGACGCAGTCGCCACGATCGACAGGCCGATCAACAGGACGTCCTGGCGCGAGCCAGAGTATAGCAATGGTACGCCGAAGCGGCCAGCGAGCAGACCGGCCCAGAATAGGGAAACAAGCTGTGCGCTATCGGCGGGCGGGTACGCAAATACGGCGACGAAGTACTCGGCTACCCAGTTTGAGACACCAAGTTCGACGCCAACGTAGAAGAACAGCGCCAGGAACGAAAGCCAATAGGCCGCGCTGACGCTCAGGCGTTGCTGCGTCTCGATCTGTTCGGTCGGTGCTGTCGCGCCGAGCCGCATCGGAAGCAGCGCGACCACGACGATGAGCAAGGCGACGATCACGGCCATGCCTCGATAGACGTTGATCCAGTCGAAGCCTCCGTTGAGCAGCAGACCGACCGCAAACGGTCCGAGGATCGCGCCGATCGCGAAGGCGCCGTGCATGAGGTTCATCGGCCGGCCATTGTTGGCGGTATCGATGCGCAGCGCCAACCAGTTGACGCCGACTTCAACGCAGCCCTGTCCGATCCCGATCAGCGCGTTGAGTAGTATGTTGGCGAGGGCGACGGGCGTAGTGGCGAAAAAGGCGAGCCCGACAGCAATAACCGCCAGCCCGAGCAAGATAACCTGTTTGGGGCCCCAGAGTTTGAGCAGGTAACCGGCGACAAAAGTCCCACTGAAGTAGGCAACAGCGCCGGCGCCGAGCACCAAACCTGCAACGAGATAACTCCAACCAAAATCGGCGAGGATCTTCGGCAGGGTCGCGCCGATGATGGTCATCGACGTACCGTAGAGGGTAAATACGGAAAACAGCGCCAGGAACAGCGGGCGGTAACGGGGTTCGACCAGAGGCATTACGTGGTTATCTCTCTATGGACCCGGGAACCGAGCCGTGTTTGTGACCTCCACTGGAATGCCGATGGGCCGGAATAGCCGTGGCATTCCAGCCGGAGGTCGGAATTGAATGCAGCCGTTGGTCTGCCGGACTTTTGCTGCGTGCCAGACCTTCTGAAGCCACCCTCAGAGGCCATCGCTTAGCTAACACAGATAGCTGACGCGTGTTAGGGTGCCAAACCAGCGATTTTTTCAACGGTGCCGCACCAACGGCCCTTCCGTTCGACCCGCCAGCCAGGATGAAGCCGATTATGGCGCGAGCGGTCCGCAGCCAGGGCTGTTGATGCGAATCGGACAGCCGGCGAGTCCACCCCTGCGCACGATAAGGCATTTGGACCGCCGCTCCATGGCCGAGCCGCCGCTTGGCACGGTGACCTCTCTCGCCCGGTGATCGAATTCGGGCTCGCCCACTCACCGGTTCGGCGGTGCCGATCGGGCCATTCCGAGACGGTCTCAACCTACGTAATTAGATTAACGTGTCAGTAATTCCACCAACGACAACACCGGTAGAATCATGCGACTGCTACTGTTGAGGCTCTCCCCAAGATGTAATCTAGTGGCGTGATGACGAGCCGTTGGCGCGGTACCTCGGGGAGGCGCGTTCAACCAGAGATCGGCCGCCGTCGACTGTCAGTCTCCAAATAGTGTGCGTCACGTAATTTATCCCCGGCGGCCGAGGTGGCGATCGGTCGTAGCTGATCGCGAGTCGTCGGCGCTTCGGCCACGGCGTGTTCGCTGAGCGCATCGGGTCGAGTTTGCGGCGAAGCGTTGATGGTGCAGCCATCATTGTCCGCCGGACTGGCGATGGATGGACAAGACATCGGCCCGCGTTTGAGGGCGGCACGAAGAACAGTCGTAAGCATTCGAGTTCGTCGAACGTTTTGCCGTTTGGGATGACCGAATTATGAATGCGATCCCGTTCTCCGCCTCAAGATCTCCGACGCAATCGACGCTCGCCAGCCACGCGATGGCCTATGTTCTGGCCGGCGGTCGCGGCAGCCGCTTGATGGAGATGACCGATCAGCGCGCCAAATCCGTGGTTCCCTTTGGTGGCAAGTCGCGGCTGATCGATTTCGCGTTGTCGAATGCCATGAATTCCGGCATCCGCCGTGTCGGTGTCGCCATCCAGTACAAGTCCCGTTCGCTCATCCAGCATCTGCAGAATAGTTGGGAGTTCTTTCGCTCGGAGCGTGACGGCAGTTTCGATGTTCTGCCAGCGCGTCATTGCCTCTCGGAGGACGACACCAGCAACGGAACCACCGATGCGGTGTTCCAGAATCAGGACATCATCCGCGAGTACCATCCAGAACATATTGTGGTTCTGGCGAGCGATCACGTCTACAAGATGGACTATGAGCAGATCCTGCAACAGCACCTAGAGCAAGGAGCTGATGTGACGGTCGGCTGCCTCGAGGTCGATCGTGACAAGGCCAGGAGCTTTGGCGTGATGCAGGTCGACCAGACCAATCGCATTCTTCAATTTGTCGAGAAACCCGAGGATCCGCCGACGTTACCGGGAAATCGTGAGAAGTCTCTGGCATCAATGGGAATCTACGTCTTCGAGACGAAGTTCTTGCTGGATCAGCTGCGGCGAGATGCTGCCGATCCCTACTCCAGTCGCGATTTCGGCAAGGACCTTATTCCGTTCGTCGTCAAGAACGGCAAGGCGGTGGCGCATCATTTCTCGCGATCTTGCGTGCAATCTCCTGAAAATGCCATCAACTACTGGCGCGACGTGGGGACGATCGACGCCTATTGGGAAGCGAACATCGATCTGACGGATGTGGTCCCGGCGCTTGATCTTTACGACAAGGACTGGCCGATCTGGACCTATGGCGAGCTGACGCCGCCGGCCAAATTCGTGCACGACACCAAGGGGCGTCTGGGAACGGCCGTGTCGTCGTTGGTGTCTGACGGTTGTATTGTCTCAGGGAGCCTGTTGCGGCGGTCGCTGCTGTTCACCGGCGTTCGCATCAATTCCTACAGCTACTTGGAAAACGCCGTGATCCTGCCGCACGCCACTGTCGGACGCGGCGTACGGCTGAGCAATGTTGTCGTCGACGCCGACACGCATATTCCGGACGGGTGGGTAGTCGGGGATGACCCAGGCTTCGATGCTCAGCGCTTCCGGCGTACGGAAAAGGGCATTTGCCTGATAACCCAGCAGATGGTGGACGCGTTCGAACACGGCTGAGGCGCATCCGATCTGCGGTGGCCGGGCTGGCGTGGTGATGCCGCGTGCGGATCGACGCGCATCGAACCGATGGCGGCGGCGGTGAACCCGAATGCCGGCGGGTCGGGGTCCTGGATCCGGTTCGATTAGCCGATTTCCGAGGGGGCTGCCCGCACCAGGGCGAGCCTCACCGCCGCGCCGGTGTTGCGCATATGGGTGCGCCAGAGGCGACCGGCCGCCTCGGCATCGCGTCGGCTAAGCGCCTGCATCAGCCGTTCGTGCTCGTCCATCGCCTCCCGCCAGCGGGTGTTGTCGACGATTGCCATATAGCGGCCCCGGTTGGCCCGGACCATCAGCCGCCGATGGGTGGCGATCAGCACGTCGTTGCCGGAGAGCCGGACGATGTCGGCATGGATGGCGCTGTTCAGCGCGAAATAGGGTTCGCGCGCGGTCGCTTCGAACTGGCCGCGCATCTCGGCGTGCATCGTCTCGAGGTCGGCAAGCGCGTTGTTCGGCATGCGTTCGGCGGCGAGTTCAGCGGCGAGGCCTTCGAGACTGGCGATGACGTCGAACAGTTGGTCGGCATCCGCCGCCGTATAGGGCAGCACGCGGGCGCCGCGATTGGGCAGCAGTTCGATCAGCTGCTCCTCAGCCAGGACCTTCAGCGCCTCGCGTAGCGGCGTGATCGATACGCCGAGCGTTTCGGCCAGTTCGGCCATGCGGATCTTGTCGCCGCCCTGAAGTTCGCCGCGCACGATCATGTCGCGTAACTGATCGGCGACCGGATCGTAAAGCGAGCGCCGCTCGATGGTGAGGGAGCCGGTGGGGTGAGCGAGGGTCATGCGACACCGGTTCCGGCGGCGAGCTTGCCGGCCCTTTGCGCCGCGATGCGGGCCAGGGCTGCGCCGGTCCGGCGGGCGTGATCGAGCATCAGCGCACGCGCCTGGCCGACGTCGCCGGAGCGGACCGCGGCGATGATCTCCTCGTGTTCGGCCATCGATTCGGCCCAGCGCTCGTCGGAGGTCAGCGTCGCGTCGCGGTTGAAGCGCGCCGTCTTGGTCAGGACCGCATGGGTCGCCTCGAGCTTCGGGCTGGCGGCTAGGCGGACCAGAAGCGCGTGCATTTTCTGGTTGTTGTTGAAATAGCCGTTCATGTCGTGCCGGGCATGCTGCTCGACCATGCGGGTGTGCAAATGCTCGATCTCGGCGAGTGCCCGCGGCGTCAGTCGCTCGACGCAGCGCTCGACCGCATGGCTTTCGAGCGCGCCGATCACCTCGAAGATATCGACGATCTCCTCCGGCGACAGCAGTCGCACGCGTGCGCCCCGACCGGGCAGAAGTTCGAGCAGATCCTCGGCTGCGAGAAGCTTGATCGCCTCCCTGAGCGGCGTGCGCGATACGCCGAAGGCTTCGGCGATCGCCGCTTCGTTCAGCCGTTCGCCGGCCGCGATGTCGCCGCGGGCGATGATCTGCCGGAGCTTCTCCGCCACCGGCTCGTGCAGCGATGCACGGCGCAGCGCGGGTCGGCGTGGTGCCTCGCCCGTGTCCGCCTCGCCTGCCACCAGCCTCGACCGTGCCATCATCCGTTTCCGCATGTCGCCGTCGGACACAAGTCCGCCGCTTCCTTCATCCGACGAACCCAACGCCGATGCAACCTCTGTGTCGCCCAGTCCCCAAAGCGGCGTTCTGGCGTCCGTTCCGGCTGCAGCGATATCCCGCTGGAGCGGCGCCGACATGCCCCAATATTGGGCTTCTGCCTGGAAAAGCAACACGCAGAATTTCTGATATATAATGCAATAATGAATAAAATGACGTAATATCAATAAGATAATTGTTGGCATCTCTGTTGCTAACGATGATATCGAGCGTTCCGGCAACGGGACGTCCGGATCCCTGTTGGAGAGATGATCATGGCCCCTCGAATCCCGATGACGACAGTCTCCGCCGCCGCCTGTCGACGCAGGTCTCTGACCATGCTCGGCCTTGCGGCTCTGCTGGCGAGTGCCGCACTGATGCCGGTCGCCGCCGCCACGCCGAAGGACGTGCTGATCGAAGTCGGCGAGCACGGTCCCAATTCGCTCGATCCGATGACGCCGGCCGCCAACGAACTGAGCCAGCTGGTGGCCTGGCAGATCTACGACCGGCTGATCACGCATCCGATGAAGACGCTGCCGGACGGCAAGGTGATCTATGACGCCACCAAGTTCGCGCCGGAATTGGCGGAGAGCTGGGACGTCCAGGACGACGGCAAGACGCTGATCTTCCACCTGCGCAAGGATGCCACATTCCACGACGGTTCGCCGGTGACGGCGGAAGACGTGAAGTGGTCGTTCGACCGCGCCATCGCCGCCGGTGGTTTCCCGGCGATCCAGATGGCGGCCGGCACCTACACCGATCCGACCGTGTTTTCGGTCGTCGACGAACACACCTTCAAGATCTCGCTGAAGGAACCCAACAAGCTCGCCATTCCCGATCTTGCCGTGCCGGTGCCGGACGTCCTCAATAAGAAGCTCGCTCTGGAGCATGCCACCAAGGATGATCCCTGGGCGCTCAATTGGACGCGCGATCACGATGCTGGCGGCGGTCCGTTCAAGGTCGCCTCGTGGAAGAGTGGCGACCAGATCGTGTTCGACCGGTTCGATGCGTGGAAGTCCGGCCCGCTGCCGGCGTTGAAGCGCGTCGTCTATCGCGAGATCGCCTCGCCCGGCACTCGCCGCGCGCTTCTGGAAAAGGGTGACGTCGACGTCTCGGTCGGGCTGCCGCCGAAGGACTATGCCGAGCTGGCCGCGGGCGGCAAGGTCAACGTCATCGGCACCCTGATGCAGAACGAGCAGTTCGAGGTCGACCTCAACGTCACCTTGAAGCCGTTCTCCGACAAGCGGGTGCGGCAGGCCATCGCCTACGCGCTGCCCTACGAAGCGATCATGAGCCAGTCGCTCTACGGTCGCGCCGAACCGCTGTGGGGGCATGACCCGGCAAAACCGTTCGAGCCGAAGTGGCCGGTCGCCTCGCCGTACAAGACCGATCTCGACAAGGCGAAAGCGCTGCTGAAGGAGGCGGGTTATGCCGACGGCTTCAAGACGCAGCTGTTCATCGACATGAGCCAGACCACGGTGCAGGAGCCGATGGCCCTCCTCATCCAGGAGAGCCTGAAGAAGCTCAACATCGACGTCAGCATCGAGAAGATCCCGGGTTCCGACTGGTTCGCCAAGATGGGATCGAAGTCGATGCCGATGGATATCAACTATTTCTACGGCTGGCTGGACTACCCGGAATACTTCTTCTTCTGGACCTATGACGGCAAGAACAATTCCGTGTTCAACACCGCCAACTACGTCAATCCGGATCTCGACAAGCTGACGGCCGAAGCCCGTTTCGAGACCGATCCGGCCAAATACGAGGCGCTGATCACCAAGATGAACGGCATCGTCATGGATGACGTGCCGCGCGTCCCCGTCGCCCACCTCTTCTCCGACATCGCGCTGCAGAAGAACGTCAAGGGCTACATGTACTGGTTCCACACCCATCTCGACTACCGCTTCGTTACCAAGGAGTGAGGCTTGGCCCGAGACCTGCATTGCCGGGGCATCCTCCGGCAATGCGCCGCGCCCAGCGCCAGGACAGTTCATGAAAACCGCCGTCACCGTCGCCAAACGCATCGCTTCCGCCGTGCCGAGCCTCGTCGGCGTCGTGGTGGTCACCTTCCTCCTGGCGCGGGCGTTGCCGGGCGATCCGGCCGCCTATTACGCCGGATCGTCGGCGACGCCCGAGAGCATCGCCTCGATCCGCGCCCATCTGGGGCTCGACCGGCCGCTTGTCTGGCAGTTCGTCGACTACGTCTGGAAGCTGGCGCATGGCGATCTCGGCATCTCGGTGTCGAGCGGCAAGCCGGTGCTGGAAGACCTTGCCGTCCGGCTGCCGGCCTCGATTGAACTGACCGGCATGGCGCTGTTGTTCGCGCTTCTGATCGGCCTGCCGCTCGGGGTACTGGCCGCCACCAAGCCGGGTCGGCTGGTCGACCATCTGTGCCGGTTGGTGGTTACCGTCGGCGCGGCATTCCCCACCTTCTTCGTGGCGCTGATGCTGGTGTTCGTCTGCTACTACAAGCTCGGCATCGCGCCGGAGCCGCTCGGGCGGCTGAGCGAGATCTACTACACGATGCCGCCGCCGGTGACCGGGCTTCTGAGCATCGATACGCTCCTGGCCGGCGACATCGATGCCTTTCGCGGCGCGATCGCCCAACTCGTGCTGCCGTCGATCTCGCTCGGCCTGTTTGCCTTGGCGCCGATCGCGCGGATGACGCGTGCCGCCATGCTCACGGCGCTGTCGAGCGACTTCTGCCGGACCGCCCGCGCCATGGGATTATCGTCGGGACGCATCGTGTTCGGCTATGCGCTGAGGAACGCGCTGCTGCCGATCGTCAACATTCTCGGCATGGTGTTCTCGTTCCTCCTCGGCGCCAATGTGCTGGTCGAACAGGTGTTCGCCTGGCCCGGCGTTGGCGCCTATGCGGTCAATGCGGTGATCGCCTCCGACTATGCCGCTGTGCAGGGGTTCGTCTTGATGATGGCGATCCTCTACGTGCTGTTGAACCTCGCCGTCGACCTCGTTGCGACCGCGATCGATCCGAGGGTGGCGTACGATGGCTGAACCCACCGCGGCTTCATCCGCCCCGTCGACCGTGTGGAGCGATCTGCGCCATGTGGCGCTCGGCAACGGGCTGACCGTCGCAGCGCTTGCCGTGCTGGCGCTGATCGTCGTGCTCGGACTGATCGGCCCGGCGATCGCGCCGTGGGATCCGTTGGCCTCGAGCGCGTCGCTGACGCTGAAGCCGCCGAGCCTGCCGCATCCGTTCGGCACCGACGCACTCGGCCGCGACATCCTCTCGCGGGTGATCGTCGCCGCGCGGCTCGACCTCCTGATGGCCTTCGGCGCGGTCGTGCTGTCGTTCGCCGTCGGCACCGCGCTCGGGGCGGTCGCCGGCTACGTCGGCGGCGCCGTCGACCAGATCGTTGGCCGGGTGATGGATACGATCATGGCCTTCCCGCTGTTCGTCCTCGCCATGGGCATCGTCGCCGCGCTCGGCAACTCCGTCGGCAACATCGTCATCGCCACCGCCGTCATCAACCTGCCGTTCTACGTCCGCTTCGCCCGCGCCGAGGTCAACGTGCGGCGCGACCAGACCTACGTCGAGGCGGCGCGCATGGGCGGTAACGGCCCGGCGCGGATCCTCATCGTCCATATCGTGCCCAACATCCTGCCGGCAATGATGGTGCAGGCCTCGCTCAACCTTGGCTGGGCCATCCTCAATGCCGCCGGCCTGTCGTTCATCGGCCTAGGCGTCAAGCCGCCGACGCCGGAATGGGGGATCATGGTGTCGGAGGGCGCCTCCTATATCTTCTCCGGCGAATGGTGGACCTTCACCTTTCCGGGGCTGGCGCTGGTCACCGCCGTATTCTGCTTCAACCTCGTCGGCGATGGTCTGCGCGACGTCATCGATCCGCGGAGGCGCACATGAGCCGCGAGGCGGTAGACGCGCCCACGGTGGGGCAGGGCCGGATTGCAGATCGCCAGGGCGCCGCGGCGGCGGCGCACGTCCGCGTGCCGCTCCTCGACGTTGCCGGGCTGACGCTCGAGTTCGAGACCCGCTCTGGCCGGGTGAAGGCGCTCGAGGATATCGGCTTCACCTTGGCGAAGGGCGAGATCCTCGGCATCGTCGGTGAGAGCGGCTCCGGCAAGTCGGTGCTGTCCTATGCCGTC
>JARLIT010000193.1 GCA_031291575.1 Ancalomicrobiaceae bacterium
CCTTGCGCCCGGCGAGCGCCAGCACCAGGATCACGACCACGCCCTGCACCATGTCCTGCGTTCCCGGCGGCAGTCCGATCACTTGCATCGTCGAGACGATGAGGATGAGCAGAATGCTGGCGAAGAACGTGCCGAGCGCCGTGGCGGCACCACCGAAGACCGGGGTCCCGCCCAGCACCACGACGGCCATGGACTGCAAGAGATAGGTCTGGCCCATTTCGAGGAAGGCGCCGTTGATATAGGCACCGAGCAGCAGCCCGGTCGCCGAAGCGAGCAGCGACGAAAGAAGGAAGGCCGAAGTCACGACGCGCCCGCATCCGATACCGGCCAGCCGCGCCGCGTCACGGCTTTGGCCGACGGCCGAGAGTTTGCGGCCATAGGCGGTGCGGCCGAGGACATAGGCCGACGCGGCAACCACACCGAGCGCCAGGATGGTCATGACGGGAAATCCGGCGAGGCGAGCACTGGCGATATACTTCAGCGTCGGGCTGACCATGAATCCCGGAATGACGCGATTGGCCATCAGCGTCGCGGTCGCCAGCACGTAGCCGGTGGCCAGCGTCGCGATAATGGCGGGGATGCGCAGGCAAACGACCAGGAGGGCATTGATGCCACCGATCGCCAACCCGAGCAGCAGCGCCGCTCCCAATCCGGTCAAGAGATTGGCGTCCTCACCGCGGATGACGATCAGCGCGATATAGGCATTGAGCGTCATCACGGACGGAATGGACAAGTCGATGTTGCCTCTGCCCGTCGCGACGACCAGCATCTGCCCGATGCCGACCAGCGTCAGGAACGACGCCGACAACACGATGCCCGAGAGATTGGAGAGGCTGAAGCGATTGGTCGCGAACGACAGGATGAGCCACACTAATACGACGGCCACAGCCGACCAGATCCACGGATTCTTCTGCGACCAGAAGGTCAAATCGAAACGCCGCGTCATTGTTCGTCCCTCCGATCGGCCATCAGGCTTCTGAGCGTCAACAGGGCGATCAGCACCAGACCTTGTGTGGCGGCATTGAAATCGCTGGAGACGCCGAGGACGCCGAGAAGCGCTCCGATGAGGGAGAGCGTGACCGCGCCAGCGACCACTCCGGCCGGCGAGATATAGCCGCCGATCAGACTCGATCCACCCATCACCACCGCAGCCACGCTAAGCAGCGTGTAGGAATTGCCCGAGTTGACGTCGCTGGCCGTGTTGATCGCGGTCAGCGACAGGCCCGCGGCTGCGGCGAAGAGGCCGGAAATGCCGTAGCGTACCCAGGCGTAGCCGGTAGCGCCCCAGCCGGACCGCGCCATAGCCGCTGGATTGTTGCCGAACCCGCGCAGCACCACGCCGAGCGGAATCCAGTCGATCAAGGCTGCAACCAGACCGACCAGGCAGATCAGAATCACCGACGTCGGCAACCCGTCGAACGACCAGCCGACTATCGCCGACAGCCACTCCGGACTGCTGCCGCCGGGGGTTGGCTGTAAAGAATAGCCGATGCCGCCCCAGATGAAGGATGCGCCGAGCGTGACCACGATGGCCGGTATCTTGCGTGCCTGGATGGTGGCGCCGAGCGCGGAATAGGCCGCAACCGCCGCAAGGATGGCCGCAGCGCCAAGGGCCGGAGCGTCATAAAGGAGCGTCGCGCTCAATACGCTCACCAGGCCGGCGAACGCGCCGGCGCCCAGATCGATCTCGCTGCCGCCGATCACGAACATCTGCGCCATCGCGACCAACACCAGCGAGAGGGCCGGCATCAGCAGCAAGTCGAGGCCGAACACCGAGGCAACCCTCGGATTGACCGCCATCATGATCGCTAGCACCAGCGCCAGGCCGAAGAACGGCGCCGACGTCATCAAGGTGCGGCTCCACCGCCCGGCGCCGGCCGTTTCGTCCGTCTGCGCCGTGTCGGCCTGGGCCTGGTGCGAGAACGAGGCCGCGACGATCGCCTCTTCGGTGATCTCCTTGCCGCACAGTTCCCGCACGATGCGGCCGCCGCAGAACACCAGCACCCGGTCGGCCGTCAGCAGCTCAGCGTCTTCAGTCGACAGCCAGACCAGCGCCTTGCCGTCCCGGGCGATCTCGCCGCACAGGTGATAGAAGTCCTGTTTCGTGGCGATATCGACGCCGCGCGTCGGATCGTCCAGCAACAGAATCGGACTGTCGGAGAGAAGCGCCCGCGCCACCAACGCCTTCTGCTGGTTGCCGCCGCTGAGTTCCAGAATGCAGGAGGCAAAGCGGGCCTCGTCCAGCCGCAACTGGGCCGCCGGCTTGCATGCGGCTTGCCGCTCCACCCGGTTGGACACGAAGGCCAGCGGAGTGCGCGCCGCGATGCGGCCGATGCTCATGGTGTCGAGCACGCTCCAAAGCGAGAACACGCCCTCCTTGGCGCGATCGCCGGCGATGAAGGCCGCCTTACCCGTTCGGACGATTTCAACGCGCTTGGCGCGCTTCGGCGCGAAAATGGCGTGCAGCAGATCTTTCTGGCCGCTGCCCTCAAGCCCGGCCAACCCGACGATTTCCCCCTTGTGGATTTCGATATCATGGCCAAGAAGCTCGGTGAGCGGACCGGAGATGCGCACCGCGACCTCGGACGCTCCTGCAACAGCGAGCTTGCCTTGCGATTTCAGCTCGTCGACGCTGCCGCCCATCAGCTGCACCAACTGCCCGATGGAAGCGTTGTGCGCTTCGCCGTGCCAGACGGCACCGCCGTTGCGCATGACGACGACATGGGTGGCGATCTCGATCACTTCCTGCAGCTTGTGACTGATGAAGATGAAGGCCGTCCCGGTTGCCGATTTGGCCCGGATGAAGTTGCGCAACTGGAGCGACCGCTCCTGGTCCAGCGACGATGTCGGCTCGTCGAGAACGATGACGCGCAGATCGTTGTTGGCTGCTGCGCGGGCGATCTCCACCATCTGCCGTTCGCCGATGGTGAGGTGGCCCACTTTGGCGTCGACGTCGATCCCGGCGCCGGGAAACACTGTGTCGAGCGCGGCGCGGGCTCTCAGCCGATGCGCTTCACGCCAATTCGGCGCCAGTCCCGTGCCTTCAGGCGATTCCAGATAGAAATTCTCCGCCACCGACAGGTTGCTGCACAGTGACAGTTCCTGATGCACCATGCGGATGCCATGGCGCTGCGCGTCGGCCGGGCCGTAGTGGCTGGTATCGATTTCCGCGCCAGCTACGACGATCGTGCCGCTATCGGGGGCCGTACCACCGCACAGGACCCGCATCAGCGTGGACTTGCCGGCGCCATTGCCGCCGACCAAACCCACGACATGGCCCGCGCACACATCAAGATCGACGCCGACATTGGCCCGCGTGGTGCCGAAGCTCTTGGCGATCCCGCGCATCGACAGAACAAGGGCGTGCGCCTGGTCTTGGGCAGGAGCGCAGGTATCCGGTTCCGAAACCGGCAATTGAAGGATCATGGCCATGGCAATCGCATCCCAGGCAGACTTCCGATCACCTGCCACTGGCGGCAGATGATCGGAAGCGACCGTTTCAGTCCCGCTTCGGTCGAACTCACTTCGACAGAAGATGCTCCTTCACCCATTGAGGCGAATAGGTCGGGCTGATGATCTGGCCCGCAGGAAGCGATCCGTATTCATCGAGGTTCTTGGCGTCGACCGTAGCAACCGGCATAATCATGATCTTGGGGGCCTTTTCGCCGTGCAGCAGGGCGAGGCCGAGCCAGAATGCCGCGCCGCTGATGCCGGGCGTCGTATTCATCGACACGGTCTGATAGCCGTTCTTCTTGTTCTCGGCCGCCCACCAGCGCACGAAGTCGGTGCCGCCGCCGCCCTCGACGACCGGCATGTGATCGACATACTCGCCACCGTACTGCACGAAGGCTTGCACGATGCCGAGGTCATCCGGCCCTTGCCCCAACACGGCACTCACATGCGGCAGGCTCGGCAGCACGTTGGCGATGGCGGCCTGGGCCACCGATGCGGTTGCCTGACCGTAGACTGTCGCGACCACCTTGATGTCCGGATACTTGTCGATGACCGACTTCTGGGCGTTGTACATGTCGTTGTCCGGGGCTGATCCCTTCACGCCGCGAACCTGGATGATGTTGCCCTTGTAGCCCAGCAGCTTGAACACGGCCTCGGCCTGCTCGGCCTTGTAGCCCTTGAAATCGAAGTTCAGCTGATAATTGCACGGCGCCGAGGCGATCGAATCGAACGAGATGACGATGATGCCGGCTTTGCAGGCCTTCTCGATAACGCCGTTGATGGCGGTTTCGGAGGCGGCGTCGACCAGGAGCACGTCTACGCCCTTCAGGATCAATTCGCCGATCTGGCTGCTCTGCTGCGCCACGGACCCATCACCATTCATGGTGATGAAGTCGGCGATCTGATTGGCCGCCTTTGCCGCCTTGGCTGCCTCTTCGAACGACCCGACCATCTGGTGACGCCAGGAATTGCCGAAGTAGGCGTTGGATAGAGCGATGACGGGCTTCTGGGGCGAGGCTTGTGCGGGCGCGCTGACGCACAGCCCGAATGCCGCGCCTGCAAGCATGGCTGCAAATGCCAATTTCATGGGGATTTCCTCCGGATGTCTTCAGGAAGCGCGGCCGTTGTGGACGTCGCCTCAGTATCATGTTATACCAGTATACCAAGAAAGCAAGCGGGCGACCCACCCTCGCACTGGCCATTTTGGCGAAGGGGGATCAGCCCGGACAGGGGAGCGACGCGATGTTCGGCGAAATCGATGGCACGGGCTTTGATGTGTACGATGCACGCTTCGCCGCCATGTTCGCCTCCCACATCCACGTCGAGCGACTTTGGAGCGGGGCGCGCTGGTGCGAAGGGCCTGCATGGTTTGCCGCCGGGCGCTATCTGGTGTGGTCGGACATCCCCAATGACCGGATGATGCGCTGGGACGAAACCGACGGTTCGGTCTCCGTTTTCCGGCAGCCGTCCAACTTCGCCAACGGCAACACCGTGGATAGGCAGGGCCGGCTGGTGACATGCGAACATCGAACGCGGCGCGTCACCCGGACCGAGCACGACGGCTCCGTCACGGTCCTCGCCGACAGCTACGGCGGCAGGCGGCTGAATTCTCCCAATGACGTCGTCGTGCGCTCCGACGGGTCGATCTGGTTCAGCGATCCGTTCTACGGGATAGTCACGGACTACGAAGGCGGCGTTCAGGAAGTCGAGCAGGACGGATGCCACGTCTATCGCATCGATCCGTCCAGTGGCCGCGTCGACCGTGTCCTCGATGATTTCGTCCAGCCGAACGGATTGGCCTTCTCACCGGACGAGCGAACGTTCTACGTGTCCGATACCGGCGTCACCCATATTCCCGGCGGCCCGGCGCACATCCGCAAGTTCTCGCTCGGCGACGACGCTCGTCCGTCTGGCGGCATGGTATTCGCCACCTGCACTGCCGGCATCCATGACGGATTCCGAGTGGACCGGACTGGAAACATCTGGGCAAGTGCCTTCGACGGGGTCCATTGCTTCGCCAGCAACGGCGACTTGATCGGAAAGATCCGGATCCCCGAAATCGTCGGCAATGTCACCTTTGGTGGTCCCGCGAAGAACAGGCTGTTCATATGCGCAACCACGTCGATCTATTCGGTCTACCTGTTCACCAACGGCGCCGCCATGGGATAGGGACAGACCAAAACCGGCAGATCGGCGCCAAACACAGCCGGGCCATCGTCGCATTCGAGCCGGCAGACCGGCGCGCTCCAAGAGGCAATCATGTCGACTGATGCAGACCATTTCCGCTTGCTGGGCACGCTTTCGCGGGAGAGCGACGGGCAACGCCTCAAGGCTGGCGATCTCGAGGTCGTCCTGCAGGATGGCAATCTGCGCAGCCTGCGCTATCTCGGCCACGAAGTGCTGAGGGCCGTCGGCTTTCTGGTGCGTGACCGCGACTGGGGAACCTGTGCGCCCACGATTTCAGGTCTGTCGGTCGAGGAAGCCGCCGATCATTTCCAGCTGACCTATCGGTCCGTCTTCCGCGCCCCCAACGGCGCCAGCCTGGAGGCGGACACCCGCATCGAAGCGTGGTCTTCCGGCACGCTGGAGTTCGTCACCCGCTACGCAACCGATGCCGACTTCGAGACGGCGCGGGCCGGCTTCACGGTCCTGCACCCGCTGTCCGGCGTGGTGGGGCAGCCGGTCGAAGTGCTGCATGGCGACGGTCGGGTCGAGGCCGGGCATTGGCCGGACCTGATCGAACCCTGGCAACCGTTCAAGGACATCCGCGCCATCACACATACCGTGGCCACCGGCATCACGGCGGAAACCCGATTGGAGGGCGACACCTTCGAAATGGAGGACCAACGCAACTGGACGGACGCCTCGTTCAAGACCTATGTCCGGCCGTTGGCGCTGCCCTGGCCCTACGTCATCCCGTCGAATGTGCCGATGACGCAGAGCGTGCGCATTCGTCTGGTCCGCGACGATCAGGCGCGGCCGGTACGGCAGCGGAGCGACCTGCAGCTTGATCGGGAAGCGACGGACATTGCCCTACCGGTGATCGGCGTCGGTCTCAGGCCGGAGTGTTCCACCGAGGACTTAGCCTCCCTCGGCACGCTCAGCCAGGTCCGCGCCGGTATGCTCCTGGGGCATTTTGACCCCCTCGCCGGACATGACATCCGGTCTCTGGAAGGATACGCCCGCCTACAGCGGACGTCCGGCCTGCCGTTGACGCTGGAACTGGCGTTGCCGTGCGTACGCCAGCCCGACGATGAACTGCGCGAGATCGCAGCCCAGTGCATCGAGGCTGGCCTTCAACTCGAGAGCCTGTTCGTTTGCCTCTCGGTCGATCGTCAATCGACGCCGCCCGGCAGTCGCTGGCCTGAGTGTCCCCCGCTCGAGGATGTCTACGCGGCAGCGCGGGCGGCCTTCGGCTCCCTCCGGCTCGGCGGCGGCATGATGAGCTATTTCACCGAGTTGAACCGCAAGAGGGTTCCCGCCGAACGGCTCGACTACATCAGCCACACCACGAACCCCATGGTCCACGCGGCTGACGATCTGAGTGTCATGCAGAGTTTCGAAGCGCTCGCCGATGTGGGGCGCAGCGTCCGGGCGTTGTATCCGGACACGCCCTATCGCATCGGTCCGTCGACGATCGCCATGCGGCAGAACCCCTACGGCGCCACCACCAAGGACAATCCGACCCTCGCCCGCATTCCGATGGCCAACGTCGACCCGCGCCACTTCGGCGATTTCGGTGCCGCCTGGGCGCTGGCCTATGCCGCGACCGTGGCGGATGCCCGGCTCGACGTGCTGACGCTGTCGACGCTGACCGGTGCGTTCGGACTGGTGGCGGGCGACGGCGAGCCGACGGCCAGGGGGGAGCTGCGGCCGCTGGCGCATGTCATCGCCCTGCTCGGACGGATGACCGGCGCGCCGCTGTGGCGCCTTCGCTGCGACCGTCGGGGGAGAGTGCTGGGGCTAGGGACGGCTCAAGCCATGCTGCTGGCGAATATCACGCCGGAGGTCGTCGCCGCGACCATCGGATGGAACTTTTCGACGGTAACGCCGATCGTACCGCAGGGTGTCGTGCGGCTCTCCGGCAATACAGTGCAGCTCCAGCCGTATCAAACGGTCGTGGTCGCCTGATTCTTCAGCGAGTAGAGCGCGCGCGACCGCTCCAGGTGCCGCGTCATCGCCTGCTCGGCAAGATCGGGATCTGCCGCGCCGATGGCATTGGCAATCTCCTCATGCTCCTCGAGCGTATAGGTCTCCTGGCCGGTCCAGATCAGCATGTCCGCATGGTAGACCTGAAGCCACCCCAGCATTGCGTGGCTGACGGCCGGAAAGATCGGATTTCCGGATATGCGCGCGATGGCGACGTGAAAAGCCATATCCGAGGCGATAAACCCTTCGGCGTCGCCCAACTGCTCTTTCTGCTGGTTGAGGATGGCATGCAACTCGGCCACGTCTTCGGGCGTGGCCTTCGCCGCAGCAACGCGAACAAGTCCACGTTCGAAGAAAATCCGGGCGCTCTTCAAATGCTCCAGCGTTTCAGAGGAACCGGACAGCATCAGCTTGGCGGGAAGGTCGACTTGATCGATGATGGACTGCGCCGTGATTTCGAGCACGCGCGCCCGCTCGCCATGCGATATTTCGATCAGTCCCTTGTTTGCCAGCGCGAACAGAGCCTCACGGACAGCGGGCCGGCCAACGCCGAAGCGCTCCATCAACTCGCGCTCGGACGGCATTTCATCGCCAGTCTTCAACTCGCCGCTCTGGATCAGCTTCCTGAGGCGGACGGAAACCTCGTCCGACAGCCGCTTGCGAACAATCCGTTCTGATTCCACCTGTTCAAACTCCTGCCTCCGGCTCAACCGGTGACTTGGCTGAATCGTCGACGTTCCATGAAGAGCGAGGCCCCACGGCAGGTATCGCGACCGACACAGGACATCAGTACCATGTATGCGAATCTGACACGTTGTGCATTCGGGTGCAACTGTTTCGACCGGCAATAGGCACGGTTGAACACACCCTTCCGCCCCAACAATATCAGTTCGTTATGCCGGGAACGTTGCCGCCCTTGCGGTCTCGCTCGCCGTCGTGCAAGGGCGCCGTAGCGACCCGAGTTTTCCGAGGCTGAAGACCCTGGCGCAAACACGAAGTTCCGGCAAGTTGTTGGAAGATGCAGCATGCGCCCTGACTGTGTTGACGTTCCGGACCGGTCGGGACCAGAAGCCGATCGACCCGGCCTGTCGTGCCTGACTGACCCGCCGGCTCCGCCTATCATCTTGTTTGCAAAGCTCAACTCGGCAGCGGCTCGTACCAGCGAGGCGACACATGCAGCTCGGGTCTCTCGCCCATTCGTTGCAATTCTGCAACGTTATGCGTAACTTCACGTACTCCGCAACGATTGTATACCGGTCGGCTGGACACACTTCGAGGGTGACTTCTAGAGTCTATTGAGCGGTTTTATTTGATAGTGGCCGTGGAGCGTTTGATGAGAGCCGGCATTTTCAATGCATTGATTGCTACGGCCGTGTTTTGCTCTTGCCCGGTGGGCGCGGAAGAGGCTGCCACGAAAGCAACGGTACTGCCCGCGGCAGCCGACCCGACTGTCAGGTCGCTGTGGTCCGGTCTTTATATTGGCCTGCATGCCGGTGTTGGTGGTGGGCGAGAGAAGTATCCGATTTTCGGATCGTACGACACCGGCGGTACGCTGGCCGACTTGGGCGGCGACGTGCACATGGATGCCTCCGGCGGCCTGCTGGGCGCGCAGATCGGCTACAATTTCGTGTTGCCGAACCGCGTGCTGCTCGGCGTCGAAGTCGACTTCAGCCGCAGTTCCGTCAAAGACCGTCTGTCGTTCGATGCCACAGCGAACGGCGCGTCGGAAAGCGAGTCAATCGGCTCGACTCTTGACTATTTTGGCACGCTTCGTGGCCGCCTCGGCTATGTCGTGACCGATCCATGGCTCGTCTACGCGACCGCTGGCCTTGCCTTCGGTGCCGTCAATTCCGGCTATTCCGCCGATTATGCCGTCAGCGGCGGCCCCGGCACCTCGGTCGGGGTCGGCAAAGCGAACTACCTGACCGGTTGGGCGGCCGGCATCGGCACAGCCTACGCGATCACGCCCAATCTGTCGTTTCGCACCGAATACCTGCATGCCGATCTCGGGACGGGTGATCTTCTGGGCTATGACGTACCGCCAATTGCCGCAGGCCTGAAGATCCATCCCGTCTACGACTTCGTCCGCGCCGGCTTCGATTACCGCTTCGAAGCAACCGCGCCGGCAACGACGTTGGACCAGGCGTCTTATGTCGCGCCGACGCAATTTTCCTGGACGGGCTTCCATGTCGGCGCCAATGCCGGCTACGTCGCCGCGCAAGACCGCTATCCAATCGACTACCTCGTCAGCAGCACTCCGCTCGCGGCCGAGGCGAAGCTCCACGGCGCCGGCACCCTGTTCGGCCTGCAGGCCGGCTATGACTATGAATTCGCCAATCGAACCGTCCTCGGTCTCGAGGCCGACCTCAGTTGGGCCAATGTCCCCGGCAAGCTCGGTGCAGGCCTTGACCTCAGCAGCGGCGGGTTGAGCGAGAGCGTCAGCGCCTCAGTCGGGACGTCGCTCCAGTATCTCGGCACGGTGCGGGTCCGCGCCGGGTTCGCCGTCACCGAACCGTGGCTTGTCTATGCGACGGCTGGTTGGGCATAC
>JARLIT010000194.1 GCA_031291575.1 Ancalomicrobiaceae bacterium
CAGCTGGATCGGCTTGTGCAAAGCGGAGAGATCCGCTGCGACTGCCTCGGCGCGGCCGGACAGCAGCTCGAGATAGGTGAAATACAGCGCCGCCAGACCGGCCAGCACAAAGGCGAGCGCCACCCAGAACGGCAGCCGGACACGCCCCTGGCGGGAGCGCAGTTCGAGCCCCTTCCAGCGCGGCGAGATCTCCTCGGGCGCGCGCGGACTGACGCTCTTCAACACCTCGTAGACCTGCCGCTGCTTGTTCTGCAGCGACGCCTGTCCGGCCGGCAGATGCCGCTGCACGCCCTGGAAGCCGAGCGCCAGGCAGGCATGCAGGAGTTCCAACAGCATGGCGCTGTGGGTCGGATCACCGAGCGCCCGTTCGACCACCTTGAAGAAGTCCTCGCCGCCGATACGCGAGCGGAAGAACCGGCTTTCCATCGAATACTGCGCCCAGAGGTGATGATCCTCGGCCGGAATATTCTGCACGATGTCATCGGCGGTGGCGCACAGGATGTATTTGGCGGCATTGGCGACGTGCTCGGGCACACCGGACGTCTTGATCTCGGCCTCGAACGCGGTGACGGATTCGGCGACCGTCTCCATCAGTTCGCCGAGCGAAGCGCGCATCAGCGCGATCCTCAGGCGCCCGAGGATCAGAAGCATCGGTCCCGCCGCCCGCATGATCGGGTTCTGGTGCGGGACGATCATTTCCTCGCGCCGGATCAGGGGGACGCGGGCCTGCGGGATCGGATCGGAATAGGGCGTGCGCTGGTTGACCAGCCCCCAGTCGTCGCGCGCCACCGGCGCCTGCGGCCGGGCGATCGGACCGGGCGGCGGCTGATACGGTTGCTGGTAGGGTTGTTGGTACGGCTGCTGATAGGGCGGCGGCACCGGACCGGTCGGGCCGGCCGGGCCTGGGCCACGCGGCTGCGGCGGCTGGCTCGGCATCTGCCGACGCCCGCCCGGATTGGGTCGAAATACCGTTCTCCCGTCGTTATCGTCGGGATTGAAGGGATCGTCGCTCATCGCCTGGCTTCCATGATCGCCCACAGCTCAAGTTCGAGCCCCGGCCAGTCGCCCGAGAAATGCATGCCGATTGACGTCGCCGTGCTGAATTCAGGCCAGAGCGCCGAGGTCTTGTCAAAGTAGAAGTAGACGTGATTGGTCAGCGAGCGGAGCTGCGACGGCGGCGTCGGCATATGGACGAGCGGCACGCCCGGCAGGTTTGTATTGACGATCTCGCTCATCTTGGTGTTCGGCCCGACCTTGAACAGGCGGGGGAACTGGCTCTGGATTTCGGTCAGCGGCCGGTTCGCCGCCACTTCCAAGACGAACGACGCATTGCGGAACAAGGACCGGTCGCGAATGACCGAGATGAAGGCGTTCGCCGCGCGTTCCTCGATGTCCAACCGGATGGTGGCGCGGCCCAGCCGAGCCGACAGGAAGTCCTGGATGTCGCGCACGACCGGCGCGAACACGTTTTCGAGATCGTCGTGGTCATAGGCCGGATAGTTGCGCGCGCGCCGTTCGGTCGAGGCGAAGGTGGCGAGCTCGCCGGCCAGCTTGATGAATTCCTCGTACAGTCTTTCCGGATGTATGTAGGTCGACCTTCGGAAATGCTTGTAGACCGGGATCGCCCGGTTGAGCATCTGCAGGATCAGATAGTCGACGTTCTGCAGGCCGCCGCCGGCGGTCGGGTCCGCAGCGTAGCGGGCCAGTTCTTCGAGCTTGGTGTCGATCCAGCCGATCACGCGGTCGATCCAGCCGTCGACGACGGGATGCGCCGAGGCGACCAGAATCGGGGGCACGTATTTCTCGTCGAGAACGATGGTGCCGTCGCGTACTTCCAGGATGCGGGCGATTCCGAGGTTGACATAGCCGGGCTTCGGCGTTTTGCGGATCTCAAAGGCGAGACGCAGGTGCGCCACGTCGATCTCGCCTTCGGTGACGAGATCGGCGGTCGAATCGATGAACGTCTCGGGGCGCGGGAAATAGCGCGCCGCGCTCTCGGCCTCGTAGTCGGCCGCCTCGCGGGTGTTGACCGAGGCGATCGGCAGCGTCAGCCAGACGATCTGTTTGGCAGCGCTGTCGGGTATGTCGAGCGGTTCGGGCAGCGGCCCGTTGGCGGGCAGATCGAAGGGGGTGCCGTCCGGCATGATGCCGGTGGCGCGCCTCAAGCCGAAGCGCGCCTGCTGGGCAACGTCGCGGTCGATCTCCAGCGCCGAAAAGCCCCAGGGATAGGGTGAAATGCGCTGCACCCGCGCTTCCAAGAGGCGCTCGTGATAGCGGTCGGCCTGCTGGAAATGCTGAGGCTTGAGGAACACTCCCTCGCCCCAGTGAACCTTGCTGTACCAAGACATGCCCTTGCCCCCGCCAAAATCCTGGCTCGATGGAACTATCCGGGACGGGACACCTCGGGCAGCGCCCGACCATCCTCAACCGCCCCGGCATCGCCGTCAAAACACGGCCATCCGGCTGAAATTCCCATTATGCCAGCAATCGCTCAGCCCGCCGGAGATCGCGCGGACCGTTCCTCCCCTGCCCCCAACGTCCCTGATCAAGTCTCGCGTTCGTCCATCCGTCAATAGGGATCGTTCGACCCCAGCCTATCGTAACAATCGGCGAAATAAATCATGAAAAGGCCGACGATGCCGTCTTCCGAGCGCATCGTCTTCGCCTGCCAACGCGCCACGAACTGATCCCACAACCGGCTCTTCCTCGGCACCACCAGCGAGCCGATGCCGCGGTCGGGCTCGACGCTGTGGTCGATCACCGACGGATCGATGTCCTCGTGCAGCATCTTCATGGCTTGTTGCATGGCGATGAAGACGCGTTCCTGATGCTTGTGGAGATCGTCGAAGGAGCCGTGCAGTGCGCGGGCGCCGTCCTGATAGGCCCGGCTCGGCGGACCGAGCATATACTTCAACACCAGGTCGGCCGTCGGCAGCGACTTGATCGGATTGTTGTCGTGCACCGACAGCTGGGTGTGCTCGGAGGAGCGCATCAGCGCCTTGGTCGCCCGCCGCGTGGTGTTGAGCGCCATCATGTTGTCCACGACGATGCGCATCATCTGGCCGAGATCTTCCATGAGATCGCCGGCGTCGCGCCGCAGCATGTCCTCGGGCGGAATGCCCGCGCCCTTGGCGAAGCGGGCAAGGAGTTCTGCCACTTGGGCGGGCGCCACCGGCGCAGCCGTGCCAGCCGCCTCGCGCGTCGGTGGTGTCGGCACGGGCCCCAGCGGCGGCGGCTCCGTCGCCATGTCCTGCCAACCGCCGGTGCGCGGCGTCGGCTCGGGCTTCGGCGTACGATTGGCCGGTTTCGGCACGGCCCGGGTCACCGGACCCTCGGCGGGCGCATCGGGCCAGACCGGCGCACCAAGACCGGATGGGCCGGGAGCGGACGCTGTCGGCCCGGCGGGTCCCGGCGCATAGGCCGGCGGTGTCGCCACCGGCGGGATCGGCGGCAGCGGCGGTGGCACGGGCGCATGGGGCGCCCGCTCGTCGCTGAACGGATCGACCGCACGCCCCCGGTTTGCCGGCGGCGTCATCGGCCCGATCGAAGGTGAATCCCACACCGCCGGGCTGGTCGGCAGCGTCGGCCGCGGCTCGGGCCGAGGCGACCGGTAGGGATCGTTGGCGAGCGGTTGCGGCGTCTCCTGGCGGTGGATCTCCGGCGCCTCGACGTACCAGTCGAGCGGATCGGGCATCGGCCCGCGGTCCTTCGGCACCATCACGTCCTTGCGGTCGACCGGCGGTGCTGCCTCGACCCCGGCATCCCACGGATCGCCCGGACGTCCCGCCGGCGTCGCCGGGCGGAGTGCCGGCCCGTCGAGATCGGATCCGTCGACGTCGACCGCGACGATATAGTTGCCGATGATGATGCGGTCGCCGGTCTCCAGCCGGTGCGGACCTTTCATCCGCCGGTCGCTGCCGTTGACGAAGGTGCCGTTGGTCGACACGTCGTAGAGGATGTATTCGCCCTTTTCGTAGCGCACTTCGCAGTGCTTGCCCGAGATGTAGCGGGTCGGGTCGGGCAGCGTCCAATCGAGATGATTGTCGCGCCCGATGTCGATGCCGCGTCGTCCTGTCACGCGAATTTCGATCGGCCCGCCGTCGGGAAGTGTCGTCTCGTTCTCGATCCTGAGATGGAGCGCCATTATTCCGAGACCTCCGAGTGGCCCGCCGGCAAGACAACCGCCTGACTGTTCACTGCGCCCTCCTCAAGCGAGCCGGTAATGAATTCCCGCGCCGGGGCGCCGCGACCGCAGCGGTGAGCCTGCCGGGCCGCAACTCCGACTGGATCTGGATGCGGGTTCCCATGACAAGTCCAGCCGCGGAATGACCCGACGGCTCCTCTGCCAGCCCGGCCTTCCGACAAATCCGGCGCTGTCCCCGAGCGTTCCGCACCACTGGTCCACCCCTGTTCCAGGTCGTACGGAGAGAATGAAATGCTGACGCCATGTTAGTGTCAATTCGCCTTGAACGCGAGCGCCTCTCCGGCGGCAAATCGCGCGCCGGCACTGGCCGCCTGAGCCATCAGGTCGCGTTGCAGCGCCGCTGGCTTGCTGATGATCGATTTCAACAGCGCCTGACGGGCAAACGACGCGGTCAGATGCGGCTCGGCCGGCCCGCCCTGATCGTCGAGCGTGAGCGAACCGCCGGACCATGCCGCCGCGCGCGCGCAAAAATTCCCCGCGCGGATGCCACGGGCATCTTTCAGGAAGCGAAGCGCTGTCTTGCGCCGTGCCTCGCTTGGCTCGCGCACCCAGGCCTCGGCGGCATTGAGGCCGTCCGCGTCGCGCGGGTCGAGGTCGTTGCCCTCGAAATGGCGGATCGCCTGCGTCGCCCACCACACGCATTCACGTCGCGGCAGCAGATAGGCACAGAACGACATCGCCGCGAGCGGCTGCTTCTCGGCGATGAGACGTTTCAGGAAGTCGAGCGGCGCCTCGTCCGTCGGCGGTAAGCCGATGTCATCCGCGGCCGTCCGGAAACTGTCGTAGACGTCGCGAACGCTGGCAAAGCGGATGCGATCCATGGCTTCCCCCTCTCCCCGCGTCAGACCGGCAACAACATCGGCACCATGCCGTCAACCGTGAGCCCGCCTTCGATATTGACCATGCCCACAATGTTGACGATGCCGACCAATTCGATGGTTGGAGCCGTAATGGCGACGCCGGCCGGGCTCAATTCGATGATGCCGGCGCCGCCGGTGATCGTGACCGACATACCGGCGGTCATCTCGATCGACATGCCGGCGGTCACCTCCTGGCTCATGCCGACCTCCAGCGTGTCGCTCATGCCGATCGTCGTCGAGCGCGACATGCCGATGTCGTCGGTCTTGTTCATCGTGATTTTCACCGTCTGGTTGCCGGTGCCGATGGTCAGGTTCTGGTCACCAAGATCGATCTTGATGTTCTGGTCGCCCATCTTGATCTCGAGATTGTCGTCGCCGTTCTCGATCGTCGTGTCGCGCGACGGACTGCCCTTCGGCGTCTCGAACGTCTCGCCGATCTTCCAGGTCTCGGCGTGCTTGACCACGACGTTGTGGTCCTTCTCCGCATGCATGCGGATCTCTTCGGAGCGTTTGGTATCGTCGTAGATGAACTCGTTGTACCCGCCGCCGCCCTTCGTCGAATTGGTCTTCCAGCCGCCGATGTTCTTCTTGTCAGGGAGGGCATAGGGAACGTCGTTGTCGCCGTTGTAGACGGTGCCGACGACAAGCGGCCGGTCCGGATCGCCTTCGAGGAACTCAACCACCACTTCCTGGTCGTGGCGCGGATGGAACACCGAGCCCCAACTCTTGCCTGAATACATCTCAGCGACACGAATCCAGCACGACTGCTTCTTGTCGCGGTCCCAGAAGAACTGCACCTTGATGCGCCCGTACTTGTCGACGGTGATCTCTTCGCCGGAATCGCCCACCACCTTGGCCGTCTGGATGCCGTGGATCAGCGGCTTCGGCGTGATCAGCGGCGCCCGATAGGGCCGCGACGACGGGATCACGATGTAGGAGCCGTTATAGTCGTCGCGCGCGCCGGATGTGCCGCCGGACAAATAGTGCTGCGTACCGACGGCGTGCGTCGCCCGGACGATCAGGTATTCGGCGTTTTCGGACTCCTTGGGATGCCGCGCCAGTTTCATCTTGCCGCCTGGGTAGCACGAGGGCGCCATTCCCGAGGCGACGCGGCGATGGTCGAGCGCCTGCTCGGCTTCGAGCCGAACCTTGGCGAACTTCTCTCCCTGCCCCTGGTCGGTATAGCGGCCGGGATAGTCGTACACCTCCGCCTTCGAATGGCTGTAGGTCTCCGAGGACTGCGAATCCGCCAGGAGATTGGCTCCCGGCTTCTTGAAATCGTAGTCGTTGACGGCGAATAGGCCGGAGCGGAAGCGGCGCTCGCTGGTCCAATGCTGGATGTGGTCGACGTCGCGCGCGAAGGCGCCGGTCAGCGGAATGAACGGCAGCGTCCCGCCGCCGGCATCGATCAGGTCGTGGCCCGACGGAGAATCCGCCAGCACAAGGATATGCTTGGATTTGTCATGCTTGAAATAGTAATAGATGCCGTGTTCTTCCATCAACCGCGAAACAAAAGCAAAATCGCTCTCGCGATATTGGACGCAAAACTCCATCTCAGGATAGCTTCCTGACAACTTCAGCTCGTAGTCCTTCATTCCCGTCTTGTCGAAGACCTCCTGAATGATGGCCGGAGCAGTCTTCTCCTGGAAGAAGCGGCAGTTCGAACGGTGCGACAGGATCCATAACCAGGGCCGCAAGACCAGCCGATAGGTGTAGAGCGAATCGTGCAGGCCGGTCCATTCCGCCTCGGCCAGGATGCCGTTGAAGCGGCGTCTGCTGCCGTCGATGCTGCGCAACGTCACATGGCAGTTGGTGCCGAGGGCAGGCTCGAAATCGAGGCCGTCGACTTCACTGAGTGCGTCGACGGTGAACTCGAACAGTTCGCTCATCGCCTCATGCGCGTTGAATCGCTGCAGGAGAAGCACGTCCTCCCCGAGCGGCGTCGTCAGTTGCGCCGGACGGCCTTTCTGCGAAAAATTGCCCATCTCGAAACCCCGATCAAAATGCGGTTTTCTAAACGTCAGGCTCGTCTGCTCCCTCGAACCCGCAAAATGCGACGGCGGTAGTCCGATGGAGCCGGACGACGGTATTTTTCCATCTCGGCGCGCGAAATAGAAGCGCCGTGTCATTCTCTCCTGCATGTTCCGTTCGCTTGGCAGCGATCGGTCGGGTACCCCCGTCTGGAGCCGCGCAATCCAACGCATTTCCGCGGGCGTGGGATGAGACCATCCGCCGGCGGAACGCTCCGGCGCGATGCCGCCCGCCTGCCGTTCGCCGCACTCTCGCCCCACTCGCCTGAACGGCGGCTGAAGGCGGTCTGCCAGCCGCCCCGGCGGATCCATCCAATGACGAGACCCGCGCGAGGTCAATCGAATTAACACCCTATGGTTGACGACGCGCGCCACCTGCCGCACACACCCGTTCGATGCGCGAATCGACCCCGGCCCTTGTCATGCCGGTCCGAAGCGGCGAATATCGCCGCCGACCGATGCGGCCGGCGGCCCGACGCAATGTCGATGCCGGACATCGGCCACCGGTTCGGGCCGATTGGTCACCCGGCCGGGACGTATTGACGAGGCTATTTCAGGCTTGGGCGGCACCGCCGCGCGCGGCGCGACGCATATTTCGGCCGCCGGAACGCGGCTTTTGGGGGACGCCGATGGCGGGAGTGGATCTTGGCGCCTTTCTGACCCCGGTCAAGCAGGATCAGCCCTGCGGCCCGGACCTCGATTTCGAAGGCGATCTGCAGTTCATGAACTACATGGCGCGGGCCGAGGGCCTGTTGCCGGAATCCTTCTTCGCCTTCGACCGCGCCTCCGTCGACTATGCCAAGGAGTTCGAGCAGATCGGCGAACTCTGCGAGATGACGCGAGATCTGCGCCTCCTCGTACTCTACGCCAAACTGACGATGCTCAACCGCGATACCTCGAGCTTCGCCAAGGCGCTCGCCACCGCCGCCACCGCGATCGACCGATGGTGGGACGACGTCCACCCGCGCGGCGAGGACGGCGATTTCATGATGCGCGTCGCCACGCTGCAATCGCTCGACGATCCGCCGCACGTCATCCTGCCGCTGCAATCGGCTCCGCTGATCGACAACCGCCGCTACGGCGCCGTCTCCTACCGCGCTTGGCAGATCGCCAACGGCGCCCAGCAGCCGCGCGAGGGCGAACAGCCCGTCGACGTCTCGACGCTCGAACGCGCGCTGCTTGAGTCCGACATCGAGGGCATCATCGCCCGGCGCGACGAACTCCTGGCCATTTCCGCGTCCTGCCAGATGATTGCCGACGTTTCCGCCGAAAAGGGCGGTTACGCCAACCAGATCACGCTCGATAAGCTGAAGAGCGTCTCGGCCGACATCGCCAACATGCTCGACCGCCATGTGGCGACGCGTGATCCCGCCCGGGCGCTCGTCTCCGTCGACGGGGACGAGGAAACGCAGGCAGAGGCCGCCGACGGGCCCGCGGTAGCCGGTCCGGCAGGGGCTCCGGCCTCGACGCTTCCGGCCGCCCTTTCGAGCCGCAAGGACGCGGTCCGCGCGCTCGCGGCGGCGGCCGCCTACTTCGCCAGCTACGAGCCGTCGAGCCCGGCGCTGATGCTGGTGCGCTATGCCGAGAAGTTGATGGGCAAGTCATTTTTCGAAGTGGTGCGCGCCCTGGTGCCGGACTACGCCAACCGCGCCGCCATTACCTTCGGCCAGAACTCGGTGCGCCTGTCGGTCGGCCAGGTCGCCGACAACATCGGCTCCTCCGGCGACTATGCCTCGAATGACGGTTCTTCGAGCGAGGACGGCGAAGAAAACGCCGCGCCGATCGTCGTTTATTCGCGCCGCGACGCGATGAAGCTGCTCGATCTCGTCGTCAGCTATTTCCGCACCACTGAACCGGCCAGCCCGATTCCGATCATCATCTCGCGTGCCCGCGAAGTCGGCGAGCGGGACTTCTTGAACCTGCTGAAAGACTTGTTCAATGAGCAGACGCTCAAGTCGATCCGCGGCGACGATTCCTATTGACGTTGGGACGGTGTATGATATCCGGTTGAGAGAGACACATTTCGAGAAAGTCTGGCCGGATCGGCGGATTGACTGTTGAAGCACTTGCCGGTTCTGCCTTGCCCCGACACGGGTAGGGTTTGCATAATAGACATCGCGGAGATTGCCGCACGAACCAAAACCAGAACGAATTCAGTGCATAGCCTCATTGGGTTTTGACCTCTCACACCTTGGGGAGAGCCTCATGGCATCGGATAGCGGACAGAAATTTATCTCGAGAAATCGCAAGCCACGCGTACACATCACCTATGAAGATCCCTACGACGCAAACAAGCTCGTCGAGATCCCGTTCGTGATGGGAGTCATGGCCGATCTATCCGGCAACGCCTCGGAAGTGGCCAAGCCGGAATTTGCCGACCGCAAGTTTCTTGATGTCGACATGGACAACTTCGAGGGCCGCATGGCGGCGATCCAGCCCGCCGTGGCGTTCCGCGTCGACAACAAGCTCGGCGACGCCGAGGGCGAGAAGCTCCCGGTCAAGCTGACCTTCACCAAGATGGACGACTTCTCGCCGGCCTCGGTCGCCCGTCAGGTTCCCTCGCTGGCGAGGTTGTTGGAGGCGCGCACCCAGTTGGCCAACCTGCTGCGCTACATGGACGGCAAGGTCTCCGCCGAGGATGCCTTGAAGAAGCTTCTGGCGGATCCGGGGCTCATGGAGGCGCTGAAGGACCGCGCCACCATCGAAGAGGCGAAAAAGGATAGCGAGGGCAAAGAATGAGCGACACTCTTCGCCAAACCGGGGCCGAGCAGGGCCTTGAGACAACCGCGGACGAATTTGCCGATCTGTTGAAGTCCAGCTTCAAGCCCCGGACCGATCGCGCCGCGACCGAAGTCGAGAACGCGGTGACGACGCTGGTGAAGGAGGCGCTCTCCGATTCCACCGTCATCCAGGAGGACGTGCTCGATACGATCGAGGCGATCATCGCCAGGATCGATCAGAAGCTGACCGCCCAGGTCAACGAGATCATCCATGCCCCCGAATTCCAGCAGATCGAGAGTGCTTGGCGCGGCCTGCACTACCTCGTCTACAATTCGGAGACGGATGCCAACCTGAAGATCCGCATCTTCAACACCTCGAAGACCGAACTCTACCGCAACCTGCGGGTCTATCCCGGCGCCAAATGGGACCAGAGCCCGCTGTTCAAGCGGATCTACGAGTCGGAATTCGGCCAGCTTGGCGGCGAGCCCTACGGCGCGCTGATCGGTGACTTCTACTTCAGCCATCAGCCGACCGACATCCAGCTCTTGCGCGACCTGTCCAAGGTGGCATCCGCCTCCCACGCCCCGTTCTTCGCTGCCGCCGATCCGAACCTGCTTGGCATGGATTCGTGGAACGAGCTGATGAACCCGCGTGATCTGTCGAAGATCACCGACACGCCCGACTATGCCGCCTGGAAGACGCTGCGCGATTCGGTCGATTCGCGTTACGTCGGCCTGTGCATGCCGCGCGTGCTCGCCCGCGTGCCGTATGGCGCCAAATCGGAGCCGGTCGAAGAGTTCGCCTTCGAGGAGGAGACGGACGCCCATACCGGCAAGAAATACGCCTGGATGAACGCCGCCTACGCGATGGGGGTCAACATCAACCGGGCATTCAAGGAACACGGCTGGTGCACGCGCATCCGCGGTGTTGAATCGGGCGGCGAGGTGGTCAATCTGCCGACCCACACCTTCCCCACCGACGACGGCGGCGTCGACCAGAAGTGCCCGACGGAGATCGCCATCTCCGACCGGCGCGAGGCCGAACTGGCCAAGACCGGCCTCATTCCGCTCATCCACCGCAAGAACACCGACAAGGCCGCCTTCATCGGCGCCCAGGCAGTGTACCGGCCGAAGAAGTTCGACACCAAGGAGGCGACTGCCGCCGACGAACTGTCGGCCCGCCTGCCCTACATGTTCGCGGTGTCGCGCTTCGCGCATTACCTGAAGTGCATGGTGCGCGACAAGATCGGTTCGATGAAGGAACGCGCTGAACTGGAGAAGTGGCTGCAGAGTTGGATCAACCTCTACGTCGACCAGAATCCGGCGATGTCGAGCGAGGTGCAGAAGGCCCGGCAACCGCTCGCCGCAGCCGAAGTCAAGGTAGTGGAAAACGAAGAAAATCCCGGCTACTATAGCGCGAGGTTCTACCTCAGGCCACACTTCCAGTTGGAGGGCGTGGACATCGGCATGAGCCTCGTCTCGCGGCTGCCGGGCGCCAAGAGCTGACGACGACGGTTCGGCGCCCGTCCGGAACACCCGGGATGGGCGCCGGAGCGAAATGCTCCGTCCGGCCGTTGCAGGGCGCCGCGGCATCGTGTCGCGGCAACGACTCGATACGGCGGCAACCGGGAACCGCCGGCACTCGGAACAGCAGCGGCAGCCGGCCGGAAGGTGATCGTCAGGCTGGCGCTCGTGGCGGAAGTTGGTCGAATTCTTGGCGAGAGCCACGATCTGAACCGACTCTGCGCACATTGTTCAGAGTTCGTACAGCCTGGGGCGGATAAGGTGTTAGACATAGAGCGAGAGACGAAATCAGTCTAGCGCTCGTCGGAATAGCAATCATTCGCTGCTTTTCAGCCGGAATTTTCAATCGAGCGGCGAACTTGCTTCAGCTCAACCAGTGCAAGCTCATTGCTGACTTTGGAGGGTGAAATGGCTCAAAATGACGCATTTATTAAAATCGGCGATCTCAACGGCGAATCTCAGGACTCCAAGCACAAGGACTGGATCGATGTCCTCAGCTGGAACTGGGGCATGGCCAACGCGGGCAGCGGTCAGCGCGGCGGTGGTTCGGGTACCGGCAAGGGTGACGTGCAGGACTTCCACTTCACCAAGACCGTGGACACCTCGTCGACCTATCTCGCCCAGCGTCTGATGCGCGGCGACCACTTCCCGAAGGCAACCTTCGAGCTGCGCAAGGCCAGCGGCCAGTCCGATCCGCTCACCTACTACAAGGTCGAATTCGAGACGGTGTTCGTCTCGGGCATGTCGTTCGGCGGATCGGGCGAAGGCGGCGCCTTCACCGAATCGATCACCTTCAACTTCAAGAAGTTCAAGGCGACCTACACCGCCCAGACCGCCCAGGGCACCGCCGGCACCAATTCCTCGCTCGGCTGGGACGTGGCGCAGCATATGGAAGTCTGATCCGCCGCCAGGCCGTCCGCGGGCGGCCGATGGCGAAGACTTGTCGATCCGGCGTTCGCCCGAACGCCGGATCGTTCCGTGTTTGGTGCCGGCCGCGGCCATTGGCCGCATACGGGACAGAGACCCACGGGAAAAACCATGGCCAAGATTGCCCGAACGATACGCACGCGCGGCTCGCTGATCAGCGCTTTCCGCGCCGCAGCTGCCAAGAAGGATTCCAAGAAGTCCATGTCGCTGCGCGACGAATCGGGCGACCGCCTGATTTCCGGCCGGCGCGCTTCCGCGCGCGCCCTGGTCTCAGAACGCGAGATGCAGGAGCAGATCCAGATCGACCTGACCCAGCTCCTCAACACCATCAACCTCGCCTCCACCCAGGATCTGGAGGGGTACGACGAGGTGCCGCGCTCGATCATCAACTACGGCATCCCCGACATCGTGCATCGCACGATCGACGAGGCCTCCGTCGACGAGGTGGTCAGCGAACTGGAGGTTGCGTTGAAGCGCTTCGAGCCGAGGATCATCGCCCGCTCGATCGACGTTCGCCGCGACATGGGCATCGACAAGACCGAGCTGAAGGTACGCTTCCTCGTCTCGGCGGAAATCTCCATGGAGCCGGAGAACCTGCCGGTCGAATTCGTCGCCGATGTCGATGTGGAGAATTCCAAATTCGTGATCAATCGCATCTGAAGCGTGAAATTCCCCGGCTCTCAGGCGTTATGATGCCGGCCTTCGGAACATTTGGGGTGTCGTTGCACCATGGATCGTGAATTCCTCGACCTCTATGACGCCGAATTGAAGCTCCTGCGCGAGCAGGCCAAGGAATTTGCCGAGGAATACCCGGGCATCGCCGACCGGCTCGGCGGCCTCGTCGACGACCGCATCGATCCGATGATCCAGGGCGTGTTGGAGGGTGCCGCCTTCCTCGCCGCCCGGGTGCAGCTGAAGCTCAGGCACGAGTTCCCGGAATTCACCTCCAACCTCTTGGAACAGCTGATCCCGAACTTCCTCTCCCCAACGCCGTCGGCGCTGATCGTGCAGGCGCTCGCCCCCTTTGGCGAACCGGCGCTGAAGGAAGGCCGCAAGATCCCGCGCGGCTCCTACCTCGACGCCACCTACGTCGAGCGCGACCGGCGCATCGCCTGTCGCTATCGCCTGACCGGCGACATCACGCTGTGGCCGTTCGAGATCCGCTCGGCCGAGTACCATGGTGCAACCGGTCAGTTGCAGGCTCTCGGAATTTCCGCCGACGAACGGGTGCGCGCCGGCTTCCGCATCACCATGACGACGCGCATGGCCACGAGGCCGGACGCCGAAGTGGCCGATGCCGACGCCAAGCCCGAACACTACGCCGCAAACGTCCGCGCCGACGAACTGACCTTCTTCCTGATCGGCCAGGAAAGCGATGCCATCGCGCTCTACGAACAGATCTTCGCCCACCGCGCCAAGATCTACGTGCGCTACCTCGATTCCTTCGGCGATCCCGTCTTCTTCGAGATGCCGGTCGAGGCGATCACCCAGATCGGCTTCGAGGAGGCCGAAACGCTGGTGCCGACTGACGCCCGCATCTTCCACGGTTTCGCACTGCTGAAGGACTATTTCCACTTCGCGCGGAAATACCTGGGGTTCCGCATCTCTGGCCTTGCCAAGGTGCTGCCACGGATCAAGGCCAAGACCTTCGAGATCGTCGTCGGCTTCACCGAATCGAACCCGCGCCTGCAGGCGATCGTCACCGCCGAGCACGTGGCGCTCTACGCCACGCCGGCGATCAACCTGTTCGAGAAGACTGCCGACCGCATCCCGGTGAAATCGCACCAATACGAGTACCACGTCGTCGCCGACCGCAGCCGCCCGCTCGACTTCGAGCCGCACCGCGTCCTCGATGTCTTCGCCCATTTCCCCGGCCGCTCCGAGAAGGTGCCGGTACTGCCGCTCTATTCCGCCCCGCGCAATCCGAACGAGGCCGCAGCCAAGTACTTCTATACGATCCGCCGGCTGCCGCGCCGCCGCACCTCGATGGAACGTCGCTTCGGCGCGGCCTCCGACTATACCGGCACCGAGATGTTCATGAGCCTGATCGAGCCGGCCGGCATCGGCGACGAGACGCAGGTCGCCGAATTGAGCGTCAAGGCGCTGTGCTCCAACCGGCACCTGACCGACGCCCTGCCGGTCGGCGAAGCGGGCGCCGATTTCCGCCTCCTCGACGATGCCAAGCTGGATTTCCGCTGCATCGCAGGGCCGACGCGGCCGCGCGAACCGATCGCGACGCATCTGCGCACCCGCGGCGAGACCGCTTCGACCGGTTCGGTCACCTGGCGCCTGATCAACATGCTGGCGCTCAATCACTTGGGGCTGATTTCGCGCGGTGCCGGCCGCAATGCCCAGTCGTTGCGCGAGATGCTGTCGCTGTTCGCCGACCTGCGCGATGCGGCGATCGAACGGCGCATCGATGGGCTCCGCACCCTCGATTCGAAACCCGTTGTTCGCCGTGTACGCCGGTCGACCGGCATGGGAGCGGCCCGCGGCCTCGAAATCACCGTGCTCGTCGACGAAAAGGCCTTCGAAGGCTCCGGCGCCTTTCTCTTGGGCGCGGTTCTCGACCGACTGTTCGCCGAATACGTCGCGTTGAACAATTTCACCCAGACGGTCATCCGCTCGGTCGAGCGCGGCGAGATCATGCGCTGGCCAGTGCGGCTCGGGCATCGGAGACCGCTATGACCTGGGCCGACGACATCCAGCGCGAGCCGTGGGTGTTCGATTTCTACGCCGCGCTGCGCCGCCTCGAACGCGCGCTCAAAGACAAGCCGAAGATCAGCCAGAACCTGACGATCCGCGACGAGATCGTCCGGCTCGGACAGAACCCGTTCATGCAGTTCCCGGCCTCCACCCTCGAAGAGGCGACGCTCGACGAGGCCGGCCACTTCCACATCATGGTGAAGTTCCTGGGGCTGCTCGGCCCCCAGGGCGCGCTGCCGCTATCGACCACTTCGGAAGCCTACGAGTGGTTCCTGGCGCGCGACGACGCCTTCCCGCGCTTCCTCGACATCTTCAACAACCGGTTCCTGCAGTTGTTCTATCGCGCCTGGGCGGATTCGCGACCCATCGCCCAGCATGAGCGGCCGCGGGAAGACCGCTTCGGCGCCTACATCGGCTCGACGATCGGCCTTGGCACGCAGACCTACCTCGATCTCGACAGCATTCCCGACCTGCAGAAGCTCGCCTTCGCCGGACTGATGGCGCCGGCGGCGAAATCGGCGGTCCGGCTGGAGACGCTGATCTTCGGCGCCATCGGCTTGCGCGCCGAGGTCGAGGAGTTTGTCGGCTCGCGCCTGCCGGTCGCCGCCGAGGACCAGAGCCGCCTCGGGCTCGCCAACTTCTCCCTCGGCACCGACCTGATGGTCGGATCGAGCGTCTACAGCGTGTCCGACAAGATCACCGTGTCGATCCGCGTCGCCGATCTCGACGAATACGCCCGCGTGCTGCCCGGCGGCGATCTGGCCGAACCGCTTACCGACCTGGTGTTCTTCTACGTCGGCGACGTGACGGAATGGGACGTCGAACTGGTGATCCCGGCGAACAAGGTGAAGCCGATGCGGCTCGGATCCTTCGGCGCGCTCGGTCTGACCACCTGGCTCGACCCGAAGATCGATCCGGCCGACAC
>JARLIT010000026.1 GCA_031291575.1 Ancalomicrobiaceae bacterium
CCGGGCAAGGGCATCGACGTGCAGCGCCGCCCGTTGTTCCCGGTCGACCTCACCCTGTTTCCGCAGCCCAAGGCGGCCGAGCCGCCGCTCCTCAATCTGCCGCCCAAGATGCTGCTCAGGTCGCTGACGGCGGACTATCTGCACGCGCAGCTGTGCCGTGCCGCTTTGCACGCGTTTGCCGCCGAGAACGAGGCGCGCATGCAGGCGATGGCGGCGGCGCACGGGCAGGTCGAGCGACAGATGGCATCGTTGCAGGCGCGGCAACGGCTCGTGCGACAGGAGGAGATCACGGCGGAAGTCATCGAACTCGCCGCCGGCGAGACCGCCAGCCACGCCGGGCGTCCCTGACAGTCGCCTCAACCGGCATGTCCGGGCGGCCTTTCGCAAGTCGTGCCGGCACCTAGGGCGTCGATATACTCGCCGTCTGCTTCGCTACGGCGATCTGCGGCGGTTCGGTCGACCAGAAGGCGCCGTCACGCGCCTTGGCATAACCGTAACTGTAGAGCCGGCGCATGGTGTCCGTCTCGAACCCCGTGCCACCGATCTCGGGAAAGTCCCTGCCCACGTACGCGAGGTGGAACCCGATCCCGTCTTTCTTGGCGGTCTTGTAGGTCTGGGCGACAACCGCCTGGACGCCGACCCTGTTCATCGTGCTGAACGATTGTGCGGCGATCGCTTCGGATTGGTTGGGGACGACGCTGAAGCCCGCCTCGATGCGTCCGTTCTCGATAATGTAGATGTCGGGCCGGGCGCGGCGAGATGTCATCGTCTTGCCGCCATGCAGATAGGAGTCCGGCAGGGTGAAGACCGGCACGCTGATCGAGCCGTCGACATGCATTTCCTGGAACCGTCGCCCGAATACCTCGGTATCGATCAGTTGCGGCGCAAAGATCACCGGGACGCTGGCCGAGGCCGCGAGCACGTCACCGAACAGCTTGAACGCCTTGGGCCCGCCGATCACCGCGATGGCGCCGAGGTCCCAGATCATGGCGCGCTGGGCGTCGAGGTTGGTGGTAACGACCAGGAGACGCCGTCCTTTGCGATCTTCGCGCGCGATGGCCTCGAGCATCTCCTCATCGATATATCGCGATATCAGACGCCTGAGCTCGCCGTGGCCGAACAGGCCCGAACCGAAAATGGCGCCGATGGGATCAGGACGGCTGATCAGGCGCTCGGCGTCCCCATTGGTGTAGATTTCCTTCAGCCGGCCATCGTAGGCCGAGCCGAGGAATGCGAACGGCGCAATCAAGGCGCCGACCGAGACACCGGAGACCACCGTGAACTCCGGGCGCTTGCCCGACTCGGTCCAGCCATTGAGAATGCCAGCACCGAAGGCACCGCCGCCGCCGCCGCCGGAGAGCGCCAGGTAGGTGAACGGCTGGCCTTCCTGTGCGACGGCCAGACGACCTTCGTTCTGGAAGGCGCTGATCTTCGAATCCGCCCAGAAACGCAGACTGCCAGGCCTGATCGGAACCGCCGCAATCTGGTCCGCTTCGGTGAAGGGAGTGCGTGGCATGCCGGCACAAGCCGCCAAGAGTGCGAGACCGAACACACCGCAGATGCCGAGGCCGGCCCGGGTCAACAGGCTGCGATCCTGCCTGTCAGACGGACGGAGGGTGGATTTCTTGGCCGCGCGGTAGCAGCGGCGCCGCGCCAAGAGGCCGAATACGATCATTGCCCCACCCCAATTCGATCTTGTCCGGATGCACAGGAATCGCCGGCCGACTCGGTCCGCTGGCCGGCTGTTCGGATCCGTCCGTCCAGCAGGATCTGTCGGCTTGTTCGGGCAGGGCGATAGGGCCGGATTGTACTCAGAGCTTGCGGAACCTGTCCGGGCGGGTTGAGACGGTGCTTACGGCAAAGCAGGTTGCCCGAGAAAAGGATCGAAGGGTCCGACCGGAGCGGGGGCTAACCGGTCGGACCCCGAGCGTCGGAAGACGATATGTTTTGAGTCTTCCGCCGCAAACTGACCTAAACAACACTTGGCCTCCGCCAAGGCCCGGGACAGACCGGAGTGGCCATTGAGACCGTGGGCACCAGCGTCTTGTTGACGGCGGCGGCGGCGCGCCCCTCGAACTCGGCGTCAGCGATTGCAGCCAGGGTCTTCCCCCGCCTCGCGTCGAAAGGATTGATGCTCCGATAGGTCATCGGCGTAGTCCTCATGGGCCGTGCGATCCGGGGCCATCGGAACGGAGGCGACCGTCAGGCCTCGGCGGATCTCAGCGCAGTCCCGTTGGTGCCATGTGCGAAGGTTTCGTAGGCGTCGAGGATGTGATCGAGAGGAAAGGTATGCGTGATCAGCAGTTTGGGGTCGATCTCGTGCGACTTCAGCAAGTTCAGCAGCATTGGCGTCGAGACTGTGTCGACCAGTCGAGTGGCATTGGCGATGTTGCGGTCCCACAGGCGTTCCAGATGCAGCGCCACCTTGGCGCCGTGTACGCCAATGTTGGCGATGGTGCCGCCGGGCACGATCAGGCCCTCGCACAGTTCGAAGGTGGTCGGGACGCCGACGGCCTCAATTGCGGTGTCGACGCCGCGGTTCGACGTCAGCGCCATCACGTTTGCGATGGCCTTGCCGTCGCGGCTGTTGACGCAATGGGTGGCACCAAAGCGTTTGGCGACGGCGAGCCGGTTGTCGTCGAGATCGATCATGATGGTCACGGCGGGGGAATAGAATTGCGCGATCAACAGAGCCGCCAAGCCGACCGGGCCGGAGCCGACGATGGCCACCGTGCTGCCTGGTCCGACCCTGCCATTGAGCGCACCGTATTCGAAGCCGGACGGCAGGAAGTCCGAGAGCATCACCAGGGCGTCCTCGTCGAAGCCGTCGGGGATCGGATAGAGGCTCGTATCGGCATAGGGAATGCGGACATATTCGGCCTGGCAGCCGTCGATCTCATTGCCAAGGATCCAGCCGCCGTTGCTGCACTGGGAGAACATGCCCTTGCGGCAATACTCGCATTTGCCGCAAGCGGTGATGCAGGAGATCAGCACCCGGTCGCCCGGATTGTACATTTGCACGTCCGAGCCGACGGTCGCGATGATGCCGATGCCCTCGCGGCCGAGAATGCGGCCCGGCGCACAGGGCGGCACGTCGCCTCGGAAGATATGGAGATCGGTATCGCAAACCGTTGTTTTGGTGATCCGGACGATGACGTCGGTTGACGCGAGGATCTGAGGCTTTGGGCGCAGCTCGACGGCCCTCTTGCAGGGACCTTGGTAGACCAGAGCCTTCATCATCGCGCGAAAAACCTGTCGCTCGTTGTGCATGCGCACGAAGACGCGACGCGAAATCCGGCAGCATTCACTTGAGCGGCAGGAGATCCGCCGAGACGGGTGCAACCGGCACACTACGGGAAGACGACGGTTCTCCGGCAGCATCGGATACTACTCAGAGGTGCCATCCGAGAGGCTCGCCTGCCGGGGTATAGCCGTCGGTTCGGTGTACCCGACCGGCGACGACTGCGGCCCGACGTGTTGCCGGGCCGTATCCGTCATCTCTATCAACCGACGCAGGTTCAGGCGATCGCGAGATCGTTTTCGACGTCGGTCGTGCCGGCGGCTGACCAGGCGGTGGTCGTGGCCAGCATCCGGTCATGCCAGTTGGGAACCGTTCCGGTCAGGATCACCTTGCCGCCCTCGGCGCGGACATGCACCGTTTCCTTGTCGAACAACCAGGAACGGCCCATGGCGGTCATGATGTCGTCGCTGAGGTTGGCAACGTTGCCCCTTGGCTTCAGAGTAATGTCATTGGACACGCCGATGACGCCGTGCAAACCGGCGCGCCATCGTGGATGCCGCCATAATCGCTCCGAGCTGTTGGCTCACCGGGCAGCGAGACTGGCCAGCCAGAACACGCCAAAGGCGATCGACAGGAGGGTGAGCGGTGCGCCGACCGTGAAATACGCCCAGAAGCCGATCGTGATCCCGTGCTGGCGTGCCCGCTGGGCAACAATCAGATTGGCGACCGAACCGATCAGGGTGAAATTGCCGGCAAGCGTCGACGCCATGGCGACGACAAGCCAACCACGCGTTGGATCGGCAAGGTGGGTGACGAAGGGTTTCAGCACCAGGACCGCCGGAACGTTGCTGACGATATTGGAGAGAACGGCCGTCACGCCGGACAGGATCGGCACGCTCGAAAGATCGAGCCTGCCGACGGCGGCGACCGCCTCAGGCGTCAGTACGGTCTTTTCCAGGCCGGCGACGACGATGAATAGACCGATGAACATCACCAACAGCGGCCAGTCGATGTCGAAATAGACCTTCTCCGGCTTGACCCGACGGGTGACCAGCAACAGCGCGCCGCCCAATATCGCCACCGCGGCAATTGGCAGACCGACGAAGAACAGCACGATCATCGCCACAATGGTCAGCACCGAGCGCCACAACAGCCAGGTATTGTGCCGGCTCGGCTGGGCCGTGGCCGCCACCAGGCGCTGGCGTGTCAGGAACTCTTTGGGATAGACGAGCGCGACAAGGACGATCGTCAGGATGAGGCCGAAGGCGGCGACCGGCGCCAGCGTCCCGACGAATGTGCCGTAGGGAATGTGCGACAACGAGCCGATGATCATGTTTTGCGGATTGCCGGTGACAGTCGCCACGCTGCCAGCATTCGACGCCAGGGCGACAGCGAGGAGATAGGGCACCGGGTTGCGCTCCAGTCGCTCGACGACGTCGATCACCAGCGGCGTCATGACCAGGCAAATGGTGTCGTTGACCAGGAAGGCCGAGAGCGTGCCGGTGACCAGCACGACGGCGACAAGCAGCACGACGGGAAAGCGCGCACGGGCGACGACGAAGCCGTTGACCAGCCGGAAGAAGCCGGAGAGGCGCAGATTGGCGACGACGATCATCATGCCGAGGAGGAGGGTGATCGTCTCCATGTCGATCGCCCGATAGGCCTCGTCGAGGCTGAGTACCCTGCAGCCGACCATCAGGCTGGCGCCGAGCAGCGCCGCGCCGGCGCGGTCGAGCCGCCAGCCCGGCAGTTTGCCGACCGCCATCACCAGATAGGTCACGGCAAAGATCAGGATCGCAGCAATCATCGACAGGTCCCTCTACCGGTCATGAACTCATAGATACACCAGGAGACCGTCGGCGCGACTGTCGGCCGAGGCGCTCTTCGCCCCCGACTATGGCAAACCTATCCGGTCCGCGCACCGTAGCGGCTCGCGATCATATTGGCATAGGTTTCCGCACTCTGCGGGCGGCGAACACCGCGACGACGTCGGGATGGGAAAGCCGCAGCCGGCGCTCCAGCTCCATCACTTTCGCCTCGAGCGCCGGCGTCTTGAGGTCGTCGTCGAATTCCAGGCTGAGGGCGACGACGAAGCTCCGGAAATAGATCTCCCGCCAATAGCCGAAGGGATGATGGTGGTCGGGCGGCTGGCTGGCCCGATGCATGCCGTACAGAATGAGGACCGAATTGCCGGTGTCGACGACCGAATGGACCGCCTCGCTCAGCATCGCCGAACTGCCGGTCCAGCCGGCGGCGGCGAATTTCGTGGCGGCGACGGCCACATTGCCAGCGATCGCGGCAGAGAGAACAGTGCGTGACGCCAGCGGCTTGGTCGGACGAGACGCCATCAAAGGTCAATCGCAGCGGCAGTACCCGCATCACCTGCCGAATGGTTTGCCGACGGCGATGAACTTTGCGATCGGCCCGGCCGGCAACGGCAGCCTCGGATTCCGCTCATGCCCGATTGCAGGAAACCGGTTCCTTTTGCTCGGGCGTGTCCCTCGGGTCGGGATGGGCGGGCCGGGATGGGAAGGTCGGGCAGGGCGAATGCCCGCGTAGTTTCCGAAGCTGCCGCGATGGCCTGCGGTGGGCGTATTCAAAGGCTGCGCCACCGTCAGGCGCGTTGCGACGGAGCACCCGGCATGAGCGTCGGTCGGCGGCGCACCGGAGCCAGAGGGAAATCGCCCCGTGGATGACCCCTACAAGACGCTCGGTGTGGCCCGCGACGCCAGCGAAGACGTCATCCACCGCGCCTATCTCAAATTGGCCAAACTGCACCATCCCGACCTCAACCCGGGCAATGCGGCGGCCGAGGCGCGGTTCAAGGCCATTTCGGCGGCCAACACGCTATTGTCGGATGCCGAGACCCGCGGCAAGTTCGATCGCGGCGAGATCGATGCATCGGGCCAGGAACGTCGGCCGCAGCCGAACTACCGCGATTTCGCCGACTCTGAAACGGGGCGGCGCTACAGCCGGTCCGGGTCCGATGCGGGCAACTGGGGCAGCGGGACGTTCGACGACATGTTCGGCTCGATGTTCCACGAGCCCGACAGCGGCAGGCGCATGGGCGGGCAAGATCACCTGTTCTCCGTCACCGTCGACTTTCTCAACGCGGTCAATGGAACGACGCGACGCTTGAGCCTGCCGGGCGGCGCCGACTTCGACGTCAAGATCCCGGCAGGAACTGACGATGGTCAGGTGCTGCGGCTGCGTGGCAAAGGCGGCAAGGGCCTGAACGGCGGCGCCCCCGGCGATGCGCTGATCGAAGTCCATGTTGCGCCTCATGCCGTCTTCCATCGCGACGGGCCGGATATTCGCCTCGACCTGCCGGTGAGTTTTGCCGAAGCAGTGCTGGGCGGCCATGTGGACGTGCCGACCCCGGCGGGCCCGGTGCGCATGAAGGTTCCGCCCCATTCGGACACCGGCACGAAGCTCAGGCTGCGCGGTCGCGGCGTGCCGACGCACGGCGGTCGGCCGGCGGGCGATCTCATCGCCACGCTAACCCTCGTGGTTGGCCCGACGGACGCGGCGCTGGAAGCCTTCCTGCGGAATTGGGCGCCGGACCATCCGGCCAACCCGCGCCAATCGATGGAGGCCACCCTATGATCACCATAGATCTCCTGGTCGATGCGACCGCCGGTCTCAATCGACCGGATCTCGATCGCTGGATCGAAAACGACTGGATCCGGCCGGATCGGGACCAGGACACCTATCTGTTTCAGGAAATCGATGTCGCCCGCGTGCGGCTGATCCAGGAGCTGCGCGACGACTTGGGAATCGGCGAGGAGGCGCTGCCGATCGTGCTTCTGCTGCTCGACCAGCTCTACGACCTGCGCCGCCAAATGCGCCGCTTCGAACCGGGCTCCTGCCGCGACGACTTCGGACCGTCTCCGTTGGATGCGCAGTTGATTGACCTGCGCGCCGTGCAGTTGTCGCCGAACGAGCGCGGCTGAACCGTCCCGCCCATATGAATCTATGGCATGGAGCTGCCCCTCCTGAACAAGCGCTCAAGACGGGCAGCTCCGTGGCAGCTAACGCAAAGGAAGACGCTATGAATAGTCAACGCAAGGTTGCCGTCGTCACGGGTGCAGGGCAGGGCATCGGCCGGGCCATCGCAATCCGGCTCGCCAAAGACGGATTCGCAATCGGTTGCCTGGATTTCAATGCGAACACGGCCAAGGACAGCGCCAAACACATCGCCGATGGCGGCGGAGAAGCGCTTGCCGTCAAAGTGAACGTCGTTGAACGCGATCAGGTCTTTGCGGCGGTGGCAGAGGTGGTCGCCCACTTCGGGCGGCTGGATGTGATGATCAATAACGCCGGCCTCGGGCCGATAACCCCGATCGAGGAAATCACCCCGGAAATTTACCGTGCGGTGTTCGATGTCAACGTCGGCGGCACGTACTGGGGCATTCAGGCGGCGGTGAAGCACTTCAAGACCCGCAAGCCGGCAAAGCGCGGCGATGTCATCGGCAAGATCATCAACGCCTCCTCGCAGGCCGGTCAGGTCGGGAACCCGGATCTGGCGGTGTACGGTGCGACCAAGTTCGCCATCCGTGGCATCACCCAGACCGCGGCGAAGGACCTGGCTGCGCTCGGCATCACCGTCAATGCCTATTGTCCGGGCATCGTGCGGACCCCGATGATGGAGGGCATTGCCCAGGTCGTGGCAAAGCAGAACGGCAAGTCTGTGGAATGGGGGCTGGAACAGTGGGCGAAAACCGTGGCTCTCGGCCGGATCTCCGAGCCGGAAGACGTGGCCGCCTGCGTCTCCTACCTTGCCGGTCCGGATTCCGACTACATGACTGGTCAGGCACTCATCATCGACGGCGGCATGGTCTTCAACTGAGTTCGTCTGTGTCCGTCGGACCTGTTTGGTTGTTCCGGCCGCGTCGACAAGGCGCGGCCGGATTGGCCGTTGGACGCCACCGGGCGTCGTCTGGGGTGAGTGTCCGAGTGGTCCGAACAGCTGGCACGGCGCCCGTCGGTCCCGAACGAGACTGATAGGTTGGCAAAGGCTGCAATTCGCCCCAAGTCAAACGAGCTGCATCGGCTCCAGGTGGGCACCCAGATCGCCGACCGGAACCTTCGTCAGGTCGTCGTTGGACTCGCCGGCAATCCGGCTCATGACTTTGGCCGACAGACACAACTTGAGGTCGCGCAGCATTTTGGGCGGGGCGGCAATGATCAGCCGCTCGTAAGCGCCCGCTTCCAGACCGCCTGCCAGAACATCAGATAATTGCTGCGCAAACAGCGTCTTGACCGTCCGGAGGGGCACGACTGGCGTCTCGCTGGCATCTCGTTCCAGTTCCGGCATTTCCACACTGTGGATTTGGTCGTCCGCGCCGATATCTTTGGTCGCATCAAACTCGCCGGCGCTGCCGAAGACCATCCCATCGATCGCCGCCCAGGCGTGCGCCCGCCCATCATTTATGACGATCCGAGCCCACGTTCCGTCTGCGATCAATGCCCAAGTATTCATCACGCGCTTGGATCTCCGAGGCATGAGTGTTCCTTCCAGGCCCGAATTTGAAGTTCTCGTTATCGTAGCAAGAGCGACACTGTTCGCGCGAGGGACGGGATTCACCCATTCTCGATAGGGGTTGAGCAACCGGTGGTAAGTCCGCTTTGCTAAGGCCGAGCGCAACAGCGACCGCCGACATCGATGAACAGGCCCGACGCGTCCGGCCGAGACCGAGGTGCTGCGGCGAGCCTGGCGCGACCCGATCGTCACCACGCCAAACCTTGGCCGCTGCATCAGCGGGGCGATCCTCGCAGACGAGACCATCCGGCAGACGACGCTCGACGGCCAACCGTTTGTCAGGGCCCTCGATGAGGCCGGCATCAAGGTCGATCTGGGCGCCAAGGACATGGCGGGTTTTGCCGGTGAAAAGATTACCGAGGGGCTCGATGGCCTGCGCGGCCGGTTCGCCGACTACGCCGCGCTCGGCGCTCGCTTCGCCAAATGGCGAGCTGTGATCACCATCGACCGCAAGCTTCCGAGCCGTAGCTGCATCGAGGCCAACGCCCACGCGCTGGCACGCTATGCGGCGCTCGCCCAGGAAGCCGGGCTGGTGCCAATCGTCGAGCCGGAGCTGCTGATGACCGGCAGCCACACGCTCGCCGAATGCGCGGTCACAACAGAAGTTCTGCTGGTCAGTGTGTTCGAGCAGTTGGCAATCGGCCGAGTGGCGCTCGAAGGCGTGATCCTGAAACCCAACATGGTGCTGCCGGGGCTCGACGCCGCCAAACAGGATCCGGTGGAGGTCGTCGCTGCGGCGACCGTTGCATGCCTGCCTATAGCCGTCCCGGCCGAAGTCGCCGGCATTGCCTTCCTCTCCGGTGGCCAGAGCGGCGAGCTTGCGGCGGCTCGATTGGCTGCTATCAACGCAGTCGCCACCACAGCCGCGGCGAGAGTACCGTGGCCGCTGACGTTCTCATTTGCGCGCGCGATCCAGTGGCCGGTGCTGCAGATCTGGGCCGGCCGGGCCGCCAATGTCGGGAGTGCGCAAGCGGCCCTGTTCAAGCGTGCCGAGTGCAATCGTGCCGCGCTCACCGGGGAGTACTGTGACGCGATGGAACAGAGATCCGCGTGATCAGAGGAGTCGAGCATCGATGACCGGCACGCCTTTGGCGCCGTTGCGCCTGTACGTCATTCGCCATGGCGAGACCGAATGGTCGCTGACCGGTCAGCACACCGGACGGACGGACATTCCCTTGACCGCACATGGCAGGGATGAGGCGCGCGCCTTGAAGCCCTGGCTGGCGCACATCCGCTTCGATCGTGTCTTGATGAGCCCGCTGCAGCGGGCGCGCGACACCGCCGATCTGGCCGGCTTCGGCTCCATCGCGACAGTCGAGCCGGATCTGGCCGAATGGAACTATGGCGACTATGAAGGCCGGCTCTCGGTCGATATCCGCCGGGAACGGCCGGGCTGGTCGATGTTCAAGGACGGGTGCCCGAACGGCGAAAGCCCGAGCGATCTGTCTGCTCGGGCCGACCGCCTGGTCGAACGGTTGAGCCGGCTTTCGGGCCATGTCGCGCTGTTTTCGCACGGGGAAATTGGCCGGGCGCTCGGCGTCCGCTGGATCGGCCTGCCGTTCATCGCCGGTGAGCATCTGTCGTTTTCCACCGCCTCGTTATCGATCCTGACGTTCAAATCGGACGACCACGACGTTCGCGTGATCGAGACCTGGAACGCCGGCCCGGCTCTGTCCGCTGGGCCGGCTTAGGGGCGGCGCACCGGCTACATCACCCAATGGCGCATCGGCATGATGCGCCAGGTCGGTGGCGACCCCGGCGCAAGTCCCAATCTTCTTGCGATCCGGCGGCGGTCGCGAGCTCAGTCCAGACCGACGCGGACCACCAACTTGCCGAAGTTGCGGCCTTCGAGCAGGCCGATGAACGCTTCAGGCGCCTTCTCCAGACCGTCGACGATGTCCTCGCGGAACTTGATTTGTCCTTCGGCGTGCCAGCGGCTCATCTGCTCGTAGAATTCGCCGAAGCGGTTGCCGTAGTCGTCGAAGATGATGAAGCCCTGCATGCGGATTCGCTTCTTGACCAGCGCGGCCAGCAACAGCGGCAGCTGGTCCGGCCCGGCGGGCAGGCTGGTCTTGTTGTATTGGGACACCACTCCGCACATCGGCACGCGGGCGTGCGTATTCAAGAGCGGCAGCACCGCCTCGAACACGGCACCACCGACATTCTCGAAATAGACGTCGATGCCATCGAGACAGGCCGCGGCCAGGCGACCGGCGAGATCGGGCTCGCGATGGTCGATACAGACGTCGAAGCCATACTCGTCCACGGCCCAACGGCATTTCTCCGGCCCGCCGGCGATGCCGACGACGTAGGCGCCGCGCCGCTTGGCGATCTGGCCGACGACCGAACCGACGGCACCGGTGGCGGCCGCGACCACCACGGTCTCGCCGGCCTCGGGTCGGCCGATGTCGGTGAGGCCCATGAAGGCGGTGAAGCCCGGCATGCCGAGCAGTCCCAGCGCCAGCGACGGATGCGGCAGGTCTGCGCCGAGATTGCGGATGCCCTTGCCGTCGGACAGGGCGAAATCCTGCCATCCGCTCATGCCGACCACCCAGTCGCCGACGCGATACTCAGCCTTGCGCGACGCCACCACCCGCGACACGGTGCCACCGACCATGGTGGCACCGATGGCGACGGGCGGAGCGTAGGACGGGGCGTCGCTCATGCGGCCGCGCATATAGGGATCGAGCGACAGGAAGACTGTGCGCAACAGCACTTCGCCTTCGCCTGGCTCCGGTCGCGGCGAGCGTTCCAGCCGGAAGTTGGCCGGCGTCGGGGCGCCTTGGGGACGCGCGGCGAGGACAATGGCGCGATTGGTGTTCATGTCTTGCGTCATGATCGGAGTCTCTCAACGACGTGTGTTGGACCGACAGGTATCAAGGCTTGGCGTTGGCGGCGATCCAGCCGGAGAACGTCTGCAGGAACCCGGACAGGAAGACGCGGGTCTGCTCGTCGATCAGCGCGCCGGATGCATCGAGGAGCGTATCGACACGACCAAGATACATCTCTGGCTGTTGCAGTGTCGGCACGTTGAGGAACACCAGCGACTGGCGCAGATGGTGATTGGCGCCGAAACCGCCGATGCCGCCGGGCGAGATGCTGACGACGGCTCCCGGCTTGCCCGACCAGACGCTGGCACCATAGGGGCGCGAGCCGACGTCGAGGGCGTTCTTCAGGGCCGCCGGAACGGAACGGTTGTATTCGGGCGTCACGAACAGCACTGCCTGGACGGCGGCGACCGTCTTGCGGAAATTCACCCAGGCGGCCGGCACGACGCCCTCGTCGAGGTCCGGATTGAACAGCGGCAAGCCGCCGATCTCGATGATCTCCAGCTGCAGCGACGGCGGGGCGATGTGCTTCAAAATCTCGGCAATCTGGCGGCTGAAGGCACCTTTGCGCAGGCTGCCGACGAACACACCGATTTTATAGTTGGCTTCCATGGTCTCTCTCCTTGGGGTGGACAGTCTTGCGGTCGCACGCGGCTGACGCCAAGCGGCCGTGGCCGCGACACCGCGTCAATGCCTACCAGCCGTAGCCGGGCCACCCGTAGTAGCTGTGCAGATGCTTCTGTATTTCCTGACTGATCAGCTCCGCCGGCTCCCAGGGCGGGCTATCCTTCACCCTCTCTCTGGTCACATTGACGGCGATCTTTTCCTCGTCGTAGCTGATGCCGGTGATTGCGGATGGCGACATCAACACGCGCTTGCCGAACCACCAATTGCTGGCGTCGACGATCAGATAGCGAACGCCCAAGCTGGCATCGTCGACAAGCATGTTTTCCACATGGCCGATATCGCCATCGGTCGCATGCAGGTGATAGCCGGAGAGTTCCGCCATGCTGCGCAGGTGCGGGTCGGCATCGCTCGAGTGTCTCGGCATGTCGCTCAGCTCCGCCAAGATCGGGCCACCGAAATATCGCGCCGGCCCCGCGAATTCGCCTGCTCCGGAAAGCCCGTAAAGGCCGGTACCCCAGAACGGGTCCCAACCATAGTATTTAAACTGACTAACCTCGAATTGCTGCGAAACCGGAGCGTAATCGATCAGTCGAGGACCGTCCTGAACTTTCTGTCGCGTCAGATTGGTCGAAAACCGCTTGTAATTGTGATCAGCTTCGCCGATGGCCGAGGGATGCAGCAGAACCTTGCGATCGCTCAGCCAGTCTCCGGTGTCGATGACAAGCCAGCGGCATTGCCAGCTACGGTCGTCAAACAGGAAATCCGTGACCGTCCCGATGGGGCCGTCCTGCGCCTGGATCGTGTAGCCGTGTAGGGCCGTATGGACGACGAGCATGGGGGAGCCTTTCTTTCGCCGGTGCAAGCAGGCGGAGGGCTGGCAGCGATGGTGCTCCGCCGCCGCATCGATCTCGCCACACTCGAACCGGTCGTGTTTCTCCGCTCGGCGGTCATTGGCCGCTGAACGACGGAAGCGTCAGTGGTATGCGCTTCAATGGTCGGTGGAGGAGGATCGGAATATACGCGCAACCGGCATTTGCCGGTTCTGATCAGGTGGAAACCGCCCGTGGGCTCGGGCCCTGGACCCGGCGCCAGCATTCTCAAGTCCAAACCCGACGCCGGCATCACAGCTGCGGGCACGCTCGCGCGAATATCCGAGGCTCGGAAAATACGCATGGCCTCGGTGTCCGCATGGCCGGACAGGGCCTCAAGGCGAACGCGGACCATGGAAAGCGTGGGCCTGCGGGACTTTGGCGCTGGCTCAAGAGTATTTCCCGATGCTGCGCTGCCTGAGTGCGCGAGACTATCCAGGATCCTGCAGCAACGGCGCCCAAACCTGGGTAGCGCATCGCGCCAACGGCCGGGGCTGGCAGCGCCGCCGGGTTCATTTCGCCATGCCGTCCGCCTCTCCCGGTTCGAGGCGCTGCGTCGGGCAGCCGGAGGGTCGGCTGCACGCACGTCACCAGACCCTACGGAGGCTCGCCGTGAACCAGCATTCTCCCGCTTCACCCGCCGCGCCATCGTCGACAGCCGATAAGGGCGTCGTGCAGCTCGTTGCCCCTCTGGCCGGTTGGCTGATGCCACTCGACGAGGTTGCCGATCCCGTGTTCAGCGGCCGCATCCTCGGCGACGGATTTGCCATTGATCCGACCGAGGCGACGCTCCGCGCGCCCTTGGACGGCATCGTCACTTCGATCCACCGTGCCAAGCACGCATTGACGCTCAAGGCCGACAACGGCGCCGAGATCCTGATGCACATCGGCCTCGACACCGTCGGCTTGAAAGGCGAGGGCTTCACCTCCCATGTCGCCGAAGGAGACCGCGTCGCCGCCGGTGCGCCCTTGATCGACTTCGATATGGACCGGATCGCGCGACGCGTGCGCAGTCTGGTGGTACCGGTGATCATCACCAACGGCGATGCCTACACCATCAGCACCATTGCAACCGGTCGCGTGGTCGCCCGCGGCGACGTGCTGGCCGAGATCCGGCCATCCGGCATTGCAGCGGTCCCGGCGCCGGTCGCCGCTCCGGCCGCAGCCCCGACTGGCGCCGTCGAGCGTCGCACCGTGAAGATTGTCGATCCCTTCGGCATCCACGCTCGTCCGGCCGGGCTTCTCGCCGCCTTCGCCAAGTCGACCAAGGCGGTGATGACACTCTCGCTCAGAGATCGTCGCGCCGACGCGAAGAGCCCGACCGCCGTGATGTTGCTCGGCGCCGAATGCGGCGACGTGCTGACGATCGAGGCGACCGGTCCTGGTGCCGCCGATGCCGCCACCCGGCTGGCAGCAATGCTCGGCACGGCAGCGCCACAGGCGGCAACGGCCGGCCCAGCCAAGCCGTCTTCCGCCGTCATCGTGCCGCCTGTCATGCTCGCTGCCGGCGCGGCCCTCGACTTTACCGGGGTCACTGCCGCGCCGGGAATCGCCGTCGGCCAGTCCTATCGCCTCGTCCCTCAGGTCGTCGACGTCGTCGAAGCCGGTAGCGATCCAGCGACGGAGACTGCGTCGCTTACCAAGGCCCGTGACGCGACGCGGGCGATAATCGAAGCGGATATCGCCGGTCTCGGCGCCACATCGGGGGCCGAGGCCGAGATCCTGGCGGCCCACATCTCCTTCGTCGACGATCCCGATCTCCTCGCCCGCGCCGACGAGTTGATCGCCGCCGGCAAGAGCGCCGGCTTCGCCTGGAAGAGTGCGATCGATGCCCAGGTTGCGGCTCTGCGCGCCCTTGGCAAGCCGATCCTGATCGAGCGCGCCGACGATCTCCTCGACGTCCAGCGCCGCGTGCTGCTGGCGCTGTTCGGCCGGAGCGACACCATCCCGGTCTTCTCCGGCGATACCATCCTGTTTGCCGATGATGTGCTGCCATCGCAGTTCACCGGCCTCGACCTGACCAAGGTCGTCGGCATTGTGCTGGCCAGAGGCGGGCCGACCTCGCACGTGGCGATCCTGGCTGCCGCCAAGGGAATCCCGGCCGTCGTCGCCGCCGGCGCCAATGCCTTGCGCGTCCCCGACGGGCAGACGGTTCTCCTTGACGCCGACACAGGTAAGGTTCGCATCGGTGCTGCGGACAAGGCGATCGAGACGATCCGACGCTCCGCCACGCTCCGCCGCGACCGCGCGGCCGTCGACCTTGCTGCCGCTCAAGAAGAATGTCGTATGGCCGACGGCACCCGCATCGACGTCTACGCCAATCTCGGCGGCCCCGACGATGTGGACGGCGCGCTCGCGCGCGGCGCCGAAGGCTGCGGCCTGATGCGCTCCGAATTCCTCTTCCTCAATCGGACTGCCGCCCCGAGCGAGGACGAGCAGCTGTCGCGCTATCAGGCTATCGCCACCGCCCTCAAGGGGCGCCCGCTGATCGTGCGCACGCTCGACGCCGGAGCCGACAAGAAGGTGCCCTACGCCGAACTTCCCACCGAGGAGAACCCGGCTCTTGGGACGCGCGGCGTCCGCCTCAGTCTCGCCCGGCCGAGCCTGTTGCGCGACCAGATTCGCGCCATTCTGAGGGTCGAGCCGCATGGGCAGACCCGCATCATGCTGCCGATGATCGCCACCATCGAGGATCTGCGCGCAGTCAGACAGGTCGTCGACGCCGAACGTGCCGCGCTTGGACGCAAGGCCCCGATCGAGCTCGGCATCATGGTCGAAGTTCCCTCGGTGGCGCTTATCGCCGAGTGCTTCGCGCGGGAAGCCGACTTCTTCTCCATCGGCACCAATGACCTGACCCAGTACACGCTGGCGATGGACCGCGGCAACGCCAGCTTCGCCGACCGCATCGATCCCCTCCATCCCGCCGTTCTGCGCCTGATTGCGATGGCGGTGGACGGGGGGCGCGCGCATGGCCGGGTCACCGGCGTCTGCGGCTCCATCGCATCGTTGCCGCTCGCCGCGCCGATTCTGATCGGTCTCGGCGTTACCGAACTTTCGGCGACGCCGGCGGCGATCCCTGGCGTCAAGGCGCGGGTGCGAACCCTGACCCTGAAACGCTGCATCGAAATCGCCGACGCCGCCCGACTGGCCGATACCGGCGATGCCGTGCGTCGCCTGTTGGCAACCGAATGGCCCGACGCCTGACCGCGAGGAAACGACCATGTTCAAATCAGCGTTCGGAATCCTGCAACAGATCGGCAAGGCCCTGATGTTGCCGGTGGCGGTCCTGCCGGTGGCCGGCCTCCTGCTCGGCATCGGCGCCTCCCACCTGTCGTGGCTGCCGGTCATCGTCTCCACTGTCATGGAGAAGGGCGGCGGCGCCATCTTCGACAATCTGCCGATCATCTTCGCCGTCGGCGTGGCGCTCGGCCTGGCCAAGAATGACGGCGTCGCGGCGATTGCCGCGGTCGTCGGCTTCGTCGTGATGATCGCCACCATGGGCGTCATGGCCGTCTTCTTCGGGGTCAAGCCGGTGCCGATCCTCGGCATGCCGTCGATGGACACCGGCGTGTTCGGCGGCATCATCATCGGCGGTGTCGCTGCCACGCTGTTCAACCGCTACTACCGGATTGAACTACCAAGCTATCTCGGCTTCTTCGCCGGCAAGCGCTTCGTCCCGATCGTCACCGGCCTCGCCGGCATCGGCGTCGGCGTGATCCTGTCGCTGATCTGGCCGCCGATCCAAAACGGCATCGACATCTTCTCGCATTGGGCTGCCGACAGCGATCCGCGCACCGCGGCGACGATCTACGGCTTCGTCGAGCGGCTGTTGGTTCCCTTCGGCCTGCATCACATCTGGAATGTGCCGTTCTTCTTCCAGATCGGCTCCTTCACCAATGCGGCCGGCGAGGTCGTGCATGGCGACATCACCCGCTTCTTCGCCGGCGATCCGACTGCCGGCATTCTCTCCGGCGCCTTCCTGTTCAAAATGTGGGGCCTTCCGGCCGCCGCGATCGCGATCTGGCAGACCGCCAAGCCTGAGCACAGGGTCAAGGTCGGCGGCATCATGATCTCCGGCGCGCTGACGTCGTTCCTGACGGGCATCACCGAGCCGATTGAGTTCTCGTTTCTGTTCGTCGCCCCGGCGCTTTATGGCATCCATGCCGTACTCGCCGCGACCACTCAGTTCATAGCCAATACCCTCAACATCCACATGGGCTTCACCTTCTCGCAGGGCGGCATCGACTTTCTTTTGTTCAATGCGCTGGGTACCCATGCCCACAATTGGTGGATGACGCTGATCATCGGGCCGATCTACGCAGCCGTCTACTATGGCGTGTTCCGCTACTGCATCGTCCGCTTCGGCTTCAAGACCCCCGGCCGTGAAGACGAGACCGACGACGTCGTCGCTGTCGACAATGCCGCAGACGATCGGTTCGCCTTATCGCGCAAGCTGGTGGCGGCCTTCGGTGGTCGCGACAACATCGCCGATCTCGATGCCTGCATCACGCGTCTCAGAGTCGGCGTGAAGGATCTCGCCAAGGTCGATCAACCGGCGTTCAAGAAGCTGGGCGCCGCCGGCGTCATGGTGGTCGGCAACAACGTCCAGGCCGTGTTCGGCACAAGGTCGGAAAACATGAAGACCGACATGGACGAATACCTGCGCACCGCCGCTGGCAGCGGCGGCGTGGCACCGGTCGCCGTAGCGGCTCCGATTGCCGTAGCCAAACCAGCTCCGGCCGTCGTCCCTGCGGCAGCACCTTCGGCTGAGGCCAAGACCCGCGCGGCGGCGCTCGTCGTCACCCTCGGCGGTGCCGGCAACCTTGTCGCCAACGAGGTTGTCGCCGGTTCCAGGCTGCGTGTGAAACTCATTGACGCCAACAAGTTCGATCAGGCGGGAGCCAAGGCGCTCGGTGTGCGTGCCATCAGCACGATTGGCGATGGCGTATACCACCTGATCCTCGGCGCCGGCGCTGCAGACGAGATCGAACGCGCGCTCGGAGCTTAACGACAGGCGAACCGACGACCGGCGATCTGGCCGGGATCCGCTGCCAGGCCTTGGCCGTATGCGGATTCCGGCGTAATTCGACCTGTAGCGGCTGCAATCCCGGCCGAGCTGGGCGGAGGTTCACATGTTGACCAGGCGGCGGATCTTGATCGGCTCCGGACTAGTCGGCTTGGCGGGTGCGACTGCAACATTTTATGGAATTGGTCAGTTGGGCTCGATGCAAGACTACTCTGCAACCGTCGCCGGAATGCGCTCTCCTTTGACGCAAGATCCAGACGTCCGTGAGTTCATTCGCTACGCCACATTGGCCCCGAGCGGCCACAATACGCAGCCCTGGCGGTTTCGGCTTCGCTCCGACGGGATCACGCTTCTGCCTGACCTGGCGCGCCGGACGCCAGTCGTCGATTCGGACGATCACCACCTCTATGTCAGCCTCGGCACAGCCGCGGAAAACCTGGCGCTGGCGGCCAACGCGCGCGGCCGTCCGGGCGAACTGCACTTCGAGCCGTCCGGCGACGGCGCCGTGGAGTTCACGTTCGGTGGCCCGATCGATCTCGACTCCGCACTGGTCGAGGCCATCCCGAAACGCCAGTCGACCCGCGCCGAATTTGATGGACGATCTGTCAGCCCGGCGGATCTGCAACGGCTGGCGCGGGCGGCGACGGTCCCGGGCGTCGATCTCGTGCTGCTGACTGAACGGCGCCAGATCGACCAGTTGAGCGATCTGGTCGTGGCAGGCAACAGCGCTCAAATGGCAGATCCGGCGTTTGTCCGAGAACTCAAACACTGGCTTCGCTTCAGTCCGCGGCAGGCGCTTGCGACAGGCGACGGGCTGTTCAGCGCGACATCAGGCAATCCGACGCTACCGGTCTGGCTCGGTCCCTATATCTTCGACTGGGTGTTCAGCGCCGCGACCGAGAATGCCAAATACGCCAAGCAGATAGCGTCGTCGGCCGGGATCGCGGTGTTCATTGCCGAAAAAGCCGATCCCGAGCATTGGGTGCTGGCCGGTCGGGCCTGTCAGCGGTTTGCCCTGCAGGCGACCGCGCTGGGGCTGAAGCACGCGTTCGTCAACCAGCCCGTCGAAGTGCCGGGATTGCGACCCGAGTTGGCGAAACTGGTCGGCCTCGCCGGGCGGCGTCCCGACCTCGTCATGCGCTTCGGCTACGGGCCGACGCTTCCCTATTCCGCACGCCGGCCAGTGGAGCAGACCATTTTAGTCTGACGACGACGGTGGTTGCGGGCTCCAGCGGTATCGCGTGGCCAGAACGATGGGAATCGAGACCACTACCGGATCAGATCCGCGAGACGTCGTGGGCAGCAGCGGCGTCCGGCAGACGCAAACTGGGCGGATGGGTCGAGTGCTAGGGCCGTTCGTCTCAGGTCTTCAGCCGGTAGCCGGTCTGGAAGATCCGGTAGATCACCGCGAGGCCCAGCGCCAGCACGACCAGCGTCGCGCCGAGACTGATGCCGATATCGACGTCGGACGTACCGAAGAAGCTCCAGCGAAATCCGGAAATCAGGTAGACGACGGGGTTGAACAGCGTGATCGTCTGCCAAACCGGCGGTAACATCTTGATCGAATAGAAAGTTCCGCCGAGGAACGCCAGCGGCGTGACCACCAGGAGTGGCACGATCTGCAACCGCTCGAAGCCGTCGGCCCAGATGCCGATGATAAATCCGAACAGCGAAAAACTGACCGCGGTCAGCACCAGGAATCCCGCCATCCACAGAGGATGCTGGATGTGGATGGGCACGAACAGGAACGCGGTGGCCAGGATGATCAGGCCGATGACGATCGCCTTGGTCGCCGCGGCCCCGACGTAGCCGATGACGATTTCGAGGGGTGAAACCGGTGCCGACAGGATCTCGTAAATCGTGCCGATGAAGCGGGGGAAGTAGATGCCGATCGACGCATTCGAAAGCGACTGGGTGAGGAGCGACATCATGATCAGCCCGGGAACGATGAACGCGCCGTAGTTGACGCCCTCGACCTCGGAAATGCGCGAACCGATCGCGGCGCCGAATACCACGAAATAGAGTGCGGTCGACAAGACCGGCGAAACGATGCTTTGCACCAGCGTGCGAAAGGTGCGAGCCATCTCGAAGCGGTAGATCGTCCAGATCGCACGCAGGTTCATGCTGTTTCCCTTTGCCGTGCAGCGTCGCCATCATGGACCAGGCTGACGAAAATCTCCTCGAGCGAGCGTTCGCTGGTGCTGACGTCGGAAAACCGGACGCCGGCCGCCGCCAGATCGTCGAACAGGGCGGTGATGCCGGCGGGCGCGCTGTCGCTGTCGTAGGTGTAGATGAGTTGCGTCCGGCTGTCGGAGAGCGCCAATCGGTGGGCGCCGAGCGCCGTCGGGATCGCCGCCAGTGGTTCGACGAGTTGCAGCGTCAATTCCTTGCGGCCGAGTTTGCTCATCAGCTCTGACTTGTTCTCGACCAGGACGATCTCGCCCTTGTTGATCACACCGACCCGGTCGGCCATCTCCTCGGCTTCATCGATGTAGTGGGTGGTCAGGATGATGGTGACGCCGCTTTGCTTCAGTTGCGCCATCACCGCCCACATGTCGCGGCGCAACTCCACGTCGACGCCGGCGGTCGGCTCGTCGAGAAACAGGATTTCGGGTTCGTGCGCCAGGGCCTTGGCGATCAGGACGCGGCGCTTCATGCCGCCGGACAGCGTGACGATCTTGGAATCCTTGCGGTCCCACAGCGTCAGCGAGCGCAGCATCCGTTCCAGGTAGGCCGGGTCCGGCGTCTTGCCGAACAGCCCGCGGCTGAACGACACTGCGTCCCAAACCGTAATGAAGGCGTCGACCGTCAGCTCCTGCGGCACCAGTCCGATCTTGGCCCGTGCCTTGCGGTAGTCGTGCACATGGTCGTGCCCATCGACGGTGACGGTGCCGGAGGTTGCGGTGACGATGCCGCAGACGATGCCGATCAGCGTCGTCTTGCCGGCGCCGTTCGGTCCCAATAGCGCGAACACCTCGCCGCGATTGATGCTGAGATCAACTGATTTCAGCGCCTGGAAACCGCTGCCGTAGGTCTTGGAAAGCTGTGAGATGGCAAGGACTGGCGACATTTAACCGTCTTTGGTGCATGAGCTTTCGGGACTGGCCGTGGATCGTAACAGCGGCCGGACGGGAAAGCCATCGATGACGGCCTTTTGCCGAGAGCCGGCGGCCCGACTGCGCATATAGGTGGCCGGACGACGATAGCCAGGGCACGACGCGCGTGAACCCGCGTGCGGCCCCGACGTCCGGCGGTATCGGAACGGCCCGATCTTGCCGAGCCGGAACGGGGTACGGGCTGGACACATTTTCCGGAAAGGTGGGATTGGGTGTGTTCGGTGGTTGCTCCCGCCTGGATCGGGCCGTGTCTGGAATAGCCGCAGAGCCCGGCCTGATCGAGGCCGGACGCTGTGGTGCGCGAGAGCGGAATCATCGGACGCGCGTCGGAGGCAAGGACCGTCACGCGCCCACGCTCGTTATCGAATTGTGCTCGCCAGCGTCCTCTCGAGCTTCGATTTGCCGAGCGGCACGCAATAGGCGGGTGTTCCGCGTTCGAAGCGCCAACCTTCCTGGAGCGGGCCGGCATCCACCGCATCGAAGCCGAATTCGTCATAGAGCGTGATGGCGATCGCCTTGGCTTCGGCATCGTTGCTCGTCACCGGCAAGGCGCGCCGGTCGGGCGAACCCGCCGGCCGGCCGTCGCTCTCCAAGTCGTTCATGGTGATGGCATTGAACGCTTTGACGATCCGCGAGCGGGGCAAATGGCGCGCGAGCAGTTCGCTCGTCGTGGTCGCCTTGCTGTCGAGTTCAGCAATTTGGCCATCGCGTTCCGGGTAGTAGTTGTCGGTGTCGATGACGATCTTGCCTGCGAGCGGCGCAACGGGAACCGAGCGGTAGGCCGCGAGCGGAACAGCGACGACCGCGATATCGCCGAAAGCCGCCGCTTCCTCCGCCGTGCCGATCTCGCAGCCGATGCCAGGGCGCAGGCTGAACAGGGTTTCAGGGCCGCGCGAATTGCTGAGCATGACGTGGTGTCCCGAGCGAACCGCCAGTTTGCCGATGGCGCGCCCGACAAAGCCCGCGCCGATGATGCCGATTTTCATGTCGCTTCTCCGTGTGATGGGTTGCCCGCAGATTTAATTCATCCGCATCTTGCGATAAATAGAAGATATCGGATGGCATTGAACACTGATAGGAGGCAATCATGGACCGGCTCACCAGCATGGCGGTATTCGTCAAGGCGGCCGATCTGGGCTCGTTCGCCTCGGCGGCCGAGGCGATGCGGCTATCGCCCCAGATGGTCGCCAAGCATGTGGTGTTTCTGGAGGATCGACTCGGCGCGGCGTTGCTTCACCGCACGACCCGCCGACAGAGCCTGACCGATGTGGGGCGGGCCTATTACGATCGGTGCAAACTGGTGTTGGCGGAAGCCGAAGCCGCCGATTCCCTGGCCCTGGACATGCGGTCCCAGCCAAAAGGGGTGCTGAGGGTCAACGCGCCCGTTACGTTCGGCTCGTTCAGCCTCGCTGCCTTCGTCACGCGCTATCTTGCGCGCTATCCCGAGATGCAGATCGATCTCACGCTCAACGACCGGTTCGTCGACCCGCTGGAGGAGGGGTTCGAGGTCATGGTGCGCATCGGCGAGGTCGGCGACAATTCGCTGATCGCGCGCCCCTTGGCGCCGTACCGGTTGATCGCCTGCGCTTCGCCAATCTATCTCGCCAGACGGGGCACGCCGCAAACGCCGGCGGAGTTGCAACAGCACGATTGCCTTGCCTATGCCTACTGGTCGCCGAGCGTTCCCTGTCGATGGCAGTTTACCCGTGACGGCAAGACCGAGGAAGTGACGGCGCACGGGCGGATCCGCTGCAACGATTGGAAGGCATTGCTGCATGCGGCGACCGAGGGCTACGGCGTCACGCTCGGGCCGGAAAGCGTGCTCAATGCCGAAATCGCCGCCGGTCGTCTTGTCCGCGTCCTGCCGGACTACGAGGGGCCGGAGCGGCCGATGCATGTTCTCTATCCGGCGGGGCGGCGACCGACCGTCAAGATTCTGAGCTTCGTCGACGCCCTGGTCGGCGAATTCGGTCCGCTCCGCAGTCGCTGAAGACCGACAGAGGTTGTCCGGGGCGGCCAGGCGGCGACTGCGGCCGCCCGGAGGCCGGCTGAAGATCGCTCCTGGAAGTCGCCCCCGGGGGCTCCTGCGTCAGATGGTCCAGCCGCCGTCGATGCCGCAGGCCTGTCCGGTCGTATAGGTGGCGCCGGCCAGATAGACGGCGAGATCGGCGACTTCCTCCGGCGTGCCGATGCGACCCATCGGCTGTCGGGCAATGAAAGCCGCCCGCGTAGCATCGTAATCGTCGCCCTGGGCCTTCATCCGGTCCTGCAGCGACGGGCTTTCCACGGTGCCGGGGCAGATGGCATTGCAGCGGATGCCCTTCGCCACGAAGTCGGCGGCGACCGACTTGGTGAGGCCGATGACCGCCGCCTTGGTCACCGAATAGGCGCAGCGGTTGGGCACGCCCTTCTGGCTGGAAGCGACCGAGGCCATGTTGATGATCGCGCCGGCGCCCTTCTCCAGCATGCCCGGCAGGACCGCCTTGATCATGCGCACCATCGCCCTGACGTTGAGATCGAAGGCGAAGCCCAGATCCTTGTCGCTCATCTCCAGGACAGTGCCGGCGTGCACGAAACCGGCGCAGTTGAACAGCACGTCGAATGGCGCTTCGCTTGCGACGAGAGCGGCGACGGGTTCGTCCTTCAATACGTCGAGAAGGCTGGTGCGGATTCCCGCCTCCCCGGCAAGCGTCTTCAGCGTGTCCGGATTGATGTCGGTGGCCAAGACGTCGGCACCGGCACGGGCGAAGGCCAAGGCGCTGGCCCGGCCGATACCCTGGCCCGCGGCTGTCACCAGCACGCGCTTCGATGCGAGGGGGAGAGACATGTCGGGTTCCTTCTCGTTCTGTCAGGCAGCCGGCGGCCGGCGCTCGACGATGTGGATGTGGTCGGCGGCAAGCACCACCTCATCCTTCTGATTGACTACTTCGGTCCGCTCGACCACGCGACCGACCCCGGCGCGTTTCGGATCGTCGTCCTTGGCGTGAATCGTCACGCGCGTATGAATCGTGTCACCGATAAAGACGGGGCGGATGAAGCGCAACCGGTCATAACCGTAGGAAAAGGCGGCCGGGTTGATGACGCTCGCCGTCAGGCCGACGCCGATGGCAAACACCATCGTGCCGTGCGCGATGCGCTGGCCGAAGGCGGTCGATTTAGCGAACTCCGCATCCATGTGATGCGGGAAGAAGTCGCCGGTATGGCCGGCATGGACGACGAAGTCGGTCTCGGTGATCGTGCGGCCGGATGTGACGCGCATCTCGCCGATCACGTAGTCCTCGAAATATTTCAGCTGTTCCATGTCGTCTCGTTCCGGCTTACGGCGCTGTCGGGATCGGCGTGGCGGGGGCGGCGCTCGACTGGTAGAGCGCCTCGACCAGCGCCATGGTCTTCCAGCCATCTTCGACCGAAGAGACGAGCTCGGCGTCTTCCCCTGCGGCAAAGCGTTGCAGGTTGGCCATGCGTCCGACGAAGGCGTCGGGGAACCAGGAGCCGTTGAGCGGCACGCTCACCCAGTTGTTCGCCCCTTTTGCATGGATCTCGAGCACATCCGGTTCGCCGCGTGGGTAGTCGAGGATCAGCCCGAGCCGGACATAGGCGGCGCCGTCGGTGCCGCAGACGCGGAATTCCGCCGCTTGATGCTGCCGTCCGAACTTGTGGTCGTGGTTGATCGACAGGGCGCAGCGGACGCGGGTGCCGTAGTCGAGGATGGCCGAAGTGCGGGTCTGCGCCATCGTATGGTTGGGATGGCCGATCGTCTTGGCGTGCACGCCGAGCGGATCGCCGAGTACCTGCCGGATCAGATCGAGATAGTGGATCGAGTGCATGGCGATCTCGATGCGCGGCAGGCCGTTCAGAAACGAGAACAGCTGCCACGGCGTATCGACCGCCAGGGACACGTCGAAATCGACGACCTCGCCCAACAGACCGCGGGCGATGGCATCTTTCAGCGCCAGGATCATCGGAGCGAAGCGGAACTGGAAATTCACGGCCGCCGTCAGCCGCTTGGTGCGGCAGAACCGGAGAATTTCGCTGGCCCCGCCGAGATCGGCCCCCATCGGCTTCTGGATGACGACCGCGGCGCCATCGGGCAGGCTGGCGAGCGCCTTGGCGTGGACGGCCGGCGGCGTCGCCAGATCGAACACGGCGCCCTGGACGGCAACCGCGTCCTCGACGCTTGAAAACGCCGTCACGCCCCAGGCGTCGCCGAGCTTGCGTGCCTTGTCGATGTCGGGATCGTAGACGCCGGCGATGGGGAAGCCGGCTTTGCGGTAGGCGGGGAAATGCGCGTCGCCGACGATCGAACCGGCGCCGAAGGTGACGATCGGCCGGGGCGCGGTCGGCATCGGCCAGGATTGGGCGAGTGTGGCCGGATCGAAGCCGTCAGGCATGGAAGAACACCTCCGGCATCTCGGCCCACCATTCGCCTTGCCTGCGGCTGTCGAGCGGCTGCTGGCACGGCATGCATACCGCCCACCACTCCTGCGTCTTCGGGTCTGCGGCCATCTTTGCCATGTCGGCCGCATAGTCGCTGCCGTGGTATTCGAAGAAGCCGAACAGCAGGTTTTCCGGCTCCTTCAGGAAGATCGAAAAGTTGCGGATATGGCAGGCGGAGATCATCGCCAGCACCTCCGGCCAGACGGCGGCATGCAGACGCTTGTATTCGTCGATTTTTTCCGGCCGGACGCCGATCACCATGCCGATGCGCTGCATGCCGGCCTCCTATCGCCGAATGGTCGTAGTGAACTCGGGCACCGCCCGCTTGCCGATCTCGGCCCAGTCCCAGGCGATGCCGAGCCCGGGCTCGATCGGCGCCAAGGCGAAGCCATCCTCGATCACCAGCCGCGAAGTGGTGATGTCGTCGAGTTGCGGGATGTATTCGACGTATTTGCCGTTCGGTACCGCTGAGGCGAGGCTGACGTGCAGTTCCATCAGGAAATGCGGGCACACCGACATGTCGAAGGCCTCGGCGGCGTGGGCGACCTTCAGCCACGGCGTGATACCGCCGATGCGGCCGGCGTCGACCTGCACGATTGAGCAGCCACCGCGCGCCATATAGTCGCGGAAGTGCCTGATGGAATAGAGTGATTCGCCCACTGCTACCGGCGTTGCCGTCGACCGCGACAGCCGGACATGGCCGTCGACGTCGTCGGCCGGCAGCGGCTCCTCCAGCCAGGCGAGGTCGAGCTCGCGTAGCCGCTCGGCGCGGCGGATCGCCTCGTCGACGCGGAAGCCCTGGTTGGCGTCGGTCATGATCTCGTAGGCGTCGCCGACCGCCTGCCTAACGGCGGCGAGGCGCGAATAGTCCTCGGAGCCGTGCGGCTTGCCGATCTTCACCTTCGAGCCGCGAAAGCCCTTGGCCTTGGCTTCGAGCGCGTCCTCGACGATCGCTTGCGTTGGCAGGTGCAGCCAGCCGCCCTCGGTCGTATAGAGCGGGCAGCGGTCCTTGGCGCCGCCCGCGAGCTTCCACAACGGCAGGCCCTGCTTCTTGGCGCGCAGGTCCCACAGTGCGGTATCGATGGCGGCGAGCGCGATCGAGGTGATGGCGCCGATCGTGGTGGCGTGGGTGGCATATTCCAGCTCGCGCCAGATCGCCTCGATCTGGTCGGCATCTCGGCCGATCAGGCGGGGGGCAAGATGATCGGCGAGGAGCCGCATCACCGAGGAACCGCCGGTGCCGATCGTATAGCTGTAGCCTGTGCCCATCGCCCCGTCGGCATCGGTCAACGTGACGAGCGGCGTCTCCTGGCTGACGAAGCTCTGGATGGCGTCGGTGCGCACCACCTTCGGGCGCAAGTCGACCATCCGCAATTCAACCCGTTCGATCTTCGCCATGCCTAGCCCCTCAGCGTCCTGCCGGTGTCGCGGTCGAACAGGTGCGCCTGCGACAGATCGAAGCGGAACCCGACGACTTCGCCGGTATGCAGCGGCCGCGGGTTGAGCATGCGCCCGACCCACTCGCCGCCGCCGAACTCGGCAAAGATCAGCGTCTCGTTGCCGAGCGGCTCGGTGATGGTGACCTTCAGCCTGCTGTCGTGGACTTCGGTCTCGTGACCGGCGTGCAAGCCGTGCCCGGCTGGATAGAGGTCGTCGGGCCTGAGGCCGAAGGTGATCTTGCGACCGCTCTCAACCCGCCCTTCGAACTGGTGCGGCAGCGGCAGGCTCTCGCCGTTGGCAAACACGATGCGGCCGGCGTCGATCTCGGCGTCCCGGAGGTTCATCGGCGGCGAACCGATGAAGCCGGCGACGAATTTGGTTGCGGGCCGGCGGAACACTTCGTCGGGAGAGCCGACCTGCTCGATATGGCCGTCGCGCATGATGACGATGCGATCCGCCAGCGTCATCGCCTCGACCTGATCGTGGGTGACGTAGATCACCGTCGACTGCACCTTGGCGTGCAGCTTCTTGATCTCGGTGCGCATCTGCGTTCTGAGCTGCGCATCGAGGTTCGATAAGGGCTCGTCGAACAGGAAGACTTCCGGGTGGCGCACGATGGCGCGGCCCATGGCGACGCGCTGGCGCTGCCCGCCGGACAATTGCGACGGGCGGCGGTCGAGGAGGCGCGTCAGGTCAAGCGTCTTCGCTGCCTCGTCGACCTGTCGGGTGATCTCGGCCGGCGCCTTGCCGGCGATCTTCAGCGAAAACCCCATGTTCTCCCGGACCGTCATGTGCGGGTAGAGCGCATAGGACTGGAACACCATGGAGATGTTGCGGGCGCGCGGCGGCAGGTCGTTGACGACGCGCCCGCCGATCCTGAGTTCGCCGCCGGAAATCGGCTCCAGCCCGGCAATCATCCGGAGCGTGGTTGACTTGCCGCAGCCGGACGGGCCAACCAGCGCGATAAATTCGCGGTCGGCCACGTCGAGATCGATGCCATGCACCACGTCGAGCGAGCCATAGCGCTTGACCAGCTTTTCAAGGGAAACGGTTGCCATTCGGGGCTTATCCTTTGACTGCGCCGGAGGTCAGGCCGGAGACGAGATGCTTCTGCACGACGAAGGTCAGGACCAGCGCCGGGATGATCATCATCACCGCCAGCGCGCACATGCCGCGCCAGTCGATGGTGAATTCGGCGGTGTAGTCGAGGAGGCCGACGGGTAATGTCTTCGAAGAGACGGAACGGGTGAGCTGCGAGGCGAGCGCGAACTCGTTCCACGAGGTGAGAAAGGCAAAGATACCGGCAGACGCGATGCCGGGCCCGGCCAGCGGAAACTCGACCTGCCAAAACGCCTGCCAGCGGGTGCAGCCGTCGATTTGCGCCGCTTCGGCCAGATCCCTCGGCACCTGGCGGAAGAAGCCGTCGATCAGCCAGATGGTGAAGGGCAGATTGAGCGCGACATAGGCCAGGATCAGGCCGAAATGCGTGTCGATGATCTCGAGCCGCGAGTAGACGAAGAACAACGGCAGCGACAGGGCGACGCCGGGCACAGTGCGCGTCAGCATCAGCCCCAAGAAGATCGCCGACTTGGCTTTGAAGCGGAAACGGGCGAAAGCGTAGCCGCCAGCCATGCCGATCAAAAGCGCGATCGCCGTCGAGGTCAGCGAGATGATCAGGGAGTTGCGGAAATAGTCGATGACCGGGATGCCGCCCCGTCCGATGCCGGAGAACATCGCGACGTAGGCGTCGAGCGACAGATCCTGCGGGATCCACACCGGCGGTTTGGCCATGATCTCCACCGTCGGACGGAACGACGACAGAACGATCCACAATCCTGGCAGGCAGATGATCGTCATGGCGAGGAACAGCGCGATGCCGTGGGCGAGAGCGATGAGCCGGTTGGCGAGGCGAGCCTTGGCGTTGTCGTTCATCTCACCACTCCGCCGCGACCTGGGCGCGGGCTTGCGCCAGCTTCCGGAAGAAATAGACGGTGAAGGCGATCGACAACAGGATGGCGAAATAGGACATGGCGTTGGCCAGCCCCATGCGCGCATCCGAATAGGCGGTGCGGGCCACCATCGTCCATAGAAGCTCGGTGCGCTTGGCCGGGCCGCCGTCGGTCATGATCTTCACGATGTCGTAGGCGCGGGCGACGTCGAGCGAGCGGATCGTCATGGCGATATAGGCGAACGGCATGACGAACGGCCAGGTGACATAGCGGAACGTCTGCCACGGCGTACAACCGTCGACGCGCGCCGCCTCGATCGGCTCCTTCGGCATGGCCATCAGTCCGGCGAGGATCAGGATGGCGAAGACGGAGGTCGACGACCAGATTTCGGCGACAAGGATCGCCCAGAAGGCAAGCGTGCCGTCGATCAGCCATGGGATAGCCTGGGTGGTCAAACCGAGCGATTGCAGTGCGTTGTTGATCAGGCCGACATTGTCGTTGAACAGGAATTTGAACTGAAAGCCGACGAGGATCGGCGAGAACATCATCGGAAACATCATCAGGGTTCGGATCAAGCGCTGACCGCGGGTCGCCTTCTCCACCAGCATCGCCAGCATCAGCCCGAGCAGCATCTCGGCATTGAGTGCGACGGTGAGGAGCAGAACGGTGCGGCCGAAGGCAATCCAGAACTCGACGTCCCACATCAGCCGGACGTAGTTGCGCCAGCCGATGAACACATAGAAGGAGTCCGGCTGCGTCAACCGGAATGCCGTGAAACTCGAGTAGAGCGACAGGATCAGTGGCACGACGACGACGGCCGCCAGCACGATGCCGGTCGGCAGCAGCAACAGAACGGGCGCCGGAAGTCTCCAGCCTTGCATGAATGCCTCTTGGGTGATGACTGCCTGATCGGCGGATGCCGAGAGCCGACCTATTCCTGCCGAGAGCGTCGCGCGCAATGCGACGTCCTGGCTATCGTTGTGGTGTCCGCGGGGGCGATGGGGCTACCCGCTGGAGTTGGCGCGGCGGCCGGGAAACCGCCGTCCGGCTCGCGGCAGGCGCGGCCGGCAAAGTGGGAGGCTCCACTATCGTCGTTGCGAGGAGCCAAAGGCGACGAAGCAATCCAGA
>JARLIT010000027.1 GCA_031291575.1 Ancalomicrobiaceae bacterium
GAGCATGGTGGTGACGCCGGAATACAGTGCCTCGTCGATCTGCTGCGGGGCGATGAAGTGAATGTGAGTATCGATGCCGCCGGCGGTCAGGATCTTGCCCTCGCCGGCGATCGCCTCGGTGCCCGGACCGACGATGACGGTGACACCCGGCTGCACGTCCGGATTGCCGGCCTTGCCGATCGCGGCGATCTTGCCGTCCTTCAGGCCGACGTCGGCTTTGACGATGCCGAGCTTGGCGTCGACAATCAGCACATTGGTGATGACGGTGTCGACGGCGCCGTTGGCGCGTGTCACTTGGCTCTGCCCCATGCCGTCGCGGATGACCTTGCCGCCGCCGAATTTGACCTCTTCACCGTAGGTCGTGTGGTCCTTCTCCACCTCGATGATGAGTTCGGTATCGGCGAGCCTCACCTTGTCGCCGACGGTGGGGCCGAACATGTCGGCGTAGGACGCGCGGGATATGCGGTAGGACATGGATCAATCTCCCACGGACAGCAGGCGAAAACTTTCGTGTTTCGCGGCATCCTTGTCGAAGGTGAACGTAAACTCGGCGCCACGCGCCCGAGCCATCGCGGCGATCAGATAGTCGACGAAGCCCGCCGGCCCCTGTGCATAGGCGTCGACGGCCGCGGTAATCGCAGTTTCATCGGAAAAGGCCAAATGGGCGTTGTCTAGAGTTGCCCACAATAGTTCGACGATGGCTTGGCGCGATAGCCTTTGTTTATTGGCGAAGAACCAGTAGAATTCCACCAAGACCTCGCCTCCAACCAGCAGTCGATCAGCATCGGTCGTCTGATCGTCGATCAAATGCCTTGCGGCTGCGCCCTGACGAGCATCGTCATTGCGCAGATAGCGAAGCAGGATGTTGGTATCGAGCGCTAGCATCGATCAAGGCGCTCCGCGACGCCTTCCGCGACTGCTGTTCCCACGGCGTCCTTCAACTCCCGGTCCGAAAGAACCGTGCCGTCGGCGGCCATGCCGAAGCCGGAACCGATCCGGCGCCTGCGTACCCTGACGCCCAAGCCGCCGTCCAACTTCGGGAAGAACACCAGTTCGTCACCGGGTTCCACGTGGAACGCCTGCCGCACGTCCGCCGGGATGGTGATCTGATTCTTCGAGGTCACCTTCGCCACGCCCATGGAATTGCCTTTCAATAGCTGATTGTTCCGACAATACCATTAAACGTAAGGCGATCACAGTTTTCCCATGACCGCCTGGCGGAAGCCGTAGACCTCGCGCTTGCCGGTAAAGGGGACGAGCGTCACGTCGCGCGTCTGGCCGGGCTCGAAGCGCACGGCGGTGCCGGCGGGGATGTCGAGCCGGTGGCCCTTGGCGGCACCGCGGTCGAAGTGAAGCGCCGGGTTGGTCTCGGCGAAATGATAGTGGCTGCCGACCTGCACCGGCCGATCGCCGGTGTTGGAGACTTCCAGCGTCAGGGTGGCGAGGCCGGCATTCAGTTCGATGTCGCCGTCGGCAACGATGATTTCACCGGGGATCATTGGGGGCTCCTCAAAGGATCGTTCACGCGGCCGCCTGGCCGCAGCCATTCGGCTTCAGGATGCGTTGGCGCGAGGGCGGATTGGCAGCGAGCTTGCCCGCGGGCCTGACCGGCCGACGCACGAGTTCGCCGCCGCAATTAGGGCAGACGCCGTTCAGCGTTCCGGAGGCGCAATCCGCGCAGAACGTGCATTCGAACGAACAGATGAAGGCCGTCGCGCTTGGGGGCAGATCGACATCGCAGCATTCGCAGTTGGGGCGCAGTTCGAGGGCCATCGACAGCCTCAGCGGATCGGATGATGCACGGTGACGAGCTTGGTGCCGTCCGGGAACGTCGCCTCGACCTGGATGTCGTAGATCATCTCGGCGATGCCCGGCATGACCTCATCGCGCGTCAGCACGTGCGCTCCGGCCTCCATCAGATCGGCAACAGAGCGGCCGTCGCGAGCGCCCTCGACGACGAAATCGGTGATCAGCGCCACCGCCTCGGGGTGATTGAGCTTCACGCCGCGTTCGAGGCGGCGGCGTGCGACGATCGCCGCCATGGAAATGAGAAGTTTGTCCTTTTCGCGCGGTGTGAGATTCATGGGTCTTTCCTCTGCCTCTCCGGGCAATGGTCAACAATACCAGGGGCGCGGCAACAGCCGGCCACGAAAACGTTCGAGCAGCGAGACCAGATCACGCCGCAGGTCGCGCGGCGAGCGCGACACGATGCGGGCGATCATCAGCCCGTTCCAGGCACTGGCGCCGGCTTCCGAGCCGATGTCGGCGAGCGCCGCACGCATGTCGGCGAGCCGGGCCTCGGCGTCGGGGGCGACGAGAAGGATGGTCGATAGCGCCGAAGCGCCGGAGCCGGTGGCGCTGCCCGCCAGCACGCGGCTCGGGTCGTCCCAACCGTCGCGGCCGATGCGAAACGTGTCCGCATAAATGAGCCGTCCAGCCCGGCGGATGCGCCAGCGGTCGATGAAGCGGCAGTTCCGCACCGTCTCGCCCATGGCGGCGCGGCCGAACACCGTCGTCTCGACCATCAGCAGTTCGGCTGAAGCGTCGACATCGGCCTCGATGCGGCGGTCGAGACTGGCCCCGTCGAAAACAATCATCTCCTGGGGCAGCCAGTGACCTTTCGCGCGGGCGCTGACATGCAGCTTCGTCATGACTTCGGCCGTCGAGCCGTCGGAGCGATAAGCGCGTTCGGCCGCCTGCGAGGTGACTGCGGCTTCGGTGTCAGCCCCCCAGGCGACGCTGCTCTCCAGCCGGTCGCCGCCAGTGATGCCGCCTGCCGTGTTCAGGAACACCGCAACGGGCGGCTCGCCATGCGTTTTCGGCAGCCGGATCTTGGCCTGTCCCTGCTGATACAGGCGGTCGATGGCGGTTTCGCCGTCGCGGCTGCGAAACGACAGGTCGGCTCGGCCGTAGGCACGCTGCAGCCGCTGACCGGGTGCAAGCCGCCCCGCATCCGACCGGCTTTCGCCGCTGACCTCGCCTTGTGCCACCGGCCCGAACATGTCCTGGATCAGCGCCCCACCGATTTGCGGTCCGGACTTTCCGCCCGCCGCCCAA
>JARLIT010000195.1 GCA_031291575.1 Ancalomicrobiaceae bacterium
CATGCGGCTTAATATGGAGTGGAAGCCTGATGCGAACCCATGCGCGCGTAGTGGTGATCGGCGGCGGCGTCGTCGGCGTGGCGACGCTGTATCATCTGGCCAAGAAGGGCTGGAGCGACATCGTGCTGATCGAGCGCAAGGAGCTGACCTCCGGCTCCACCTGGCATGCTGCTGGCCTGCTGCCCCTGTTCAATTTGAGCTATTCCGTCGGCCAGATCCACAAGTACTCGGTCAAATTGTACGACATCCTCGAGGCCGAGACCGGCCAGAACGTCGGCTTCAAGAAAGTGTCCAACATTCGTCTCGCCAGAACGAAAGATCGCTGGGACGAATACATGTACTACAAGGGCATCGCCGAGACGATCGGCGTCAATGTCGAACTTCTGAGCGCGGATCAGGTCAAGGAGATCTGGCCGCTGATGGAGACAGACGGCATTCTGGGCGCCATTCGCCACCCCGACGACGGCTACATCCAACCGGCCGACCTGACCCAGGCGCTGGCGCGAGGCGCGCGCCAGATGGGCGCCGAGATCAACCGCTTCACCACGGTAACGGGGATCGAACGAGCGCCGTCAGGCGAATGGCTCATAAAGACCGACAAGGGCGACATCACGTGCGAGCACGTCGTCTCGGCGACCGGCAATTTCGCCCGGAAGACTGGCGCCATGGTCGGCTTGGACATTCCCGTCATTCCGGTCGAGCACCAGTACATCGTCACCGAGCCGCACCCGGCGATTCAGGCTCGCCATGCGGCCGGCCTGCCGGAAATGGGCGTGCTGCGCGAGTCCGATTCGGCCTGGTACATGCGCGAGGAGGCCGGCGGCCTGATCCTCGGCCCCTATGAGCATGGAGCGCCGGTCTGCTACGTCGACGGGCCGGATGACAAATCCGAATACGAATTGTTCCAGGAGGATCTCGACCGTCTCGCTCCGCACATCGAGACGGCGATGGTGCGCGTGCCGGCGTTCGGAGAGGTGGGCGTCAAAAAGGTCTACAACGGCGCCATCGCCTATACGCCGGACGGCAACCCGATCGTCGGCCCGGCCTGGGGCTTGCGCAATTTCTGGCTGAACGAAGGGCATTCCTTCGGCGTGACGGCGGCCGGCGGCGCCGGCTGGCAATTGGCCGAATGGATTGTCGAGGGGCTACCGAGCGTCGACATGATGGGCGTCGATCCGCGCCGCTTCGGCCCCTATGCGACGCGCGGCTACCTCAAACAGAAGAACGAGGAAGCCTACCGCAACGTGTTCACGCCGCACTATCCGGACGAGGAGCGCGAGGCGGCGCGGCCGTTGAAGACATCGCCGGTGTACGATCGGCTGAAGGCGCTCGGCGGCGTGTTCGGCTCGGTCTACGGCTGGGAGCGCGCCAACTGGTTCTCCCCCGTCGGCTATGGCATCGACGTGGCTTCGATCGATAAGCCCGACGTCATCACCAACCACAACCACCCGACGCCGGATCTCGACGGCAAGGTCAAGGAAATCTGGTCGTTCCGCCGCTCCAACTATTTCGAGCATGTCGGCAACGAAGTGAAGAACTTGACCAGTGGCGTCGGCATCCAGGACCTGACGCCGTTTGCCAAGGCGATCGTCTCGGGCCCTGGCGCACGGGGTTGGCTCGAAACCCTCCTCGCCAACCGAATCCCGAAGCGCGGCCGCGTCAGCCTCTGCCATCTGCTCACCCCGCGTGGCGGGGTTCAGGCTGAATTCACCCTCTACGAATATGCGCCGGACGTGTTCTATCTGGTGTCGGCCGGCGCCCTCGAGCGCCATGACCACGACATCCTGAAGAAGCTCCTGCCGAAGGACGGTTCGGTGCAGTTCGCCGCCGCAACGATGACCTACGGTGTCCTCGCCGTCGCCGGCCCGCGCTCGCGCGAATTGTTGCAGCGATTGACCGATACCGATCTGTCCAACGCTGCCTTCCCGTGGCTGACCGGCCGGTCGCTCTCCATCGGTCCCATCGACTGCGTGGCGTTGCGCGTCAACTTCATCGGCGAACTCGGTTGGGAACTGCACGTGGCCGCGCCGATGATGGCGGCGCTGTTCGATCTTGTGGTGAAGGAAGGCGCGGCCTACGGCATCAAGCCGTTCGGCGTCAGGGCGATGATGTCGTGCGCGGTGGAGAAGTCCTACCGCAATATGGGCCGCGAGCTGTCAATCGAATATGCCGCGCTCGAATCCGGCCTCGACCGCTTCGTCCGCCTCGACAAGGGCGACTTCATCGGCCGCGACGGGCTGATCGAATGGCGCGAGCGCGGTTTTGCCAACCGCTTCGTCACGTTGGAACTCCTCGACGTCGTCGATGCCGATGCCCGCGGCTCAGAGCCGATCTACAGACAAGGCGCCCTCGTCGGCCGCTGCACCACGGGCGCCTTCGGCTGGCGCACGGGGAAGTCGCTGTCGATGGCCATGGTGCGACCGGATCTCGGCGAGATCGGCACGGAGTTGGACGTCAAGATTCTCGGCACCACCCACCGCGCGGTGGTCGTCGCCGAAAGCCCGTTCGATGCGGGGAACGAAAGGCTCAGAAGCTGATATTGCCGCCGGACCGTCGGGCGAGGGGCTTCGTCCGACGGCCTGGCGACTTGCCGGCCAAACGCGGGGGCGTCCAGCCGGATCTCGGGGAACGGTTCGCGGCCGTGCGGAAGCGGCCTGGGTCATAAGATCGTTCCGAGAAAAAGCACGTCATTGCGAGGCGAAGCCGAAGCAATCCAGAGTCATTTCCGGGCTTTCTGGATTGCTTCGCTCCGCTCGCAATGACGAAATTCAAAACGGTGGCATCAATACTGAGTCATCCGCCTCAGGCAGCAAAATGCTCGCCGACCAGTTCTTCGCTTCTTGCCCACAGTGCGCTGGCGTGGTCGCCGTCGACCGCATAGGCGAAGACGCCGCCTCCCATGAGTTCGCCGGCGGTGGGAACCACTTGGGCGACGTGGCAGTCTTCGCAATAGTGGCCCCCGACCGCGTCTCCGGCCGCAACGACCGCGGCCCAGACCGAGGTCGCCGCGCCCTGCGGCACACTCTTCAATTTGAGCAGCGGCTTACCGGCTTTGGTGAGTTCGGCATTCATCTCGTCGACCCGACGTTGCAGCGCGCCCTCTTCGGCGTAGGCGTGGCGGCCGAGTTCGGTCTTGATGCCGCCGGGATGTACCGCCGTCGCCCGGATGCCGCGCGCCCGGTGCCGGCGGTCGAACTCGACCGCGAACAGCACGTTGGCAGTCTTGGAGCGGCCATAGGAGATCCAGGGGTCATAGGCCGTGCGCTCGAAGTTCGGATCGTCGAGATCGACGTCGGCATAGCGGTGACCAGCCGAGGACAGTTCCACCACGCGGCCGCCGTCCTTGATCAGCGCCGCGATGCGGTTGATGAAGGTGAAGTGGCCGAGATGGTTGGTGCCGAACTGCATCTCGAAGCCGTCGCTCGTATGCCAGAACGGGCAGGCCATGATGCCGGCATTACCGATGACGACGTCGAACGGCTTGCCCGCGGCGACGAGGGCGTCAGACGCCCTACGCACACTGGCGAGGTTGGCCAGATCGAGCTCGATCAACTCGAGCGAGCCGCCGGCGGTAGCGGATTCCCACACGGTCGCGGTGGCGGCTTCCGCCTTTTTCAAGTCACGCGCCGCACCGACGATGGTGGCGCCATGGGCGGCGAGCGCACGCGCGGTCTCCACCCCGAGTCCGGCCGAGACGCCGGTGACAAGGATGCGTTTTCCCGAAAGATCGATGCCGGCGAGCACGTCGTCGGTGGTTGAAGTTGCCCCGAAGGCCTCTGACATGGTGTTCTCCATGGAAATCGGTTCGGACAGCCTCGCGCTACGGGCGCGGTAGAATGGGTCCGGCGCTTGCCGGATCCGCGCCTGTGGATTAAACGGAGGTTGTCTCCGGATTAAATACGGAGGGATCCTCCGTTTATCAAGGGGGCTTTGCATGATTGCCGGCGACGAGGCGAAATTCCGGCGCAAGCCGCGTGCGGATGCCGAGCGCAATCGCCGCCGCTTGCTGGAGGCGGCGCGCGAAGCATTCGCCGCCAGTGGGGCTGAGGCGAGTCTGGAAGAGATCGCGCGGCGGGCAGACGTCGGCATCGGCACGCTCTATCGCCATTTTCCGACGCGCGAGGCGCTGCTGGTCGAGGTTTATCGCCATGCGGTGGAGCAGCTGGCGGCTGCCGCGCCGCGCCTCCTCGCGGAGCGCCGGCCGGTGGAAGCGCTGCGAGAATGGCTGCGGCTGTTCGTCGACTATGCGGCGACCAAACGCGTCATCGCCCCGGCCTTCCAGGCGCTGACCGGAGGCACCTCGGCGCTCTATGCCGGTGCGGGCGACCTGATCGCCGATGCGATCGGCCGGCTTGCCGATCGTGCCGTGGCAGCAGGCGAGATCCGGCTCGACGTCGCGCCCACCGATCTGATGCGGGCGGTTTTCGCGGTTACCCAGGTCGACGATGCCGCCGCTGGGCGCGAGGCCGCCTTCCGCATGATCGATATCCTCCTCGACGGCGTGAAGCTGCGGGCAGCCGGAGGCGACTGAGCCGGAACCACCTCGGACGGATCAAAATCGCCGGGCAGCGCATCTTCGTCGCTTGACAAGAGTGTATTTAGATATATCTTAAAGCAATCGAAACACGCAGCGGCACGATGCGGTCTGCGTTGAGATTCGATATATCAAAAAGATCGAACGAAATCGATCAGGAGACAAGAATGTTTGGATTTCATCGCCGGCACGGCCGGCACGAGGGTTTCGAGCGCTGCGGCGGCGACGCCGAGGCCATGCGCGAGCGCATGCATCGCGGCGAGGGGCGCGGTCGCGGCGGCGACGAGGGCGGCTGGGGCAGGGGCTTCGGACCAGGCTTCGGGCGGGGATTTGGGCGAGGCGGCGGCGGCCGTTTCTTCGACCATGGCGACCTGAAGCTCGTCATCCTGGCGCTCATCGCCGAAAAGCCGCGCCACGGCTACGAGATCATCAAGGCGATCGAGGAGAAGGTCGACGGCGCCTATTCCCCGAGCCCCGGCGTCATCTATCCGACGTTGACGATGCTCGAGGAGCTCGGTCACGTGACGGTGGAGACCGTCGCGGGCAATCGCAAGGAATACCGCCTGACCGAGGCCGGGCAGACGTTCCTTGACGAGAACGCCGCGGAAGTCCGCGTCATCATGGCCCGCATGACCGAGGCAGGCGAACGCGGCGGACGGCATCGGCCGCAGGTGATCCGCGCCGTCGGCAACCTGCACACGGCTCTGCATCTGCGGCTGGCTTCCGGCACCCTCTCGGTAGAGACCGTCGCCAAGATCGCTGCCGCCCTCGACGAGGCCGCAGCCAAGATCGAGAAGAGCTGAGGGTCGCCGATGCGTGCCGCGGCAATCCTTCCGACGACCGAGGCCGGCGCCTACCTTGGCCGGCTGAGCGCGGCCTTTGCCGACCGCATTCCCGAGGGACATGCGGTCGACGCCGTGGTCTTGAGCTTTCCCTTCGGCCGCTATCGGGTTGAGCAGGAGGGCGATATGCTCCGCCTCGATCTCGAAAGCGGCAGCGAGGAGGGGCTCGAATGGCTGAAGATCATTGCGACGTCGCACCTGGCGTTGCACCAGGCCGGCACGGCGGCCTTCGTTGACTGGAGCCAGCAGCAATGATCTCGCCGCAACCACTGCGGCCGTGCTAGAGACGTTCCCGGCAGCAAGCGCAGTGGTTTTCCGTCTGAAATCGCGGCAAGCCGGGCTGTTGGCGCAATTCGGTGTTTCCCTGAAACGACGAAATGCTCTAGAGGTCGCCGGCGCGCCGGGCCATGTCGCCGTACGGATATCACCTCTCCGTATTGCGGGAGAGGATAGCGGCGTGCCGAGGGGCGGTCGTCAGGCTTGGCCCCACCGGAGACTGCAGCGTGTTCCGCGAAATTGGCAGCCGGTTTCGCGCCATGAACGCGCTCGATCGATGACTGAGAGGACTGGACCGGGCATGGCCGACGACGAACTCGACCTGAATACGCTCAACGACGAGGAACTCGTCGAGCAGATGTGGGACGATCTCTACGATGGCCTCGGCGAGGCGATCGAGGAGGGCGTCGAAATCTTCCTTGGCCGCGGCTGGTCGCCCTACGACATCCTGACCAAGGCGTTGGTCGAGGGTATGCGCATCGTCGGCGTCGACTTCCGCGACGGCATCCTGTTCGTGCCGGAAGTGCTGATGTCGGCCAATGCGATGAAGGCTGGCATGGCGATCCTGCGGCCGCTCCTGGTCGAGACCGGCGCGCCGAAGGTCGGCAAGATGGTGATCGGAACCGTCAAGGGCGACATCCACGACATCGGCAAGAACCTCGTCTGCATGATGATGGAAGGCGCCGGCTTCGAGGTGATCGACCTCGGCATCAACAACCCGGTCGAGAACTACATCAACACCGCGCTCGAGCAGAACGCCGAAATCATCGGCATGTCGGCGCTCCTGACGACGACCATGCCCTATATGAAGGTCGTGATCGATACGTTGAAGGAGAAGGGCATCCGCTCCGACTTCGTCGTGCTGGTCGGGGGCGCGCCGTTGAACGAGGCCTTCGCCGATGCCATCGGTGCCGACGCCTACTGTCGCGACGCGGCGGTGGCGGTGGAGACGGCGAAGTCGCTCCTCTCCCGCCGCCAGGGGGCTGTGGTGATCGGCGCGCGCTGAGGCCCGCTTCTACCCACGTTTGATCGCCTGACCAATCGCTCTATCTATGTTGTGGAAGGCCTTCGCCCTCCCCCCTCGCGTGGGAGGCTGGGCGAAGCCCGGGAGAGGGGTGGCCTCAGACCCAGAGGGCTCGAGAGGCGAAGAGCCGTGTCCGATCAAGACGCACTAACTCCGAAGATCTCGCCTTCCCGCCGCGGTGGCCGGGCCGGGCGGATGGAGGCGCGCGCCGGACAGGGCGTGCGCAACACCTCGGCTTCCGCGACGTTGAACGCCTGGAGCCTCACACCCGGCGATCCTGCCACCCGCACCCTTGTCATCGCCTGCGGTGCGCTCGTCTCCGAACTGCAGGAGGTCATCCGGCTGAACAACCTCGCCCATATTGAGGTGACCGCCGTGCCGGCCGACTATCACGCCACCCCCGACAAGATCCCGGAAGCCGTGGCGGTGAAGATCCGCGCGGCGAAACAGCGCTACGCCCAGGTGCTCGTCGGCTTCGGCGACTGCGGCACGCGCGGTCGGCTGGACGAGATCCTCGAACGCGAGGGCGTCGAGCGCATCGAGGGCGCCCATTGCTACGCCTTCTATGCCGGGCTCGACCGCTTCGCTGAATTGCACGAGGAAGCCGCCGGCACCTTCTACCTGACCGACTTCCTCGCCCGTCATTTCGACAAGCTGACGCTGAAGGCGCTGCAGCTTGACGTGCATCCCGAGCTGAAGTCGGACTATTTCGGCAACTACACCCGCGTCGTCTATCTGGCGCAAGTGCCGACGCCGGAACGGCTCGACCGCGCCGAAGCGGTCGCCGCCTGGTTCGGCCTGCCGCTCGTCGTGGTCGAGACCGGACTTGCCGGCCTCGACGATTGGCTGAAACAGGCCGATCAGAATTCGGCGGCGCGCGCCGCGAAATAGCGATCGTTCAGCGTCTTGAAGAACGCCTCGCCATTGCCGCTGGCTTCGGCGAAGCGCTGCGGCTTGACGCGTTCGACCAGAACCTCGGTGACGTCGGGAGTGTTGGTCAGGATCGCAATCACCTCGTCGATGAACTCGTTCAGCGGCATGGCGTAGGAGTCGCGGGCCTGCCGTTCGCCCATCAGCCGCGTCTGCACGTAGGGCGGCGCCAGTTCGATCACCTGAATGGCGGTGTCCTTCAGTTGGTAGCGCAGCGACTGCGTCCAGGAGTGGATCGCCGCCTTGGTCGCCGAATAGGCTGGCGTCATCGCCAGAGGCTGGAACGCCAGACCCGACGACACTGTCATGATGGTGGCCGAGGGCTGCGCCAGGAAGTGCGGCAGCAGCGCCGCCGTCAGCCGGATCGGTCCGAGGAGGTTGGTCGTGATGGTCGCTTCGGCATCGGCGACATCGGGACCGAGCTTGATCAGGTTCTCGTTGCGCATGATGCCGGCATTATTGATCACGACGTTGAGGCTCGGATACTCGGCGACGAGCGTCCTGGCGACGTCCCGGATCGCCGCCGGATCCGCAATGTCGAAGGCGATCGATGCTATGCCCGGATTGGCAGCCGTGACCTCGTCCAGAAGCGCCTGCCGGCGCCCGGAGATGATCACTTTGTTGCCGAGTGCCGCGAGTTTCTCGGCGAGCGCGCGGCCGATGCCGGAGCCGCCGCCGGTCAGAAAGATCGTGTTGCCGGTGATGTGCATGGGAAACCCTTTCGGTTCGCTTGGGGGCGTCGTCCCCCGGTGGCCTTGCACATAGGCCTTATACTCTCTATCGTAAAGTAGGCACCTGAAAGAGCTATACTTACCAAGCGGAGAGTAATATGTCGGATGTGCTGCGTCGCCGCACCGCTCGTCCTCAATCCGCCCCGCCCGAGCCTGCGCTCGAGGCGTGCGGACCGCCCGATCCGCGCGTCGAGCGGTTGGTGAACGATCTGATCGGCCGCGTCGCCGACAAATGGACGATGCTGATTCTGGAGGTTCTGGCGGAAAAGGGCGAGCTGCGCTTTTCCCGCCTCGCCGAACACGTCCCCGGCATCAGCCAGAAGATGCTGACCCAGACGCTCCGGCAGATGGAGCGCGACGGGCTTCTCACCCGCACCATCCATCCGGTCATCCCGCCGCGCGTCGACTACAAGTTGACGCGGCTCGGCCTCGGCCTCGGCCAGGCCTTCTGCGGCGTCTGGCTCTGGGCCGAAGCGCATCTGGACGAAGTGGAAGCGTCGCGCCAGGCGTTCGATGCGCGCGCCAGCACGAGCTGATGTCGCTTTCAGGCTAATCTGTGCGCATGGAAACAAGTTGCCGGATGCCCGGCTGTGGGCCCGGCGCAAAATCGATGGTCGATTGTCGCTTGCGGACAAGCTGCGGCTCGGCTACCTGCCTAGAGCAGTGTGCTTCCCGGTGGATTGTCGCAGCGATCCACCGGGAAGCACACTGCTCGACAAATAGTCTGGAGCGCTGATTCAGCTGTCACCTGTTTCCGTATGACAGCATCGGGCTCAAGCGTCCGCAACGCATCGCATTCCGTCACGGGGCCGCATATGACCGACACGCTGGTTTCATCGCATAAGAAGGACGTCATCATCGGCTTCGAGCGCCGTTTCGTCATGATCGGTGAGCGCATCAATCCGACGGGCCGCAAGCTCCTCGCTGAGGAGATGGCGCGCGGCGACTACAGCCGCGTCCTTGCCGACGCGGTTGCCCAGGTCGAGGCCGGTGCGCAGATGCTCGACGTCAACGCCGGCATTCCCTTGGCCGACGAGCCGAAGATCCTGGCCGAATGCATCAAGTTGGTGCAGGACACGGTCGACGTGCCCTTGTCGATCGATTCCTCCATCGTCGCAGCGCTCGAGGCCGGACTATCGGTCTATCGCGGCAAGCCCCTGGTCAATTCGGTCACCGGCGAAGACGAACGGCTCGAGGCGGTGCTGCCCCTGGTGAAGAAATACGGCGCCGCCGTCATCGCCATCTCCAACGACGAGACCGGCATCTCCGAAGATCCGGATGTGCGCTTTGCTGTCGCCAAGAAGATCGTCGAGCGTGCCGCCGACTTCGGCATTCCGCGCGAGGACATCGTCGTCGATCCCCTCGTCATGCCGGTCGGCGCCATCAACACCGCCGGTGTCCGGCTGATGCACCTCTTGCGCCGGCTGCACGACGAGTTGAAGGTCAACACCTCCTGCGGCGCTTCGAACTTCTCCTTCGGCCTGCCCAA
>JARLIT010000196.1 GCA_031291575.1 Ancalomicrobiaceae bacterium
CCGACACGATGCCGAGCCGGCGGCCGGTCTCGGCGACCGACAGCGGATCGAAGTAGGCGCACTCGATGAAGACGTCGGTGGTCGCCTCGGTGCAGCCCGTTGCCATACCGCCCATCACGCCGCCGATGCCGAGCGGGCCCGATTCGTCGGCGATGATGCAGGTCTTCTCGTCGAGCGCATAGCTCTTGCCATCGAGCGCCAGAAGCGTTTCGCCGGCACGCGCCATCCTGGCGTGGATCGGGCCCTGGAGCTTGGCGGCATCGAACACGTGCAGCGGCCGGCCACGATCGAGCGAGATGTAATTGGTCATGTCGACCAACGCCGAAATCGGCCTGAGCCCCACGGCGCGCAGGCGTTTCTGCAGCCAGTCCGGGCTGTGGCCGTTGTTCACGCCGCGGATGTAGCGGCCATGGAAGGCGGCGCAGGCGAGCGGTTCGCCGGAGGAGAAGCGCAGCTCGACCTTGATCGGAGAGGCGAAGCCGCCCGGGACCGGACGGATCGGGTCGGACTTCAGTTCGCCGACGCCGGCAGCCGCGAGGTCACGGGCGATGCCGCGCACGCCGGTGCAATCGGCCCGGTTCGGCGTCAGGTTGATGTCGATGACTGGATCGGCGAGGCCGGCATAGACCGGATAGGAGACGCCGATCGGCGCGTCGGCCGGCAGATCGATGATGCCGTCATGGTCCTCGGAGAGTTCCAGTTCGGCTTCCGAGCACAGCATGCCGCGGCTTTCGACGCCGCGGATGGCGCCGATGCCGAGCGTGATGGCCTTGCCGGGGATGTAGGTGCCCGGGGGTGAAAATACCGATTTCATGCCGGTGCGTGCGTTCGGCGCGCCGCACACGACCTGGATCGGTTCGCCCGAGCCGATGTCGACCATGCAGACCCTGAGCCGGTCGGCATTCGGGTGCTGTACGGCCGAGACCACGTAGGCGGTGACGAATGGCGCCAGCGCTTTCGCCCTGTCTTCGACGCCTTCTACCTCGAGCCCGATCATCGTCAACGTGTCGACGATCGTCTCCAGGGAGGCAGTGGTGTCGAGGTGATCTTTCAGCCAGGAGAGAGTGAATTTCATGGGTGTGAATCTCGATCGTCTGCAGTCTGTACGATCGACCCCTCTCCCGGCCTTCGGCCACCCTCCCCCACAAGGGGGGAAGGCGAAGGAGCCGGGAGTTCAGAGCCTGTCGTCAGCCGATTTGGCGCCACAGCTCCCTCCCCCCTTGCGGGGGAGGGTGGCCGAAGGCCGGGAGAGGGGTCTACTGGGTTTCCTGTAAGCGCAGACGTTTGGAGGTTCAATCCCGCATCCGCCAGCGCAGCGAAAATCTCGTCGAGGACAGCATCGATCCGGCCGCCGATCTCTGAGTTCCAGAACCTCATAGTCGTGAAACCCTGAGCGCGGATGAAAGCGTCACGATGGCGATCGCGGACAAGATTGGAATCGAACCCATGCTGTTCGCCATCGAGTTCTACGACCAACCGCGCTTCGAGGCAGGCGAAATCGGCGATGTATGGTCCGATGGGGACTTGCCGGCGGAACTTCACTTGGCAGAAACGGCCGGCTCGGAGCCTTGCCCAAAGCCTGACTTCGGCATCGGTCATCTCCCGCCTCAACCGGCGCGCGTTCTGACGTTGGCTATGGGTGACCGGGCGGTGCGGCATGGCGTATTCAGATCAGTTCTGTAAGACTTACCCCTGTCCCGCCCTTCGGGCACCCTCCCCCACATGGGGGGAGGGAACGTTGGGGCGAGATCGGTTCACCAGAGTTCCCTCCCCCTTGTGGAGAAGGGAAAGGGTGGGGGTTAGTCAGAGGTTCCGATCTTTTAATCGGGCTTGCGGCGCCTCGAGCGAAAATAGAACTGCGAAGTGGGAACTTTCTCAAGTCCAAGCTCTGAACGAAGCGCAGCTCTCAGTTCATTGAGTAGGTCCGTCAACGCTTCAGCATTCCCGATTTCGCTTGCTTCTTTTGCATACCTCTGAGCTAGCTCGACTTCGTGGCTTGTGCCTAGCAGAATTACCTCTGCCAGAGCATAGTCGAACTCACCCTTCAGTTTGTTTTCCACCTCAAGATCAAAGTTTTCTACGTTAAGAAATGCCGCGCGTTCCAAGCTCTTCCAAGCGCTGATCCGCCGCTCGATGTTTAGCCCTTCTCGCCGCTTGGTCGAATCTCGCCACAGCGTGAGAAGATGATTTACGACGGAACCAGAGATTGCACCGACCAACGACGATGAAAGTAGCCAAGCGACAATCGTTGTTGCGTCAATCGTCATCTCACCCGCTCACGCCTCCAAACAGCGTCGGCACGTCGAGCGGACGGAAGCCATAGTGGCGGATCCAGCGGGCGTCGGCATCGAAGAAGGCCCGCAGATCGTTCATGCCGTACTTCAGCATGGCGATACGGTCGATGCCCATGCCGAAGGCGAAGCCCTGATACTCGGCAGGATCGATGTTGCTGAACTTCAAGACGTTCGGATGCACCATGCCGCAGCCGAGAATCTCCAGCCAATCCTTGCCCTCGCCGAACTTGATCTCGGCGCCCGACCGGTCGCAGCGGATGTCGACCTCGTAGGACGGTTCGGTGAAGGGGAAGAACGACGGACGGAAGCGCATTTCCACCTGCGGCACTTCGAAGAAGGCCTTCAGGAATTCCTCCAGCACCCATTTCAGCGTGCCGATCGTCGAGGTCTTGTCGATGACGAGGCCCTCGACCTGATGGAACATCGGCGTGTGCGTCTGGTCTGAATCGCAGCGATAGGTGCGCCCCGGGCAGATGACGCGGATCGGCGGCTTCAGCGCCTCCATCGTCCTCACCTGCACCGGCGAAGTGTGGGTCCTCAACAGCATGCGGCTGCCGTCCTCCTTCGGATTGAAGAAGAACGTGTCGTGCATCTCGCGCGCCGGATGGCCGACGGGGAAGTTGAGCGCGGTGAAATTGTAATAGTCGGTCTCGACATCGGGCCCTTCGGCAACCGCGAAGCCCATGTCGGCGAAGATCGCCGTCAATTCGTCTGCGACCTGAGCGATCGGATGGATGCGGCCTTCGGCTGTCGGCGTCGGCCGCAACGGCAGCGTCACGTCGACCGCCTCGCGCTTCAGCCTGTCGGCGAGCGCGGCTTCCTTCAGCGCCTCGCGCCTGACCGCGATCGCCTCGCCAACCGTCTCCTTCAAGCCGTTGATCGCCGGACCGAACGTCTTGCGTTCGTCCGGGCTCATGCCGCCAAGGAGTTTCAACTGCTCGGAGATCGAGCCCTTCTTGCCGAGGGCGGCGACGCGAACCGCTTCGAGCGCGGCTTCGTCGGCGGCCCCGGCGATCTGGGCCAGGATCTCAGTTTCGAGGGCGGCGATATGGGTCATGAGCTGGATCTCGATGGGGCCTAAGGCCGGATGCCTTGCCCGATGCTTGAAAGGTGCGCCTTTTTAGCAGACTTTGCCGCGGCTGCCAGTCGTCGATTGTTCGCCCCAGCCTTGCCTCACCCGGCCGGGACGGGGCGTCGTCCGATCCGAAGGGGCAAACGCAAAAAGCCCCGCCGGATCGGCAGGGCTCCTTGAACTCGATGCCGACCGATGCAAACGGTCAGGCGGAAGCCTTGGCGAGCGCGGCCTTGGCGGCGTCGACCAGCGCCTTGAACGCTTCGGGCTGGTTGATGGCGAGGTCCGACATGACCTTGCGATCGACCTCGATGCCGGCCTTGGTGAGGCCGTCGATGAAGCGCGAGTAGTTCAGGTTCCAGTCGAGTTCGCGAACCGCGGCATTGATGCGCTGGATCCAGAGCGCGCGGAAATTGCGCTTCCTCACCTTGCGGTCGCGGTAAGCATACTGCATCGACTTGTCGACGGCAGCCTTGGCGGTGCGGATGGTATTCTTGCGACGGCCGTAGAAGCCCTTGGCGGCCTCCAGCACTTTCTTGTGCTTGGCGTGAGCGGTAACGCCGCGTTTTACACGAGCCATATCGGATCTCCTTAATAGAAAGGTCGGTTCAAGGACCGGGCTCTACCTGGGGCTTACAAGCCGTTCGGCAGGAAAAACTTCCGGATATTGCGGCCGTCGGATTCACTAAGCACGGTAGTACCGCGCGCATTGCGAATGAACTTCGTCGTGCGCTTGATCATGCCATGCCGTTTTCCGGCCTGCTGCACCTTGACCTTGCCGGTGGCCGTGAGCTTGAAGCGCTTCTTGGCGCCGCTCTTGGTCTTGATCTTGGGCATTTTGCTCTCTCTATCGGTTGCGGCGACGTTTGGCTGTGCGTGCTTTCCGAAGAAAGCGGCACAGGCCGTGGCGGCTTCCCGCCACGTGAACCCTCGTCGCCTGGTGGCATTGGTTGCAATTGGGTTCGAGCATTCAAGAACAGACACGGCAGCCCTTTTAGCCGGACCGTTCGAAAGCCGACGGGCTTATACGGGCTTCGTCATCGAAATGCAACAAGGGGAGAGCCGCGGACGCCGGATTCGGCCCATCCTGGTATGCGGGTTGCTTGCGCCGGCCCCCGCCGCCAAGGACCCGTCTGCGAGCATACCAGCAAGCGCACCGCCTCGAGCCCTCATCCTGCGGCCGCGCCTGGCTGACCCTGGCCTGCCCCTCTAGGCATGCCGGCAAGCACCGCTGCGGCCTATACCCTTTGCAGCCTCTCGCCAATTCGCACGACGATCCCCTCGTCGTCGACCTCGATCTCCTCCGGGCTGCCGTCCTCGGCCACCATCGAATAGATCCTGCCTGGCTCGGTCGCGGTCACCTTGGCTTTGATCCGCGTGACCTCCAGGCTCGGGGCAGCAATGCGGATGAAGGACAACTCCTGCGCCTTGCCGGGCTTCCATGCCATGCGCTTCAGCATCACCGACAGCGCGAACGGCGTGGCGTCGAGGCTGGCGTCGTAGCACTTCGACAGGTCGGCGCGCTTCTTGCCCTCGCCGTCGGTCCATTCGCCGTAGCCGTCGTGGCGCAGCGCAACCGTGGTGCCACCGAGACGCGTCACATGCAGGCTCCTGAGGCCAGCCCATTCGGCATCGACGACGACGCGGTATCTGAGCCCGTAGGCGGCGTCACCGTCCCCCGCGATCACGACGCCCTCTGCGGCGATGCCGGTGGCGCCGATCTTTACGACTGAATGCTCGAGCCCACCGTCGGCGAGCGATCGCCACCTGATCGTCCGCGCCTCGTCGCTCATTGGCCTGATCCCATGTCCGTTTCGATTTGAGCGGCCACTAAATCAGATGCAAAAAGGGCGGGAAAGCCCGCCCCTTTTTCGGAGGTCGCCGCCGTTCCCGCCCAAAGCGCCAGCGCGCGGCGAAACCGTCAGCGCCCGGTCAGAATCATGATCATCTGCTTGCCTTCGAACTTGGCGTCCGATTCGACCTTGGCGATATCCTGCATGTCCGCCTTGACGCGGTCGAGAAGCTGGTAGCCGAGATCCTGGTGCGCCATCTCGCGACCGCGGAAGCGTAGGGTCACCTTGACCTTGTCGCCCTCCTCGATGAACGTGCGCGACTGGCGGAGCTTCACGCCATAATCATGGTCGTCAATATTGGGACGGACCTTGATCTCTTTGATCTCGACGACCTTCTGATTCTTGCGTGCCTCGGCCGCCTTCTTCTGGGCCTGGTATTTGTAGCGGCCGAAGTCGAGGATCTTGCAGACCGGGGGCACCGACTGCGGGGCGATCTCAACCAGATCGAGGCCCGCTTCTTCCGCGCGGCTCAACGCTTCGAAGAAGGACAAGACACCGAGATTCTTGCCTTCGTCATCAATCACCTGAACCTGGGGAACTCCTCGGATCTCCCTGTTGATACGCGGCCCATCCTTGGTGGGCGGCGGCGCACGAAATGGTCTGCGAATGGTCGTTGTCTCCTCTTAAGACGCAGTCGTAAGGACGACGGGGCCGAACTGGCGACGCAACATCGTGTGCTACATCGCAATTACACCAAAGGCCCCGTCTGCGCATGCGCGACAGGGCAATGCCCATGGAGCCCCGGATCCGTACAACCCGTGCACTCAGAATCCGCCGAAATTCTGCGGAAGTCAACGGTCTTTCCGGTAATGGGCGCTGCGCGCGCCAGCGCGCAATCGGGCGCGCGCGTAGCTTCGGCAACGGCATCCGGTCGGTGCGCCCCTGCTCGCCGCGCCATTGCTACCGGTCAACCGTGTCCGGTGACCCTTCTCGCAAAAAGGGTGCGCGTACCTGATCATTTGTATTGACGAACAGATAAATGTTCACTATTGCAAAGCCAACAGTTGCTCCGGGATGCGAATTCAGCCGGATCGTATCATCGGACGTGGGTCCCTACCCTCGACTCCGCGATTCGGCCCTTCGAGGGCCGGTCCGGTCGCCAGTTGGAGGTCGCTCGCTGCACATGACTCCCACCACACACGTCACATCCGATCCAGACGGCGCTCCCGCCAGCCAGCCGGTCAATCCGCCGCGGGCTTTTTCGGTGTTTTCAGCCGCGGAACTGAAGACTGCGCTGAAGAAGATGTATCTCATCCGTCGCTTCGAAGAGGCGGCCGAGGAGGCCTACCAGCGCGGTCTTACCTACGGCACGATGCATCTGTCCATCGGCCAGGAAGCGAGCGCCGTCGGTGCCTGCCTGCCGCTGGGTCCGAGCGACTACATTACCTCGACCCACCGCGGCCACGGCCACTGCATCGCCAAAGGCGCTGATCCCAAACTGATGTTCGCCGAATTCTCCGGCAAGGAGACCGGCTACTGCCACGGCCGCGGCGGCTCGATGCATATCGCTGATGTCGAGAACGGCAATCTCGGCGCCAATGGTATCGTCGCCGGCGGCATCCCGATCGCCGTCGGCGCCGCCTTGTCCATCAAGAAGCGCGGCTTGCCCAATGTGGCGCTGTCGTTCTTCGGTGACGGTGCGGCCAACGAGGGCGCCTTCCACGAGGCGCTGAACATCGCCTCGATCTGGAAGCTGCCGGTCATCTTCGTCTGTGAAAACAACAAGTACGCCATGTCGACATCGATCGAGCGGGCATTGTCGGTGAAGAACGTCGCCGATCGCGCGGTCGCCTATTCGATGCCGGGCGTGATTGTCGACGGCAACAGCGTGATCGACATGGCCGATGCGGTGATGGCAGCAATGGACCGGGCTCACGCCGGCTTGGGGCCGACGCTGATCGAATCGAAGACTTACCGCCTGCGCGGCCATTCCCGCTCCGACCGCAACCGCTACCGCACCCGGGAGGAGATCGAGTCCTGGGCGGCGCGCGACCCGATCGGCCGGTTCGAGGGCGACCTGATCGCCCATGGACTGGCAACGGCGGCCGACTGCATCGCCATCCGCGAGGCAGCCGAGGCGGAAATCGCCGCAGCCGTGCAATTCTCCAACGATAGCCCGCTGCCAAGCGTCGATCATCTGCTCAGCGACGTCTACACTCCGGTGGAGGCAAAGCCGTGACCGCTCCTCTGTCCGCAACTACCGGCGCCCTGCCGGTCGATCCGACCGCGACGCGCGAATTGAGTTTTGCCGAAGCGCTGCGCGAGGCCTTGGGTCAGGCGCTCGAAGCCGACGAGCGCGTGTTCCTGATGGGCGAGGACATCGCCATCTACGGCGGCGCCTTCCAGGTGACGCTCGGCCTTTTGGAACGGTTCGGCCATGACCGGGTGATGGATACGCCGATCTCCGAATTGGGCTCCGCCGGCGTTGCGGTCGGTGCGGCACTGGCCGGTTCTAGACCCATTCTCGAATTCCAGTTCCAGGACTTCGCCACCTTGGCGATGGAACAGATCGTCAATCAGGCGGCCAAGATCCGCTTCATGTTCGGCGGAAAATGTTCGGTGCCGGTGGTGTTCCGGGCGCCGACCGGCTCGGGCACCGGTGGCGCGGCCCAGCACAGCCAGAGCCTGGAGGCCTGGTACGCGCATGTGCCGGGGCTGAAAGTGGTACAGCCGTCGAACCCCTACGATGCCAAGGGGTTGCTGTTAGCCGCGCTCGACGATCCCGATCCCGTCATGTTCTTCGAGCACAAGCTTCTCTACAAGGTGAAGGGTCATGTGCCGGAGGCGCCGTACCGCGTGCCGATCGGCAAGGCGGCGATTGCGCGTCCGGGCACGCATCTGACCATCGTTGCCTCCGCCATCATGGTGTCACGCTCGCTCGAAGCGGCCAAGGAACTGGCCGAGAAGGGCATCGACGTCGAGGTCATCGATTTGAGGACACTGCGCCCACTCGACACCGAGACGATCATTGCCAGCGTGAAGAAGACGACGCGGCTGATGTGCGTCTACGAGGGGGTGAAGACCCTCGGCATCGGCGCCGAAATCTCGGCGATGATTGCCGAGAGCGACGCCTTCGACTATCTCGATGCGCCGATCCTCAGGCTCGGCGGGGCCGAATCGCCGATCCCCTATTCGCCGATCCTGGAAAAGGCCGCCGTGCCGCAAGTCGCCGACATCGTCGCCGCCGCCGAGCGGCTGGCGAAGAAGCGGGTGTGATGATGCGGTTGTCGTCTTCCCGGCTGAAGCCATTTACAGGCACAATGTCATCCCGGCGAATACCGGGATCCACTCTGCTATCAACCGGTTAGCGCGAATGCTGGGAGGCGCAGAGCTCGCAGCACCGACATGCTGGCTGCACGGGGCGATGGATTCCGGCTTTCGCCGGAATGACACCGTTGGTTGATTTCGCCCGATTGCCTGACTGCGCTTGTGGTGCGCCCGTCGTCCTTCGAGGCTCAGGTTCGCCTCGCACCTCTCGGCATGAAGGGCTTTGCCGGCCCCTCCGAAACAATCGCCCTTCTGTTCCTGCTCCGGCAAGGCTAGAACGCCGGGCATGACGCTTCCGATCGACGCCGTCCTGCCCGAGCTTCTCGCCCGCCTCGACGCCTGCCCCAATGCGGTTCTCATCGCGCCGCCCGGCGCCGGCAAGACGACGCGCGTGCCTTTGGCGCTGCTCGATGCGGCCTGGCGCGGCGACGGCCGCGTCATCGTCATGGAACCGCGCCGGCTGGCCGCCCGTGCCGCAGCCGCCCGCATGGCCGCGACGCTGCGGCAGGAGGTTGGCGAGACCGTCGGCTACCGTGTCCGGCTCGACAGCCGCGTGTCGAAGCGAACCCGCATCGAGATCGTCACTGAGGGCGTCTTCACCCGGATGATCGCGGACGATCCGTCGCTCGACGGCATCGCCGCCGTCCTCTTCGACGAGTTCCACGAGCGCAGCCTTGATGGCGATCTCGGTCTGGCGCTGGCGCTCGACGCGCAGGGGGCGCTGCGACCGGACCTCAGGCTCCTCGTCATGTCGGCGACCCTCGACGGTGCCAAAGTGGCGGCGATCCTTGGCGAGGCGTCGGAAATCGTCAGCGAGGGCCGGGCCTTTCCCATCGAGACGCGGTACCTCGGGCGCGATCAGACGGCCCGCATCGAGGTCGCCACGCTCGCGGCGGTGAAACGCGCGCTCGACGAAGAAGCCGGTTCGATCCTGGTCTTCCTGCCCGGCCAAGGCGAGATCCGCCGCCTCGTCGAACTGCTCGCGCCGCAAGTTGCCGCCGATATCGACATTGCCCCTCTCTACGGCGCGCTGTCGTCGCAGGAGCAGGATCGCGCCATCCGCCCGGCGACGCCTGGCCGGCGCAAGGTCGTCGTCGCCACGTCGATCGCCGAGACCTCGCTCACCATCGAGGGGGTCCGTATCGTCGTCGATTCCGGCCTGTCGCGCGTTCCCGTTTACGAGCCGGCGACCGGCCTGACGCGGCTGGAGACGGTCCGCGTATCGCGAGCCTCCGCAGACCAGCGCCGTGGCCGCGCCGGCCGCACCGAGCCGGGCGTCTGCTACCGGCTGTGGCAGGAGCAGGAAACGGCATCGCTCAAGCTCTTCAACGCACCGGAAATCCTCGAAGCCGATCTCTCCTCGCTGGTGCTCGATCTCGCCGCCTGGGGCGTCCGCGACCCCTCGACGCTGTCGTTTCTCGATCCGCCGCCGACCGCCGCCTGGACTGAAGCGGTGGAGCTTCTAAGCGAACTCGATGCGCTCGACCCGGACGGCCGCCTCACTCAGACCGGCAAGGCGCTCGGCCGGCTGCCGCTGCATCCGCGCCTCGCCCACATGATCCTGAAGGCCGGTGCCGAGGGAGCCGGCCGCACCGCCGCCGAGATCGCGGCCATCGTCGGCGAACGCGGCCTCGGCGGTACGGCCGTCGATCTCGCCGACCGGCTCGCCCGGTTCCGCAGCGATCGCTCAGCCCGCGGGACCGAAGCCCGGCAGATGGCGGCGCGCTGGGCCGCAACAGCCGGCAGTGGCAGAGGCGATCCGTCGGCAGCCGGGAGCCCCGGCCGGCTGTTGGCGCTCGCCTATCCCGACCGCATCGCTCAAGGCCGCGGTGCTCCCGGCTCGTTCCGGCTGGCGAACGGCCGCGGCGCGAGTGTAGAGCCGCACGAGGCCTTGGCCCGCGAGGCTTTCATCGTCGTCGCCGATCTGCAAGGCGCCGCCCAGAATGCCCGCGTCTCACTCGCCGCCGCCATCGATCTGGCCGACATCGAAGCCGAATTCGCCGGCCATATCGTCGAGGAGACCGAGGTGCGCTTCGATGCGGCGTCGGGCGGCGTGCGCGCCCGACGCTTCCGTCGCCTGTTCAAGCTCATCTTGTCGGAGCGCGTCGTCGAGCGCCCGGATCCGGATCAGGTCGCGGCGGCGCTGATCGCCGGCGTCCGCCAGAAGGGTCTCGCGTCGCTGCCCTTCTCGAAATCCGCCTTACAGCTCAGGGCCCGCGCCGGGTTTGCCCGTCGCGCCGATCCCGACTGGCCGGACCTCTCCGACGAGGCCCTGACGGCCGGACTTGAAACCTGGCTGCAGCCGGCCATCGCGGGCAAGCGCTCGCTTGCCGACATCGGGGCCGACGACATCGGCCAGGCGCTCGACAGCCTCATCGATTGGGAGCGGAAGACGCGGCTCGACCGGCTCGCCCCGACCCATTTCGCCGCGCCGTCGGGATCATCGGTGCCGATCGACTACGCGGCCGAGAACGGACCGGTGCTGTCCATCCGCGTGCAAGAGCTGTTCGGCCTCGATTCCCACCCTTCCATCGCCGACGGCCGCGTTGCCCTCCTCGTCGAACTCCTGTCGCCGGCGCACCGGCCGATCCAGGTGACGCGCGACCTGCCGGGCTTCTGGCGCGGCTCCTGGCGCGATGTGAAGGTCGAGATGAAGGGCCGCTACCCGAAACACCCGTGGCCGGACGATCCGCTTTCGGCTGCGGCCACCAGTCGAGCCAAACCGCGCGGCACTTAGCGGCGCTTTCACATTGCTGCCGGTGGCCATCTTGCCGGTGCCGACATTAGCGCTATGACATGCTCGTGATAGGATGTGATCGCCGGTGCGCCGGGCGATCCGGGATTCGCCGGCCTCTGAAGGACTGCAAATGGACGAGGAGAAGGTCGCGCCGCCGCCGTCAGCGGACAAGTCTTCACCGGTCGGGCGCCCGCGCCGCTGGCCACGCTTCGGCCTGTCGACCAAGCTCCTCGCCCTCACCCTCGTCTTCGTCATGGCGGCGGAATTCCTGGTGCTGGTGCCGACCTTTGCCAATTTCCGCTCGAACTGGCTGAAGGACCGGCTGACCACCGCCGACATCGTCGTCTTGTCCTTAGGCGAAATGAACGACGTGCCGCGCCGGGTGCAGGACAAGCTCCTGGCCGCCACCGGAGCCCTGATGATCGCCGTGCGCGAGAAGGGGGCGCGCCGCCTTGTCGCCATGGCGGAAATGCCGCCCGACGTCAGCCGCCACATCGACATGGCCGACCGCGACATGTTCAGCGACATCCTCGATGCCTTCGACACAGTCGCCTTCGGCAACGGCCGCACGACCCACGTCCTCGGCGCGCCGAATGCCAGCGGCCAAGTGATCGAAGTGGTGATTTCCGAAACGCCGCTGCGCGACGCCATGCTGCGCTTTGCCGGCGCCATCTTCTGGCTGTCGGTGGCGATCGCCGCCATCAGCGCGGCGCTCGTCTATTTCTCGCTGAGGGGCCTGTTCCTGCAGCCGCTGTTGCGGCTGACCCGCGCCATGGCGACGTTTTCCGCCCGCCCCGAAGATCCAGCGTCGATCATCGTGCCGTCCGGCCGCCACGACGAGGTCGGCGACGCCGAGCGGCATCTGGCCGGCATGCAATTGGAACTCGCCGGCACCCTGCAGCAGAAGAGCCACCTCGCCGACCTCGGCCTCGCCGTCTCCAAGATCAATCACGATCTTCGCAATATGCTCGCCTCGGCACAGCTCCTGACCGAGCGACTGGCGACCATCTCCGACCCGACCGCGCAGCGGTTCGCGCCCAAACTGCTCGCCTCCATCGACCGCGCCATCGGCTACTCCCAGGCGGTGCTGAACTACGGCAAGGCGCGCGAGGCGCCGCCCGAGCGCCGGCTCGTTTCGCTGCGCCGGGTGGTCGACGACGTCGGCGACGTGCTCGGTCTTTACGGACATGCCAGCATCGAGTTCGCCGTGACGGTACCGGTCGACATCGAGGTCGACGCCGATCCGGATCATCTGTTCCGAGTGCTGATGAACCTGTGCCGCAATGCCGGACAGGCGCTGGAGGCGGACCTCGATCCGGCCATCGTCAAGCGCATCATGGTCGAAGCCACGCGAGCCGGTTCGGTGGTGACGATCCGCATTTCCGATACCGGCCCGGGCGTGCCGCAGCGGGCCCGCGAGAACCTGTTCCGCGCCTTCCAGGGTGGGGTCAGGCGTGGCGGCACGGGGCTCGGCCTCGCCATCTGCGCCGAACTCGTGCGAGCCCACGGCGGCACCATCGATCTGGTGGAAACCGCCGCCGGTGCCACCTTCGAGATCGCCATCCCCGACCGCGTCATCGAATTGAAGCGTGGTCGCCGCAGTGGAACGCAATAATGGCGACCAGGGAAGACCTTCGAAAAGGAAACCGCGTCATTGCGAGCGCAGCGAAGCAATCCAGTCTTGCTTCCTTGGCCTTCTGGATTGCTTCTGCTCACGCTCGCAATGACGGATCAAAGGCTCGTTCGCTTGGTGAGGGCGTGAAAATCGGCCGCCAGCTTCAAGCGGCCGGGAGCACGCGCGCCACCGGGAAAGTCACCTGCACCAGCGTCCCCTGATTGACCGCACTGTCGATGCGCATGGCAGCACGGTTGGCCTCGACCAGCGCCTTGGTCAACGGCAGACCGAGCCCGGTGCCGCCGCCGCGCCCGCGGTCGGGGTGCAACTGGCGGAACGGCTCCAACGCCAACTGGATCTCGCTCTCGCTCATACCGAAGCCGGTATCGCGGACGCGGATCACCACTTCGCCCGTCTCTTCGCGCGCCGCCGAAACGATCACCTGACCGCCGGCCGGGGTGAACTTGATGGCGTTGGACATCAGGTTGAGCATGATCTGCTTGACAGAACGCTGGTCGGCGGCGACCGGCGGCAGGCGTTGCGGCAGGCTGGAGCGGATGATGATGCGCTCACGATTGGCCTGCGGCTGCATCATGGCGATGCAGTCGGCCAGAAGGTCGCCCAGTTGCACCGGCTCGAACTTCAGATCCATCTTGCCTGCCTCGGCCTTGGAGAGATCGAGCAGGTCGTTGACGAGACTCATGATGTGCGTGCCGGACGACTGGATGTCACGCAGATAATCCTTGTAGCGCTCGCTGCCGATGGCGCCGAAGCGCTCGCCCAGCATGACTTCGGAGAAGCCGATGATGGCATTCAGCGGCGTGCGGATCTCGTGACTGATCTTGGCGAGGAAATCCGTCTTCTGCAGACTCGCTTCCTCGGCGCGGCGGCGGGCCGCGGTCAGTTCTTCCTCCGACTTCTTCCACTCGCGAATGTCGCGAATGACCGCACAGTATTTCGCCTCGTCGGAGCGTTCGTCGGAGATGCGGCCGATGGTGACGACCAGCGGAACCTCGCCCTCCGGATGGAGGAGGCCGAGCATCTCGCGGCCATCGTCGGCCGCTCCGCCACGCGCCGCCGCCTCGATCAGGGCGAACACGGCTCGGCGGCTCTCCGGCGCCATCAGCGTGGAAAAGTGCCGTCCGTCCGCCTCGTTGTGGTCGAGCCCGAACAGTCTTTCCACGGCGCGATTGGCCGCGGCGATGTGGCCCGTCTGATCGAGAATGACGACGCCGTCGGTGGCGACGTCGATGATGGCGTCGAGTTCGCGCATGCGAACTCGCGCGCTGGCGAGCGCCTCGATCGCCGCCTTGGCCGTCGCATCGACCGAGGCATCGACGCTGCGTTCGACGCGGCAGATGGTCATGACGAGCGCATTGGCGCCGGCCCAGGACGCCTGAGCGATCAGCACCTCGGTCGGCAGGACCTGGCCGTCGCGGGTGATCAGCGGAATCGGACGCTTCGACGAACCGGAAGCCCAGTCCTTTCCGGCGTGCGGGCCGGCAAACAGCGCATCGAGGCCGCCACGACCCGTGAGGTCAGCGAGACTCGAATAACCGGTGAGCTTCAGGAAGGCATCGTTGACGTAGGCGAGCGCATCGCCGGCAACGACGCCGACGGCGATCGGCATCTTGTCGACGATCTGCATGGCAGGCGCTTTCGCCTTCGCCTCGCCGCCGAGTTCGTCGACCAGCGTCTCAATTGAGGGATCTGGCTGCGGCGCCGCCGCGACCGGACGGATCGTTTCGATCGCGCGCGGCACCAACTGCAAGGTGGGCCGAGCCGGTTCATCGTCCTCGTCACCCTCGAAGCGGGCGCCGAGCGCTTCGGCGATCTGGCGGAACGCATTGCGCTCCGCGTTCGACAGCCGCAGCGTCTCAGGCGAGATCTGCGCCACCGGGCGCAGCGACGTCACCTCGGACGCAAACACGGGGACATAGGCGGGAACGGGCGATACGGCTCGAGGCTCGGGCTCGGCGACTGGCGCGGCCGCCAGCACGAGCGCCTCTTCGGGCGCTTCAGCCACGCAGCCTTGGCCGAGACCTTCGGCGGCTGCCTCCTCCGGCTCCGGCCGGGCATCCGCGGTAGGAGCGGGCGCAACGTCTGCCTCGGCCAGATCTTCCTCAAGGCAAAGCGGCTCGTCGTCGTCATCCGTCTCGAGCGCATGCGCCTTGGCGATGATGAGGCCGGTCAACAGCGCATCCGGCTCGGCCGTTGCCGGTCGCACGATGCCGAAGCCGCGGTATCCGGCAAAACCGCTCGTCCGTTGCGACACCGGCATGCCGGCCAGTTCGACCTCGACCCTCAGCGCCGTGCCTTCGACCGGCCAATGCAACATCAGGCCCTGCCAAGCGGCACGACGCGACAGCGCACCCGTGAAGACGCCCTCCGGATCGAGGCAGAGGTGGTCGGAGAAGCTCTGCCAGTCGGCACCGATCTCCGGAGCCATATGTGGCCCGAGGCTTGTGGCCAGTTCCGGCCCGAAGCCGACGACACCGCCGTCCGCATCGATCTGCCAGGCGAAGCGGCTCGTCCTGCCGTCGAGATCGAATCGGAAGCCGGACACATCCTGCGATGTCGCAAAGTCGACCGGCAGCACCTCTTCGTGCGGACCGACGTAGAGAAGGCGGCGGAACGGCGCGTCGCCGTCAACGCGGGCGATCAGCACGTCGCGGCTGCCGCCGGAGACGCGCACGCGGCGGCGTTCGAGCCGCTCTCCGGTGGCCCGTTCGACCATGGCCTCGATCTCGTCGTGCGCACCGTCCAGCACTTGCGTGTCGCCGGTGACCGCCAGGATATCATCGGCGCCAAAGACGGTCAGCAGCTGATCCGGTGCCGCATAGAGATCGAGGGTCGCCTCGAGGCTGGATGCGGTCGCCTGATTCGCGTCCGGCAGCGTGACGACGACGACGTCGGTGCCGTCCGCCGAGGTCAGCCGCTTCAGCACAAGGGTCAGCACGACCGGCTTGATGCCGCGATAGAAGCGGACGCGCTCGGTGGTCTGCGCCGCCGGGGCAAGGTTCGGCAGAATGCGGGCGAGGTGGCGCTCGACCGGCTCGTCGAACGGTACGGTCTTGCCAAGCGCGGCGCCGACGTCGGATATGCCGAACAGTTGGGCGGCCGCGGCGTTGAGGAACCGCAAGCCTTGCCGCTCAGCGTCGACAACGATCACTGGCTCCGCAGCCGAGAAGGCGCTGGCGACTTCGGGAAAGACAACGAGTGAAAGCGACGATACCGGCGAGGCGTTCATGTCAACCCTTGACCGCAGCGCAGCGAATCGGGCCCCTGCGCGTCGTTAATGGTTCTTTAATATAGATTATCCGTTCGGCCGTGGCATCATCACCGCTTGCGGTCTGGCACAATCTTGCGATTAACGATGAATCCGCGTGAATTGTCCCCTTGGGGACAGCCCCGATTCCGGCCAGACGGCGGAGAAGCGATCGCCCGCGGCGACCGCCAGATCAACGAGGAGGAAGACCATGACCGACAAGATCCCGCCGTTCGAGATCCCCGAAGCCGTGCGCTCGTTCACCGAGCAGGCCGTCGATCAGGCCAAGAAGGCGGTCGACGACGCGCTTTCGGCCGCCCGCGGCGCGCTCGACAAGGCCGAGACCTCGGCGACCGGCGCCCAGTCGAGCGCCTTCGAACTGCAGAAGACCGTCATGGATCTGGCAGAGGAGAATGTCTCGGCCGCCTTTGCCCATGCGCAGAAGCTGACGCAGGCCAAGACCTTGCAGGATGTCGTCGATCTGCAGAATGCCTTCGTCAAGGCGCAGATGGCCGCCCTCGGCGAGCAGGCCCGGGTGATCACCGAAGCCGCCCAGAAGACGGCAAGCGAGCTCGGAGAAAAGGTGATGAAGGGCTGATCGCCGGGTGGATCCGAACCCGACGGAGGGGTTCCCATGCGCCGCGCGGGATTGTGCACGCGGCGCCAAAACCCGATAAGCTGCCGGTTCCTTCCCCGAACCGGCGCTGACATCATGATCCTGTCGTCCGACGAACTCGCCCGCTACGCCCGCCATATCGTCTTGAACGGTTTTGGCGGACCGGCCCAGCAGAAACTCAAGGCGGCGCGCGTGCTCGTCGTCGGCGCCGGCGGGTTGGGTTCGCCGGTGATCCTCTATCTCGCCGCCGCCGGCGTCGGCACGCTCGGCATCGTCGACAACGATAAGGTGTCGCTGTCGAACCTGCAGCGTCAGGTCATCCATTCGACCGGCGACATCGGCCGGCCGAAGGTGGAGAGCGCCTCGGCGCGTGTCGCCGCCATCAATCCGCATGTGACGGTCGAGGCAATCCCGGAGCGGCTGACCGAGGCGAACGCGGTCGATCTGATCGCCGGCTACGACGTCGTCGTCGATGGCTCGGACAATTTTGATACGCGCTACCTCGTCTCCGATGCCGCCTTCCACGCCCGCCGCCCGCTGGTGACGGCGGCGGTCTCCGAGTTCGACGGCTCGCTGACGACGCTCGCCCCGCACCTTACCGGCCCGGACGGCACGCCGAACCCGACATACCGGTGTCTTTTCCCCGAAGCGCCGCCGGAGGGTCTGGTGCCGACGTGCGCGCAGACCGGCATCCTCGGCGCCTTGACCGGTGTCGTCGGCTCGCTGCAGGCGCTGGAAGTGTTGAAACTGGTCGCAGGCGTCGGCCAGCCGCTGATCGGCCGGCTGTTGTTGATCGACAGCCGCAACATGCTGTTCGAGACCATCCGTTACCGTTGGTCGCCGCAAAATCCCCTGTCGGGCACGCCCGATTAGGCAATCGCCGTCGGGCTAGCCGACTGGGACGGGCGTGGCGCGGTCAGGTGCCGAACTTGATCTTCCAGGCGACCGACAGGATGTGGATGTTGGCGTTGTAGGTGCCGGAGAACGCGTTGTTGGTCAGCGGACCGCCCTGCGCCGCAGACAGCAGCTTGTCGCCGAAGCCGTGGATGAAGGTATAGCCGAGATCGACCGAGTAGTTTTTCGCCGGGGCATAGCTGAAGCCACCGGACAGCCAGACGCGATCGGAATCCGGCAGGCGGAACGAGCGGTTGGCGTCGTCGTTGGGCGACAGTTCGTAGCCGATGCCTGCGCGCAGAGTGAGATCATCTGAGTATTTGTAGTCGGCACCCGCCGAGAAGAACCAACTGTCGTTGTAATTGTAGGGGATCGAGGTCGAGCCGCCGAGCAGGCCGGCCACGATTTGCGAGGCTGGCCCGCTGACCGGAACCGATTTCAACGTCGACCAATTGACGAACTCGCCGCCGGCCCTCACCGTCCATTTGTCGCCGATCGCTTGGCTAAGACCAACACTGAGCGTTCCCGGCGTCTTGAGCTTGAGATCCCCGCCATAGGCGCCGGCATATGGGCCGGTAAGGATCGTTAGGGTGCCACCAATCCGGTTGGTGATGCCCGAGCGATAGCCGATGCCGAGTTCAGTGCCGGCCATCGGCTTGAACGTGGCGCCGAGCGTATAGCCCAGGCCGAGATTGTCGGTATGCCCGGCATAGGTGGAGTTGTTTGGCCCGAAAGCCGACTCGCGCAGCTCCATGTACTGCACCTGCAGACCGGCGGCGACTGACACCATGCTGTTGATCTGGTAGGCGACGTTCGGATTGACGTCGATGGAGACCACGCGCGAGGTGCCCGCCACGCCGTAGGTGCGCAGGTTGGTGCCGCCGCCGTAGGAGGTCATCAGCCCGAACGGCGAGTTGATGCCGAGACCGACCACCCAATGGTCATCGATGCGGTAGCCGAGGTAGGACGAGGGAATGATCACGCCGATACCGACGTTGCCCTCGTTCTGCGCCGCCAGCGGACCCCGATTGAGGTTCACGTTGACGATCGGCAGGATGCCCGAAAGGTTGGATGACGTTTCGAAACCACGGACCGAGGTCAGCGTCGCGGGGTTCCAGAACATCGCGGACAACGTGTCGTTGGCGGCCATGCCGGCAAACGCCGTGCCGAGACCCTCGGCGCTCTGCTCGCGGATGCCGAAGCCGCCTGCCGAGGCTTGGCCGACCATGGCGGCCGCGATGACAACAAAGGCTGCCGAACCGATCAACCGGGCATGGTGACGACGCATACGCTTCCCCCCTGAAGTTCCCTCTGCTGCCTTTCGCTTTTTGGCATTTCGCGGCCGACCGCGCATTGCTGCGGCGGACCGGCCCCGGCAACAGGTCCGACGCGGAATGCATCATGAATTTGTCACACGATCAAATGACGCCGCGGCGCGCCAGCGCGCGCAGAGCGGCCCAGTGCATCCGGGCATTTTCCTTAAAACGATGATTGTATAGAATTATTTCCGCATGATGTCGGCCGATCGTCGCCGCCGCCTGGGCCAGGGTGCCGCCGCAACGTGCGCGAAAGCAGGGCTTTGTTGCACTTCAGCAACAAATCGTCCCCGCCATCTGCGGTTGGCCGGATCGGACCGTCGCTCGCTCGAACCCCACCGGCAACCCGTTCCAAATGGCCGGCGATGATCAGGCGGTCGCCGGCGCCTCGCTCATCCCGGCCGTATCGTCAGCCTCGAACACAGCGAGCTTCATCCGCTCTTCGGCGATGAGTTCCTTCTTCGACAATTTGCCGATCATGGTGCGCGGCAGGCCTTTGCGGATCTCGATGTCGCGCGGCATCTCGATGCGCGAAACATACTCGTTCAAATGGTTGCGCAGGTCGTCCGACGTCGCGACCATGCCCGGCTTCAGTTCGACGAAGGCCTTCGGCGCTTGGCCGCGATAGTCGTCGGGAACGCCGATGACCACCGCATCGCCGACCGCCGGATGCTGGTAGAGCGCCTCCTCGATGACCCGGGGGTAGACGTTGAAGCCGGAGGAGATGATCACGTCCTTGATGCGATCGACGAGATAGTACCAACCGTCGGCATCGCGGTAGCCGATGTCGCCCGTCTTGAGCGCGCCGTCGATGTAGGTTCTCTCCGTCTCCTCCGCCTGCTGCCAGTAGCCGCACATGATCTGCGGGCCGCGCACGCAGATTTCGCCGCGTTCACCGGCGGCCAGCAGACGGCCATCCTCGAGGGAGCGGATTTCAACCTCGGTGCCGAAGAGGTTGAGACCGATCGAACCGGGGCGGATATGATCGTCGACCGGCGTGACGGTGACGACCGGGCTCGCTTCGGTCAGGCCGTAGCCCTCGAACAACCGGCATTTGGCCAGCGCTTCGAAGCGGCGCTTGACCTCCAGCGGCAGCGGCGCGCCGCCGGAGATGCAGTGGGTGATCGAGGTGATGTCGCGCGGGTGTTTGGTGACGGCGGCGCTCAAGGCCGAATAGAGGGTGGGCACGCCGGGGAACAGCGTCGGCTTCTCGGCGCCGATGGTCTTGATCAGTTGATCGACGTCGAAGCGAGGCACCAGGATCAGCGTCGCGCCGAGACGAATGCCGAGGTTCATCACCGCCGTCATGGCGAAGACGTGGAACAGCGGCAGGATGCCGAGCACGCGTTCGCTTCCCGACTTAAGAACGGGGAAGCACATGACGATCTGCGACACGTTGGCCGTGAGATTGGCGTGGCTCAGCATTGCCGCTTTCGGCGTGCCGGTGGTGCCGCCGGTGTATTGCAGGACCGCGATGTCGCGGTGGGGATCGATCGGTACCGGCACGGCGCCGCCGCGGGCGAGCAACTGCCGGTAGGACATGTGGTGGCCGTCGAGCGGCATCTTGGCGAGCGTCTTGCGACGGAACAACCGCATCAGCAAGCCGGTGGTGAACGGCATCACCTTGGTCATCGGGCAGACGATGATCGTCTCCAGCGGCGTCTTGCCGATGAGGCCGGTGAGTTTCGGCAGCGTCAGGCTGAGGTCGACCGTCACCACCAGACGGGCGCCCGAGTCGTTCAGCATGAACTCGAGTTCGCGCGCCACATAGAGCGGGTTCATGTTGACGACGATCGCGCCGACCTTCATCGCCGCGTAGTAGATGATCACCGAATAGGGCGTGTTCGGCAGACACAGCCCGATGCGGTCGCCGCGCTTGACGCCGAGGTCCTGGAAGCCGCGCGCTGCGCGGTCGACAAGCGCATCGAGGGTCCGATAGGTCCACGTCCGCCCGAGAAAGCTGATGGCATGGTGATCGCCGAAGCGGGCGCTTGCGTCGTCGAGTAGACCGTCCAACCGCCCGACCGGGATCTGATCCCTGAGCTCGGCGGCCGTGCCGGTATGGCCTAGCATTCCTTCATCCCCCCGCCGTTCCCCGCCGATGCCCGACTGGCACAATGCGATCCTCGCGCGTCATGCCTGCACGGCGATCATCTTCGGATCGAGGCAGCCGCCGCGCACCGCCAGCGGCCGGAACCAGCATTGCCCGAACCTCTATGACAGATCTCTGAAATCTGTCATGTGCCCAGGAATGCGTCAATACGCCGACTCTTTGTGGATAACCAGACGGAAACAAACGGAGTTTCAGCTGCAGGTTGGGCTCGTTCCCGCCGTCAGTTGGCGCCGAACAGTTGTCTGAGGAACCCATCGACCGGACCGCCCGCCGGCGGAGCCCGGCGCTGGGCGTCGCCGATCGGTGCCGGCGGAATGGGCGCGCCGGCCTGACGGTCCGTTTCGGGCGACGTATCGACTGGCGGCGGCATGGGCTGCAGCGGGGCCGGGCTCGGCTGATAGGCCGGCACGTTGCGGTTGACCGAGCCGGTCGTCAGCGGTTCGCCGCGGGACGGAACCGGCTGCGACTGCATCGGCTGCGCCGGCACCTGCAGCGTCTGCGTCTGAGGCTGCTGCTGCCACGGCTGCTGCTGTTGCGGCTGCTGTTGTTGCGGCGCGAACAGCGACGGCGGCTGGTAGACGCTGCCCGGGATCGGCACCGGCGCCTTGCCCCTGAGCGCCTCGACCATGAAGCGGTGCCAGACGATGGAGGCGAGCGATCCGCCGGTGGCGTTGTTGGTCGGCGAGGAATCGTCGTTGCCGAGCCAGACGCCCGCCGTATAGAGACCGGTGAAGCCGAGGAACCAGGCATCGCGGGAATCCTGACTGGTGCCGGTCTTGCCACCGGTCTGCCAGCCGGCGATCTGCGCCTTCTTGCCCGAGCCGGAGATCAGCGTCTCGGCCAGCATCGTGTCCATTTCGGCGAGCGGCACGGCATCGATGACGCGGCCCGGGCCATTGCCCGTGTGCTCGAACAGCACCTTGCCGTTGGCGGTGCGGATGCGTTGGATCACGTGCGGGACGACGCCAAAGCCGCCATTGGAGAACGCCACATAGGCGCCGGTCAATTCCAGCGGCGTCACTTCCGAGGTGCCGAGCGCGATCGAGGCGTTGACCTGCAATGGCGAGGTTATCCCCAAGCGTTCGGCGACGGAGGCCACCTTCTTGGGACCGACCTCGACGGCGAGCTTGGCGGCAACCGTGTTGATCGATTGCGACAGAGCCTCTTTCAGCGTCACCGGGCCCTTGTATTCCTTACCGAAATTCTTCGGCGCCCAACCGTGGAAGGAAACCGGCTCGTCGACCCGCACTGTCTCCGGCGTCAGCCCTGCCTCCATCGCGGCGAGATAGGTGAAGACCTTGAACGAGGAGCCCGGCTGGCGACGCGCCGTCACCGCGCGATTGTACTGGCTCTTCTCGTATTCGACGCCGCCGACCATCGCCTTAACACCGCCGGTCGCATCGAGCGCCACCAGCGCACCCTGGCTCACATCCTTTTTGTCGCCGAATTGGGCGAGCGTGCCCTGCAAGGCGGCCTCGGCGAGGAGCTGCAGATTGGAATCGACGGTCGTCTCGACGACGATGTCGGAATCGACCGAGCCGACGTAATAGGGCAACAGGTCCATCACCCAGTCGGCGACATAGTTTTCCGAGCCGGCGTTCGGATGAGTGAACACCACGCGCGGCAAGGCGAGTGCCGCCTGGCGCTCCTTCTCGGTCAGGAACCCGGCGTCGAGCATGGCGGCAAGCACGGTCTCGGCCCGTTCGCGTGCCAACTGCGGGTTGTGCGAAGGCGCATAGCGGGACGGCGCCTTCAGGAGGCCGGCCAGCATCGCCGCCTCCATGATGTTCACCTCTTTGGCCGACTTGCCGAAATAGCGTCTGGCCGCGGCGTCGACGCCGTAGGCGCCCGCTCCCATGTAGACGCGGTTCAAGTAGAGTTCGAGGATCTGATCCTTGGAATAGGTCCGCTCCAGCCACAGGGCGAGCAGCACCTCCTGCACCTTGCGCCCAAGCGTGCGGTCGGGGGTGAGGAACAGGTTCTTGGCCAATTGCTGGGTCAGCGTCGAGCCGCCCTGCGTGCCGCGATGGCGGACGACGTTGTTGACGACGGCGCGCGCCAGCCCGATCGGATCGATGCCGAAGTGCGAATAGAACCGCCGGTCTTCGATGGCGATCAAGGCCTGCGGCAGATACGGCGGCAATTCGGACAGCTTCACCGCCTCGCCGCCGGTATCGCCGCGATTGCCCATCAACTCGCCATCGGTCGAGACGATCTTGATGTTGGGCGGCCGCTTCGGCACCGTCCATTCCGACGTCGGCGGCAGCCGGGCGCCGTAATAGAGGACCACGCCGCCAAGTGCGATGCCGCCCCAGATCGACATCACGAAGCACCAATAGAGGATGTGGCCGAGGAAGCCGAAGAAGCCCCCGCGCGAGCGGCGGCGTTTCGGTTTGGCCGCGCGTGGTGGCGGAGCCTCGTCGACGCGCACATCCTCGACATCGCGATTGCGGCGGCTGCCGGCATCGCGGGAACTGGCGCGCAGTTCGCCCCCGTCCGCCATCAAGGTCGGCTCGATGCGGCCGCCACCCATGGAGCGCGCCGGCTTTGCCCTGACCGGACCATCCGCGCCCGCCACATGCGAGGGACGATCGGCTGGCGACAGACGCAAATCCAGCGCGTCCGGAGCATCGTCCGGCTCGTCAAAATTCGGCTCCTGCGACCGTTCGATGCGCCGCGACCGCATGTTCACCCCTGCCAGCGTCCGCCGCTGCCGCGCCCGTGTCCGGCGCTGCCGTTCTGCGGAAACTCCCTGAGGGGCTATGCCGCAGGCCGCTCGAATTGCGACGTTAAGAGGCTAAAGATGGCGAATTAAGGTTCGGTTAAGCTTCATGGCGGCAAGCGCTTCGATGCACATCGACGTGCATTCCAGCGGGCGCTGTGGCGCGACGGGTTCCATGTCCGTCGGTGCCCCGCTATGATCCCGGCCATGACCGATGACACGCCCGCCACCAGCCCCAACCGTCCGCGCATAGCGCGGAAAAACTTCGTCACCGATGCCGCGCCGAAGGCGCCGGGACCGGGCGATCACCTGTTCCTGGTCGACGGGTCCGGTTACATCTTCCGCGCCTATCACGCGCTGCCGCCGTTGACGCGCAAGTCCGACGGGCTGCCGGTCGGCGCCGTCTCCGGCTTCTGCAACATGCTGTGGCGGCTGCTGAAAGAGGCCGAGAAGACGGACGTCGGAGTGAAGCCGACGCATTTCGCCGTCATCTTCGACGCCTCCTCCGACACGTTTCGCAACGAAATCTACCCCGAATACAAGGCACAGCGCCCCGAGCCGCCGGAAGACCTGAGGCCGCAGTTCGGCCTCTGCAGGCGCGCCGTCCAGGCCTTCAACGTCGCCTCGGTCGAGCAGTTGGGCTTCGAGGCCGACGACCTGATCGCCACCTACGCCCGGCAGGCGGTCGAAGCCGGCGCCGACGTCACCATCGTGTCGTCGGATAAGGACCTGATGCAGCTGGTTCGCCCCGGCGTCGGCATGTACGACACGATGAAGGAACGGCGCATCGGCGAGGCGGAAGTCTTCGAGAAGTTCGGCGTCGCCCCCGACAAAGTCGTCGACGTGCAATCGCTCGCCGGTGATTCGGTCGACAACGTGCCGGGCGTGCCGGGCATCGGCATCAAGACGGCGGCGCAACTCATCACCGAGTACGGCGATCTCGACACGCTTCTGGCCCGCGCATCCGAGATCAAGCAGCCGAAACGCCGCGAGGCGCTGACCGAACATGCCGACAAGGCGCGGATCTCGCGCAGGCTGGTGACGCTCGATACGGCGGTGCCGGTCATTACTCCGATCGAGGACCTGACGGTCGGTGCAGTCGACGGCGTCCGGCTCGTCGGCTTCTTGAAGGGCATGGAATTTTCGACGCTGACCAACCGCGTCGCTCGCGACACCGGCGCGGAGGCGGCCGAGATCGCAGCGCTGTCGGTGACGGTTGACGGCTGGGGCCGGCCTGCGTTCGCCGTCGCCGAGGCAACGGATGCGAGCGCCACAGAATCCGTTGCGGCCGAGCCGACGACCTCTCCGAATGCCGGCCCTGCGCCTGCTGTCGCGAGTTCGCCGCCAGTCGATCTGTTGACGCCGCAACTGCTGGCCGAGGCCCGCGCCGCCGAACCCACCGGCGCAATCGATACCGCCCATTACGAGACCATCCTGTCGCTCGAGGCGCTCGACCGCTGGATCGCGCAGGCACGCGAGCAGGGCTTCGTCGCCTTCGACACCGAGACCAATTCGCTCGATGCCATGCGCGCCGATCTCGTCGGTTTCTCGCTCGCTTTGGCGCCGGGCAAGGCGGCCTACGTGCCGCTCATCCATCGCGCCGGCGGCGCCGGCCTGTTCGACGAAGGCCTCGTTGCCGGCCAGATCCCACTCGCCGATGCGTTTCTCCGGCTGAAGGATCTGCTCGGCGACGCCTCGATCCTGAAGATCGGCCAGAACCTCAAGTACGACGCCCTGGTGCTCGCCCGGCACGGCATCGAGATCCGTTCGCTCGACGATACAATGCTGATGTCCTACGTGCTCGATGCCGGCCGCTCCGGCCACGGCATGGACGAACTATCAAAGCTCTGGCTCTCCCACGAGCCGATCACCTTCAAGTCGGTAACCGGCTCGGGCAAGAGCCAAGTGACCTTCGACGCCGTACCCCTCGAGCGCGCCACTCCTTATGCGGCGGAAGACGCCGACGTGACGCTCAGATTGTGGCGGCGCCTGAAGCCGAGGCTCGCCGCCGAAGGCATGGTGACCGTCTACGAGACCCTGGAGCGGCCGCTGGTCAATGTGCTGGTTGCGATGGAATCGCGCGGCATTTCCATCGATCGGCAGATCCTGTCGCGGCTGTCGGGGGAGTTCGCCCAAGGCGCCGCAAGGCTGGAAGCCGAGATCCACGAGCTCGCCGGCGAGGCCTTCAACGTCGGCTCGCCCAAGCAATTGGGCGACATCCTGTTCGGAAAACTCGGCATTCCCGGTGCCAAGAAGACGCCGACGGGCGCCTGGGCGACCGGCGCCGACGTGCTGGAAGATTTGGCGGATCAAGGCCATGAACTGCCGCGCCGCATCCTCGACTGGCGCCAGCTGACCAAGCTCAAGTCCACCTATACCGATGCCTTGCCCGGCTTCGTCAATCCGACGACCCACCGGGTGCATACGTCCTACGCGCTCGCTGCGACGACGACCGGGCGGCTGTCGTCGTCGGATCCGAACCTGCAGAACATTCCGGTCAGGACCGAGGAAGGCCGCAAGATCCGCACGGCCTTCGTGTCGATCCCCGGTCACAAGCTGATCTCGGCCGACTACAGCCAGATCGAGTTGCGCATCCTGGCGCATATGGCCGAGATCCCGCAGCTCGTGCGCGCCTTCGAGGACGGCATCGACATTCATGCGATGACGGCGTCCGAAATGTTCGGCGTGCCAGTCGCGGGCATGGATCCGTCGGTGCGGCGGCGGGCCAAGGCGATCAACTTCGGCATCATCTATGGCATTTCCGCCTTCGGGCTGGCCAACCAGCTCGGCATCGGCCGCGAGGAGGCCGGTGCCTACATCAAGAAGTACTTCGAGCGCTTCCCCGGCATCCGCGACTACATGGACGCAACCAAGGCGGCCTGCCGCCGCGACGGGTTCGTGACGACCATCTTCGGCCGCAAGGCGCATTACCCGGAGATCACGGCGAAGAATCCGAGCGTGCGGGCCTTCAACGAACGGGCGGCGATCAATGCCCCGATCCAGGGCTCGGCCGCCGACGTCATCCGTCGGGCCATGGTCAGGATCGAACCGGCGCTTAGCCAGGCCAAGCTGTCGGCCTCGATGCTGTTGCAGGTGCACGACGAACTGATCTTCGAGGTGCCCGAGGCGGAAGTAGAGGCGACGATCCCCCTCGTGCGCCGCGTCATGGAGGAGGCGGCGACGCCGGCCGTGGTGCTGAGGGTGCCGCTCAGGGTCGATGCCCGTGCCGCGTCGAATTGGGACGAGGCGCATTGAGGCGGACGTCCGGCGGCTCTGCGTCGGGTGGCAGCGCAGCGCGCAGCTGTCCCTAGGCCGGGCCAACGCGTGCGGCCTCGACCAGCACGGCGACGACCGCGGCAATGCGGGCGCGGATGCCGGCGTCGGCGATCAGGCAGTCAGATCCGATCATGTCCCGGCTGACCGGAATGTCGGCCGCCGCAGCCGCCACGATCGTCGCTCCGGCCCGCTCGAGCACCAGAGCGAGCGCATGATAGGTATCCTTCGCCCCGCCCATCGCCGAAGGATTGATCCAGCCGACCGGCTTGCCATACAGCCCCGCCGAACCGACGGTCCAGTCGAGCAGGTTCTTGAACGACCCCGGCAGCGAACCGGCGTATTCCGGCGTCGAGATCAGCACGGCGTCGACCGAGCCGAGCGTTCGGCGCAAGTCCGCCACCGGCGCGGCGAGCGGTTCGCGGTCGTCGTCCGGATTGAAATGCGGCAGGCTCGCCATGCCGGAATAGGTCGTCGCCCGCGCCGAAGCTGGCGCCAGTGCCGCGGCGGTGCCTAGTACGGCGGCATTGACGGAGCCGGCGCGCAGGCTGCCGCAAAGGAACAGAAGCGAGATGTTGGACGGTGCGGGCATGGATCTCTCGAATCGATAGGATGATACAATATATAGATACGCTCCCCACAATTCGCCGATATCTTGACATTCCGTCGCCGCAATCTCAGACGATCGCTTGCCGCCCGCAATGACCATATAAGGTCTATTCCGGAAAACCGGGTTTCCCAATCTCGTACCGCATTCTAAGACAGCGTCGGGTCCGCCTTCGAACGAGGCGGCCGCCCGGCCGAGGGGCGTTCGATGTCTTCAACTCACCCTGCCCTTGCAGACCGCGCGCTGCTGCCCGACCTCGGGCGACGCACGCTAGTGATGGGCATCCTCAACGTGACGCCCGATTCCTTCTCCGATGGCGGGCTGTTCGCTCCGCTCGAAGCGGCGGTGGCGCATGCCGAGGCGATGGCGCGCGAAGGGGCCGACATCATCGATGTCGGCGGCGAATCGACCCGGCCCGGGCATGTCGCCGTCGATGCGGCCGATGAAATCGAGCGGGTCGTCCCCATCATTGCCGCCCTGTCGCCGCGAATCGGGGTGCCCATTTCGATCGACACCTACAAGGCGGCGACGGCCGCAGCGGCGCTCCGGGCCGGCGCGGCAATCGTCAACGACGTCTGGGGCCTGCAGCGAGAGCCGGAGATCGCGCGGATCGCCGCCGAATTCGGCGCTCCCGTCGTCGCCATGCACAACCGCGACACGATCGATGCCGGTCTCGACATCGTCGACGACATGAAGCGATTCTTTGCCCACTCGATCGCCATCGCAAGGCAAGCCGGCATCGCCGACCGCGACATCATCCTCGATCCCGGCATCGGTTTCGGCAAGAGTCCCGCTCAGAACCTCGAGGCCTTGCGCCGGCTCGGCGAACTGACGGTGCTCGGACACCCGATCCTCGTCGGCACGTCGCGCAAATCCTTCATCGGCCGCATCCTCGACAAGCCACCAAGCGAACGTGTCAACGGAACCATCGCCTCGAACGTCGCCGCCATCATCGCCGGCGCCGCCATCATCCGCGTGCACGACGTCGCCCCGCATGTGGAAGCCGCCCGCGTCACCGACGCCATCCTGGGGAAAAACCCATGACCGATCGCATCCTCCTCAGCCGCATCGCCGTCTTCGCCCACCACGGCGTCTTCCCCGAGGAGAGCAAGCTCGGCCAGCGTTTCTACATTTCGCTCGACTGCCGGCTCGATCTCCGGCCGGCGGGAGAGAGCGACGACTGGTCGAAGACGGCCTCTTACGACAAGCTCGCCGAGATCGTCGTCAAGGTGGCGACCAGCGAGCGCTTCAAGTTGATCGAGGCACTGGCCGAGAAGATCGCGGCCGAGATTCTGGCGAAATCGCCGCTGATCGAGATGGTCACCGTCCGGGTGGAGAAGCCGGCCGCGCCGATCCCGACCCTCCTCGACGGCGTCACCGTCGAAGTCGAGCGCCGCCGCCATGGCTGAGGCTCACGCCATTCTCGCGCTTGGCGGCAATATCGGCGACGTCTCGACCACGATGGACGAGGCGCTAAGACGGCTGGCGACCACCAACATCCGCCTCCTCGCTCGGTCGGCCGACTACCTGACGCCGCCATGGGGCAAGACCGACCAGCCGCCATTCCTCAATCTCTGTGCCGAAGTGGCAACGGGCCTGTCGCCAGAGGGCCTGCTGCTCGCCTGTCTGGCGGTCGAGGCGGCGCTCGGTCGCATCCGGCGTGAGAAATGGGGACCGCGCGTCATCGACATCGACTTGATCTTCTACCGCGGGGCCGACGGTCGCGAGGTGAAGATGGCGACGGAAACGCTGACGCTGCCGCATCCGCTTACCCTCGAACGCGCCTTCGTCGTCGTGCCGCTCGCCGAGATCGCTCCGGACCTGATCCTGTCGGGTCGACGGATCGGCGACGTGGCGGCGGAACTGCTGCCCGGCTCCGGCATCGTCCGGCTCGAGCGCGGTGCCGGGCCCAACCCAACGATCCCCGTGCCGGTTCGGTCGATCGGCTGAGTCCGCCCGATCGGGCAACGCCCCTGGGCGGGATAGATCCAGGGTCCGACCGGGCGATCGGCCCAGTCATTGCCGGCGTCGGGCCGGGGCGTCACTTCGGGCGGATTCCGCCGCCTGCGACTTCGAAGATCTGCGCGCGGCCGGCGAGGTTCCTGAACGCCGACGGGTCGGTGCCGGTCATCCAGCACTGGCCGCCGAGTGCATCGAGCCGTTCGAACAGGCTCACGCGGCGGCGCTCGTCGAGGTGGGCGGCGATCTCGTCAAGGAGGAGGATCGGCGCCCGGCCGCGCGTCTCGGCGACGAGTTGGGCATGCGCCAGCACGAGGCCGATCAACAACGCCTTCTGTTCGCCGGTCGAGGAACGCTCGGCCAGCACACCCTTCGGCCCGTGCTCGACGATGAGATCGGCACGGTGCGGCCCTTCGAGCGTCCGGCCAGCCCCGGCATCGCGGCGGCGCCCGTCGGCGAGAAGGCGCCGGTAGCGGTCCTCGGTGTCGCTCGCCGGGCCGCCGGCCGCTGCCATGGCCTCGATCTCGCCCTCGAGGGCGAGATCGGCATGCGGAAACGGCGAACCGTCGTCGCGGCTCGCGGCGATCAGCCGGGTGAGGCAGGCGACGGTCTCGACCCGGGCGGCGGCGATGGCAACGCCCAATTCGGCCATCTGCGCCTCGATTGCCGCGAGCCAGACGGCATCGGGGCGCTCCTCTTCCAATAGCCGGTTGCGGCCGCGCATGGTCTTCTCGAACAGCGACACGCGCGTGCCATGGCGGGGATCGAGCGCCAAGACGAAGCGATCGAGAAACCGGCGCCGGTCGGAAGCCGGACCGGTGAACAGCCCGTCCATCGCTGGCGTCAGCCAGAGGACGGTCAGGAAATCGATGAGGTCCTCCGCCGATTTCACCGCCTCGCCGTCGATGCGGATCTGGCGCGAGCGTGTCTCGCCCTCCCCAGCTCCGACCTCGAACGCGGTGCCGAGGCGGACGAAACCGTCGCGCGCGGCAAGCCTTGCCGAAACCGTCCAGCCACCGGGCCCGCCGGAACGCGCCATGCCGTCGAGGGTCGCGCGCCGCAGGCCCCGGCCGGGCGAGAGCAGCGACACGGCCTCGAGCACGTTGGTCTTGCCGGCGCCGTTGTCACCAACCAGCACGACATGATCGGCCGACGGCCTCAGATCGAGGGCGGCGTAATTGCGGAAATCGACAAGGCCGAGCGCCGTCAATCCTGGACGCGCGCCGTCCGCCGAGGGCGGATCGGCAGGGCCTGCGTCGAGGCGCCGGACGGCCGCATCGATCATATCTTGAAGACTGCGTCGGCGGCAAAACGCGAAGCGCGCTTCTTCGCCTTGTCGGCCTCGAGGCGGAGGATCTCTTCCTTCAAGATACCGACGCGTTCGTCGAGCTCGGCCTCGGACAGGAGCGACAGATCCTGCCCGATCTCGTGCACGATCTTCTTTCTCGGCCGGTCGTCATCGATAAAGGCCATGGCGGCAATCCATTGGTGAGCGATTCCGGCATTCTAGTCGCATGCGCCGCCGCCGCCAACGCCCGCGCAGCCGGCATTGCGAGCGATGTCAGCGGAACGACGCGGACACAACCTGAAACAGACTGAAACAGACGTTAAGCGAATGTTAACGGCGCATGGCGCATGAAGGAAGCGCGATTCGGTCCGAAGGACTTCCCGTCATGTCCACAGTCGCTGCCGCCTACACGACCAATGGCTCCTACATCAGCAGCGTCGACCAGCGCCTCTACAAGCAGAGCAACCTGCTGGGGAGCTGGAAAGGCACCATGGGCGGAAAGCCAATCACGCTCAAGGTCACCAGCATCAAAGGCTCGACGGCCCAGGTTGAATTCGATCACGGTGCGACGAAGGAACACGGCACTGCCACCGTCAGCCAGAACACGCTCACCTACGGCAGCATGACGATCGGCACCAAGAACGGCACGAACGGTGTCATGATCTTCACCGCCGGCACGACGCAGCAGGCCTACCAGCTCACCAAGGATACCACTGCGGACCAGCCTTCCAGCAAGCTCGTCGGCACATGGTCCGGGTCCGACCCGACGACGGGCGCCGCCATGACGTTCAATGTCAAATCGGTGGATGGCAAGACCGCCCAAGTGGTGGCGACTGCAGGCGGCAACAAAAAGCAGACCGGAACCGCCGATGTCATGAATGATATCGTCCGCATCGGCTATACGCAGATCTCGTCAAGCGACGGCAAGACAGCTCACGCCATGTATAAGCAGGGCAACCAGTATCTCGCGCTTACCTTGACCAAGCAGAAGCCGACCGTTTCCACCACGGCCTGACGGTCGACTTGCCGCTAGAACACACGGGCCGGAGTCAACGCCGCGCAGCCTGGATTGCGGGCGATATCTGAGAGTACAGCGCAGACACAAACTGAAACAAATAGTTAATCTAGTATTAGGAGCCGTGGGTGCATCCTCGCCGGCAATTCGTCCAGGAGGGCATTACTCATGGTTACCATCGTCACGACGAACGGATCCTATATCTCCCCCGCCAACGAGGCCGTCTACCACCAGAGCCGCCTGATCGGCACCTGGTCCGGCACAATGAACGGCCAGTCCGTCGCCTTCACCGTCAAGAACGTCAAGGGCAACCAGGCCCAAGTCGAATATACGCACGGCAGCAAGACCGACCGCGGCACCGCGACCGTCAGCGAAAACATGGTCACCTTCAATAATGTGACGGTTGCCACCAAGAACGGTTCGCTCGGCGCGTTGGTGTTCGATTCCGGCACCATCGAAAAGAGCTACAAGGTGACTAAGACCGCGGCCCCGACGCAGACGACCACCACAGCCTCGTCCTACAAGGGTTCGGGCGGGATATCCACCTCCGCCAGTGCGACCAGCGGCGCCACCGCCGTCGATCTGCTGGCCTGAGCGAAGGCGGCCGAGCGCACGGCAACTGCCATTTCCTGACAGACGCCAATGCGAGAGGACCAGCGCATTGTCTCCAAGCGCCGAGTCTGAGTCTCTGCCATGGCCGATATCGTCGTCTACATCGCCCACTCCGTCGACGGCTTCATCGCCGACCGTGCCGGCGGCCTCGATTTCCTAAAACCGTTCGAGGGCTACGATTTCGGCTATGACGCCTTCTTCGCCAAGATCGACGCCGTCGTCATGGGCGCCAACACCTACCGCGACTGCCGCACGTTCGGCGAGTGGCCCTACCCCGGCCGCTCGACCATCGTGATGACCAAAGGCCCGCCGATCGACGGCGACGGCTACGCCGTGTTCGACGATCGCACCCCGCCCGAGATCGTCGAAGACCTCATCCATGCCGGTCGGCGCCGCGTGTTCGTCGTGGGCGGCGGCGGCGTCGTGCGCGCCTTCATCGATGCACGCCTCGTCAAAAAGCTGATCCTGTTCCAGATCCCGGTCATCCTCGGCGGCGGCGCTGCCCTGTGGCCGCCGGGCCGGCGCAAGGTGGACCTCGTCTTCGTGCATGCCACGGCGCACCGCAACGGCGTCGTCGAGACCGAATACGAGATTGGCTAGCGCCGTTCACGCAAAACTGACTCGGATGTTGCCCTAACTATTTGTATTCGCGCCTGTTCCTGCCCGAAATAGCTTCAATTCCGCGGCGATTTGCTTTAGAACGCGGGCAATCCATTGGGAGCCGCGCCATGTCCGAACTGCCGCAAACGATGACCGTCATCGCCATCGCCCAACCGGGCGGGCCGGAGGTGCTGGTGCCTGAGACGCGGCCGCTGCCAAGACCGGGCGCCGGGGAAATTCTCGTGCGCGTCGCCGCCGCCGGCGTCAACCGGCCGGACGTGTTCCAGCGCCAGGGAAACTATGCGCCGCCGAAGGGGACCTCCGATATTCCCGGGCTTGAATTTGCCGGCGAGGTGGTGGCGCTCGGGGCCGGTGTCGCGCGCTTCTCAATCGGGGACGAGGTGACAGCACTGACCGCCGGCGGCGGCTACGCCGAATATGCACTGGTGCACGAGACGAACGCGCTGCCTATCCCCAACGGGATCGATGCCGTGGCGGCCGCGGCAATCCCCGAAACCTTTTTCACCGTGTGGTCGAACGTGTTCGACCGCGGCGGGCTACAGGCGGGCGAGACGTTCCTCGTTCACGGTGGCACCTCCGGCATCGGGGTTGCCGCCATCCAGCTCGCCAAGGCCTTCGGCGCACGTGTCATCGCCACCGCTGGCGGCTCGGCGAAATGCGCCGCCTGCCGCGAGTTCGGCGCAGATCTCGCGATCGACTACCACACGGCCGATTTCGTGCAGGTGGTCAAGGATTTCACTGAGGGAGAGGGCGCCCATGTCATCCTTGACATGGTCGGCGGCGACTATATCGAGCGCAACTACCAGGCGGCGGCCGTCGAAGGCCGCATCGTGCAGATCGCATTCCTGAACGGCGCCCGCCCGCCGGTCGATTTCACCCGGCTGATGCTGAAACGGCTGACGCACACCGGCTCGACGCTGCGGATCCGTGACGTCGGTTTCAAGGCGGCCATCGCCCGAGCGCTCGAAGACAAGGTCTGGCCGCTCCTCTCCTCGGGGCAGATCCGCGTCGTCGTCGATTCGACCTTCCCGCTCGTCAACGCCGTCGACGCGCACCGACGCATGGAGACCAGCGGGCATATCGGCAAGATCGTGCTCACGGCATAAACCCGCATGCGCGCTCCCTCCGCCGGCTCCGGCGCGCCCCCGCCGCCGCACCTCGCCTTTGCCGGATGCGGCGCGGTGGTGCAGCGCCGGGCGCTCGAGGCGATCATCCGCGCCGATACGGACCTGATGAACATCCTCACGCTTGCCCGCGGTCTCGCCCTCGCCGATTGCTGGCTCGTTTCCGGCATCCTCTATCAGACAGTGTGGAACGCGCTCACGGAGCGGCCGGCCCGTTACGGGCAGAAGGACGCTGACCTCGTCTATTTCGATGCCAGCGACCTGTCGTACGAGGCCGAAGATCGGGTGATCCGACGCGCCATCGCAGTTTTCACCGACGTTTCGCGTCCCGTCGAGGTGCGCAATCAGGCGCGGGTCCATCTCTGGTACGAGGCCCGTTTCGGTGCGCCGTATGCGCCGCTGGCGTCGGCGACGGAAAGTCTGACGCGCTATGCCGCCGTCACCCATGCGGTCGCGGTCCGCCTCGAGGCGGATGGCAGCCTGTCGATCGAGGCACCCTTCGGGCTCGAAGCGATCTTTTCGTTTCGCCTCGTCCCCAATCGCGTCATCGATAACCGTCGCACCTACGCGGCGAAGGCCGAGCGCATGGTTCGGCTGTGGCCGGAATTGACGGTCGAGGCGTGGTGAGAACGAATCACGCGGCGTTCGATGCCAACGGATGGGTCAGCACGGAATAGAGCGCCGCGGAATCGCGGCACGCCCTGAGTTTGGCGGCGACCGCCGGATCGCGCAGGAGACGGGCAACCCGGGCGAGCGCCTTCAGGTGGTCGGCACCGGCGCCTTCCGGCGCCAACAGCATGAAGATCAGATCGACCGGCTGGTCATCGATCGCCTCGAAGTCGAGCGGCCGATCGAGCCGGGCAAAAATGCCGATCATGCGATCGAGGTTCGGCATTTTGGCGTGCGGGATGGCAACGCCATGGCCGACACCGGTCGAACCCAGGCGCTCACGTTGCTGCAGCGTGTCGAAGATCTCGCGCTCGGGCAGTCCGGTAACCGCGGCGGCGCGCACCGCAAGCTCCTGGATCGCCTGTTTCTTCGAATTGACCTTCAGGGCCGGCACAATCCCCTCCAGGCACAGAAGATTCGCGAAATCCATCATGACTTTCCACTATTTCCCGCACCGTTTTCCATGAAATCGGCGCGTTGTTCAAGATCGTATTGCAGGCAAAAGCCCACCGGCGGACGCATCATCTTTAGGCGCGTCAGGATAAACCCTTGTTCCGGCGATCGCTTCGACCTCTTTCGTCGCAGTCGCGGCAATTGAGCGCCATCGGCCGGTCAAATGCGCCCTCTGCGTCGAAATGCCGCAGCAACGACGACAGGCGCACCGTCCGGCGTCGGTGTGCCACGTCTCGGGGGGACGGTGCAATGAGATCGGTATGGCCGAAGCCTCCCGCGTCCCGAAAATCGGGGCCGCAGCATTTCGCAGAACCGCCGCAGCCCTGCGGCTATCACGCGCCGTCGCGATTTCGGTGCGATTCTCCCGTCAGGGTGGGTGGGGAAACGATCCACCGGATCGCCTCCCCGCCGAACACCCAGGATGGCTCCGGCACGCCAGCTCCCGGCTCCACCGAAGCGGGGCAGCGCCTGCCCCGATCAGACCAGCCTACCCTTGATTCCCGTCGGCAATGACGGATCGACCCAGCCGATGTTGCCGTCGCGGCGACGGTAGACCACATTCGGCGCACCATGGCTGGCATGCAGGAACACCACGAATTCCGCTCCGGTCAGATCGAGTTCGGCCACCGCCTCGCCGACAGACATACGCTGCAGCGTCTTGGTTGTCTCGGCGATCACCACGGGGGAATAGTCGACAGGAACCTCCTCGTCTTCTGCGGGAGCCTCGATGACGCGGTAGGTGCTTTCGATGTCGCTGGAAACCCGCTCGCGTTGGCCCGGAATGTCACGCAGCTTTCCCTTGTGCCGACGAAGCCGATTTTCCAGCCGTTCGACGGCCTGGTCGACGCTCGGATAGGGATCCTGTGCGGCCCCGACCGTCGAGACAGACACGCCCGTTTTCAGATGGATGGCGCACTCGGTCCGGAAGCCGGACCCTTCCTTCTCCACGGTGACATGGCCTTTGAAGCCGTCGGAGAAGAATTTTCCGCAAACTTCGCCGACGCGGTCAACCGTATAGCTGCGGAGCGCATCACCGATGTCGACATTCTTTCCTGAAACCCTGAGGGTCATGGACAAGCTTCCTCCTCTGTGTGCGGTCGCCTTTCAGCGAACGCAACTGACGACGGCGACCAGGCCGCATATCTGATATGGGATTGCCGGCTTGCGATTTTGAGCGGGTGAAGCGTCAGTCTCGGCATTCTCATGTGCCTTGGGCGCGTTCGATCGCGGTGGCCTCGCCGAGGTCCGCGCTCGGTCGGTCTGGCCACCTGCAGACTACACTATACGTCTCGAATCCTAAATGGATCCACCACAAACGGCTAAGGACCTCGGCAGCCTGAAAGGCGTGCAAAAACAACCATTCAAATCGTGCGCATCACGCCATGATCTGCTTTTCCCGGCGGCGCTGCACCGAGGACGGGATGTTCATGGCTTCGCGGTATTTGGCGACGGTGCGCCGGGCAATGTCGATGCCGGCATCGCGCAGCATCTTGACGAGGGTGTCGTCGGACAGGATGTCGCTCGGCCGCTCCTTGTCGATCAATTCCTTGATGCGGTGGCGTACCGATTCGGAGGAATGCGCGTCGCCGCCTTCCGAGGAGGCGATCGAGGAGGTAAAGAAGTACTTGAATTCGAAGATGCCGCGGTTGGTCGCCATGTACTTGTTGGAGGTGACGCGGCTCACCGTCGATTCGTGCATGCCGATGGCATCGGCGATCATGCGCAAGTTCAGCGGGCGCAGGTACTGAACGCCGTGGGTGAGGAAGGCGTCCTGCTGGCGGACAATCTCGCTCGCCACTTTCAGGATCGTCTTGGCGCGCTGATCGAGACTTTTCACCAACCAGTTGGCCGTCTGCAGACACTCGGTCAGGTACTGCTTGTCCTTGTCGCCCTTCGCCCCCGTCGCCACGGTGGCGTAGTAGCTCTGGTTGATCAGCACCTTCGGCAAAGTCTCGGTGTTGAGCTCGACGGTCCAGCCGCCCTCGGGCGCCGGGCGGACGAGCGCGTCGGGCACCACCGGCTGCACCAGCGTCGTGCCGAAGGCATTACCGGGCTTGGGGTTCAGCGCCTTGACCTCGGCGATCATCTCGACGAGGTCCTCGTCGTCGACGCCGCAGATGCGTTTCAACCCGGCGAAATCGCGGCGGGCGAGCAATTCGAGATTGTCGACCAGCTTCTGCATCGCCGGATCGTAGCGGTCACGTTCGATTAGCTGCAGCGCCAGGCATTCGGACAGGTCGCGAGCGCAGACCCCGGCTGGATCGAAGCGCTGCAATTCGGCCAGCACCGATTCGACGAGTTCCAGCGGGCAGCCGAGCTTCTCGGCGACACTCAACAGGTCAGTGCGCAGGTACCCGGCCTCGTCGACCGCGTCGATCAGATATTGGCCGATCAGCCGGGAGACCGGATCGGTGAAGGCGAGCGCCAGCTGCTCGGCGAGATGATCGCCGAGCGACACATCGGCGGCGACGAAAGCCTCAAGATTGTAGTCCTCATCGGAGCCGGACCCGCCGCGCGAGCCGGAATGTGCCCAGGCATCGCCGACGAGCTGGCCGGGATCGAGCAGCCGCTCGGTGGTGTCCGGCCGGTCGTCCTGGTAGAGGTTCGACAGATCGGTGTCGAGCTTCTCGGAAATCTCGGTTGCGGTGGCGAAGCTCTGGTCGCCCCAGTCCGAACCGTCGGGATCGCTGGAAAAGTCGTCTCTGTCGCCGCCGTCGGCCGCCTCTGTGTCGGGCCGCTCGGCAGTATCGGCGCCGTTGGCCTCCGCCGCGACCGGGCGCTCTTCGGCCTCGTCGCGCTCGAGCAGGGGATTGCGCTCGAGTTCGGCCTCGACATAGGCGATCAGATCGAGGTTGCCCAGCTGCAGAAGCTTGATGGCCTGCATCAGCTGAGGCGTCATCACCAGCGACTGGCTCTGCTTGAGTTCCAGCTTGGGAGATAGCGCCATGGACGAACCGGGATCCTGTCAGGTCGAGGCGGTGTAATCGGCCCGAAGTTGGTCCGATTTTTGCGTCAGGGGTTGCGACGCAAATTGATAACCCAAGCCGACGGGCCGATCAAAGGCTAAATTGCTCGCCAAGGTAAAGGCGGCGCACATCGGCGTTGTCGACGATCTCGTTCGGCGCGCCTTCGGTCAGCACCTGGCCGTCGGCGATGATCGTGGCACGATCGATGAGGCCGAGGGTCTCGCGCACATTGTGATCAGTGATGAGGACGCCGAGGCCACGCTGGGTCAGGTGGCGCACCAGGTTCTGGATCTCGCCGACGGCGATCGGGTCGATGCCGGCGAACGGCTCGTCGAGCAGCATGAAGGAGGGGCGGCTGGCGAGCGCCCGCGCGATCTCGCAACGCCGACGTTCGCCTCCCGACAGCGAGATCGCCGGCGACTTGGCAAGATGCTCGATGCGGAATTCCGCCATCAGCCGTTCGAGATCATGACGGCGCTCGGCCCGGTTCGGCACCGTCATTTCCAGAACCGCCATGATGTTCTGTTCGACGGTCAGGCCGCGAAAGATCGAGGCCTCCTGCGGCAGGTAACCGATGCCGAGGCGCGAGCGCCGGTACATCGGCAGGCCGGTGATGTCGAACCCGTCGAGCCGGATGGTGCCGTGGTCCGGGCGGATGATGCCGGTGATCATGTAGAAGACGGTGGTCTTGCCAGCGCCGTTCGGGCCGAGCAGCCCGACCGCTTCGCCGCGATGCACCGACAGGCTCACCGTCTTGACCACCCGGCGGCGGCGATAGGCCTTGCCGACTTCGAAGACCCGCAGCCCCTGCTCGCGCTCGCGAAGCGGCGGCGCCTGTTGATCCGGCTCGAAGCCCAGATGCGCACCCTTCATGGCGTCAAGTGGCAGTGGCGGCGGTCGCTGCGGCATGGGGATTCGGGCGGTCCGAGCTCGACTATCTGGTGACCGATATATCCGGGTGGCGCCGGCCTGTCGAGCAACCGCCACCAGCCTGCCCGGTCAGGCGAACCACAAGCCGAACGAATCGCCGATTTCTCTTGGGGTTGATCACGACATATTGACAAACCCCTACTCATCTGCAAAAAACATGATATAATCTACTTCCGTCGATGTCGAATGAAGCGATGGCGCGTTTATTTTGGTGCAGGCGAGCATTTTCAGCTAGGACGTTCTTCACCGGAAGAGTAGTCACGTCGTTTGTTCATCAGTTATGACGCGTCCCATCGAGTTTTAGATACCTTTACAGCGACCAGAGCCCCCGCACCGGTCGCTGTATTTTTTTGTCCGGGCGGTCACGCAGGAGGGGCGCAGCAACGATGCCCGGCAATTGCGGACAGTTCTTGCCGAGAGGCCAGGGCCGATGGCACAAAATCGGCCGTCTGACGACGGCCTCCGACCTCCCAGCCGAACGAGCTATCCGGCCAGACACGTCGGCAGCGCCGCCGCCAACTCTTACAGAATGGTCGAATCGGGTGCGACGTTCAGCGCAGGGCGCCCGTCGCGCCGCTTTTCGCGCGCCAGACGCCGTCCGGCGGCGACCGTGCCGCCTTCCAGCACGCAGGCGAGCGGGAACGTATCGAGCTGGCGGCCGAGCCGGCGCCGGGCCCCTTCGGCGATGCGGTCGACCAGAGCGACCGTCAGAGCCCGCCATTCGACGATGATCTCATCGCCATACTGGTGCGTTGCGGTCACCGCAGCCGGATCGCGCAGACGCAAGAGCCCGAGATCGATGAGGAGGCTGCCGTTCCATGGGTCGGCGGGCGCCGTCAGGCCGTCGAGATCGACGAGATCGAAGCCGGCCCACACCAACGGCTCGATCAGGCTGTAGGTCAGCCATTGCGCCGTCTGGTGGAAGGGCACCAGACCGTCGGTGGCATCGCCAACGACGAGACGGGGATGCGGCCAGCAATCGCCGAGGGCGATGTCGCCGAGGGCGAATTGGCCGGGCATCACCGCTGTCAGTGGTCCGAGCAGCAGTTCCAACAGCCACGGCGCCTCGATGCCGTCGGGATCGGCGGCCTGCTCGAGATAGGCGATCAGCCCGCCCGGCCGCAAACCGTCGTCGACGGCGAACAGCGACGGAAACTCCGACATCATTCGGCCGAAGCGGTTGATCAGGCCGACGCGCTCCTCGAGCCCGGTGATCTGGTTCGAGCGGGACACCTGCAGGCCGTCGGCGAGTTCTGCCGGCGTCAGCCCCGCGAGCGCACGGGCATCGACCCTGAGCGGATCGTAGGGGTTCGAGGAAAAGGCGCCGCCAGCAAACATCAGCAGGCTGGCGATCGCCTCGCCTTCCGCCCGGGCAAAGGTCTCCCCGGTTGCCGCCTCGGCATAAGCCCAGCCGGGACCGGCCAGCCCGCGCATCAGCACGCTGACGAAGGCGAGATCGACGGCGGCGGCGCCGAGCGCCTGCGGGCTCGGCCATTGCTTTAGTGCCACCAGCATGCCCCAGCGGTCGATCTCGCCGGCCTCGAAATGCCGCCAGCAGGCGTGCGGCGGCACGGAGAGATCGGCATAGGACGAGCGGATCACCCGGACGACGTAGTCGCAGACCGGGTCGAGCCTGACCAGATCGACGGCGAAATGCTGCGACATGCCCGCGATGACGTTGTTGAGCATCCGGTTGGCGCGATCACGCACCGCCGAGGCGCTCAGCAGGCGCCTTGCCGCCAGGGTCAGATTGCCGGATGCCATGCGTCGAAGGCCTTCCCATTCGCGCCCGCAGTCGCATCCGACGGATGACTTTCCGCAGCGTGGCAAACAGATACTGCAAGTGCCGCCGTTTGCAAATGACGCCGCCCCGCCGAGGCAGCCTCGTCAAACGACCCGCCGCGACGTCCGGCCACGGAATCGGTGGATCGGGCAATGTCCGCATTTTGCGAAAGCGACGCGTCAGTCTAGTTTGGGGCGAAGTCTGACGGGGGCGACGGCCTGCCCCGGTGGGTCGCGCGCGGCCCAAGCCGTCCGCCGCGGCGGCCCGTGCAGCGCCACTTGGGAGAATATCATGAGTTACGAAGGTGTGACGGTCGTCGATCATCCGCTTATCCAGCACAAACTGACGATCATGCGGAACAAGGAGACCTCCACCAAGGGGTTTCGCACGCTGTTGCGCGAGATCTCGCATCTCCTCTGCTATGAGGCGACGCGCGATCTTGAGTTGACGACGATCGAGATCGAGACGCCGCTGACGAAGATGGAAGCACCGACCTTGTCGGGTAAGAAACTGGTGTTCGTGCCGATCCTCAGGGCCGGCATGGGACTCCTCGAAGGAATGCTCGATCTGGTGCCGTCGGCGCGCGTCGCCCACATCGGCCTCTATCGCGACCACACCACGCTCGAGGCGATCGAGTACTATTTCAAGGCGCCGGAAGACATCCAGGACCGATTGGTCATCATCCTCGATCCGATGCTGGCCACCGCCAATTCGGCGATCGCCGCCATCGACAGGCTGAAGCGGCGCGGCTCCTTCAACATGCGGTTCGTCTGCCTTCTCGCCGCTCCCGAGGGCCTCGCCAAGCTGCGACGCGTGCACCCGGACGTGCGCATCTATTGTGCGGCGATCGATGAAAAGCTGAACGAGAAAGGCTACATCGTGCCCGGTCTCGGCGATGCCGGCGACCGCATGTACGGAACCAAGTGACGCCATGATCGTCGTCTTCGGCACCATCAACGTCGATATGGTCACGGAGGTGGTCCGCTTCCCGGTCCCCGGCGAGACAATCAAAGGGCAGGACTATGTGGTGCTGCCCGGCGGCAAGGGCGCCAATCAGGCCTTGGCGGCGGCGCGCGCCGGCGCCGCGGTGCGGTTGTGCGGCGCCGTCGGCAAGGACTGGCTGTCGGAGGTGGCACTGGCCAACCTGCGTCAGGCCGGGGTCGACCTGGCGCTCGTGCAGCCCACCCGGTCGGCGACAGGCATCTGCATGATCGCCATCGACCCATCGGGCGAAAACCTGATGATCTGCGCCAATGCCGCCAACGATCGTGCCAAGACCGAATGGCTCGAGGGCGCGCTTCACCCGGGCATCACTTTCCTCACCCAGAACTCGCTTGGCACGGCCGACGTGGAAGTCTCCATCGCCATGGCGCGGGAAGCCGGCTGCCGCATCGTCTACAATGCCGCGCCGGCCGAGCGCGTCAGCGAGGCGACGATCGCCGCCGCCGACGTGCTCATCGTCAACGAGCACGAGGCGCGCACCTATGCAGAGGAACTCGGCCTCGCAGCCGAGCCGCCAGGCTTTGCCGCATCGTTGGCAGCGCGCACCGGCAAGGCCGTCGTGGTGACGCTGGGGCCCGCCGGTGTCGTGGCGGCCTTCGACGGACGCCTCTGCCGGGCCGATCCACCGGCGATCCAGGCGATCGATACGACCGGTGCCGGCGATGCCTTCTCCGGGGTACTCGCCGCCTCGCTCGATCTGGGCAACCCGCTCGAGAAGGCGATCCTCGATGGCATCGCCGCCGGCAGCCTCGCCTGCCTCGGCATTGGGGCACAGACCAGTTTCCGCGATCGTGCCGAAATCGAGACGCTGGCGGCCGGGTTGCACCTCGAGCCGTTGTCGCCCGGCTGACCAACGGCGGTCCGGGCCCGCCGCTCGCGCTCGACTCGGTCAAGGCCGCCGCTGGCGGGGCGCACCTTAGAGGCTTGTTAGGGCGGTCGGACTAAGGTGGCTCCCGTCGCCGGATCGGAGCCCCATGCTGAAGAACGCACTGCGCATCCTGTTCGTCACCTGCTTCGTCGTGCTGCTGTCGCCGGTGTGGCTGCCCAAGCTCGTCGGCTTCACCGCCTGGGTGGTCGATCGCCCCGATTTGCCGCCGGACAAGGTCGCCGGCTACCGCACGATGGAGGCGAATGCCGCCACGACGCCGCGCGGTCGCAGCGCCGAACTCAAGGCCGACACCCGGGGACATTTCGAGGTGCAGGCGCTCGTCAACGGCCGCGCGGTCGACGTGATGGTCGACACCGGCGCGACGAGCGTGGCGCTGCGCTACGAGGATGCCCTGCGCCTCGGCCTCAGGCCGGATCCAGACGAGTTTTCCATTCCGATTTCGACCGCAAACGGCACCACCAAGGCGGCCCGCGCCACGCTCGCCGAGGTGCGCATCGGCGACGTCAGGGTGAAGAACGTCGAGGCGCTGGTGGTGCCGGCCAAGGCCCTCGCCACCAACCTGCTCGGCATGAGCTTCATGCGCCGCCTCGCCAAGGTGGAAATGGCCGGCGGCCGGCTGTTCCTGGAAGAGTGAGCAGCGATGCCGCAGGCCGGCCAAACGCTCCGATGGAGCGTTTTGAGCGGCGAACGCCTCGAGCCCTGGCGCGCCCCAAGCGCGGCCCCAAGGCGCGAACTCGAGCGAGCCGAGGCAACCCCAAGCGCGGCACCGACTCATCCTCGCTTCGCCTCGCGATGCCGGCTTGACAGGCATGGCGCGACAGCGCACCCGTTTTCCGCCATGACCCGCCCCTGCCTGCTTCTCGCCTTCCTCGCGGCAGCTGCCGCCGTCCTCGCCGCTGCCGGCTTGCGCCCGGCCGCCGCCGAGACCAGTTTCGCCATCGAGCACCTGCGCATCGGCGTCGTCAGCGGCCCGTCGACCCGGCCGGTCGCCGAGCGGCTGGAGCCGTTCCGTGCCTACGTCGCGGACAAGATGGGCGTACCGGTCGACATCGTCGGGCTGAAGGACGGACAGGCGTTGATCGATGCCGCCGCCACTCACCGGATCGACTATGCCGTCTTCACCGGGGCGGCCTACGCCATGGCGGTGAAGACCTGCGGCTGCGTCGAGCCGCTCGCCGCGCCGAAATCCGTCGACGGCAGCGCCGGCATCCGCGCCATCCTGGTGGTCCGCAACGATTCCCCCTACCGCCAACCGGCCGATCTCGCCGGCAAGACCCTATCCGCTCCCGGCCCGCAATCCGTGGCGAGCCGTCTCGTCGGCTTCGCCGCACTCGCCGCCGACGGATCGGAGCCGACGAAGCTGTTCGGCCGTATCGATACGGCGAAAGGTCCGGATGCAGCGCTGCGCGCGCTCATTGACAAGACGACCGATGCCGCGCTCGCCTGGTCGACGCTCGAGGGCGACATCGGCGAGGGCTACGACCGCGGCACGCTGCATGATCTCGTCGCCAGGCAGGCGCTCGACATGCATCAGATCCGCATCATCTGGAAGTCGGAGCTGATCCCCAACGGACCGCACGCAGTCCGCTCCGACCTGCCGCTCACCGTGAAAAACGAGTTGCGCGATCTGCTGGTGGGTCTCGTCGATGCCGCACCAGACGCCTATGACGCGATTGAACCAACGTTCGGCGGCGGCTTCGTGCCGATCGGGCATTCGTCCTACCTGCCGCTGCTCAGGATCGTCACGCCGCCTGGCGGCAATCCGTTGGATGCGCCGCCTCGGGCGAACTGATCGGCGGCGGGCCCCAGAATCGTCTCGCGCCAATGGGATCGCAATCGGGCAGAGGGCAGTCCATAGCCGGCATTGGTAACTCATTTGCCGGCTTATTTGCGCTCGGCCCATACCCCCTGGCCGCAGCGCGGCCGGGCTTCAGCTTGCCTGCCCCGACTTGCCGGCAAGTGCCTCCCTGGTCAAAGCGAGCTGCAGCTCGAGCTCGGTCAGATCTGGCCAGTCGCCGACAGCAAAAGGCCCCGCGCGCAACCGAGTGGCGGCCGCGGCAATGGCTGCAAATCCGAGATTCGATGCCGCGCCCTTGAGGGTGTGGAGTGCCTCGCCCAGTTCGCTGCGATCGCGGCGCGCACAGGCGCCGGCAGCGCGCACCATGAGCCCGGAGCAGTCGTTCCAGAAACTCGCCTCGAGTTCGATCAGAACGTCGGCGCCGAGCTCCGCGACGAGCATGCCGCGCTGGTCGAGGTCGAATACGGGAGCCCTGGGTACATCGTCACGGCACTGATGGCGACCATCGGCCGGCGGCTGCGGTTCGCTCATGTCGGTTCCTTCCCGGTGCGGCTGCTCTCAATCGCGATTGCCCCTCGCGGCCGGCGCGGCCGCGGTTCGAAGACGAGTTCAGGCCGCGGTCGGCCGAGCAGCGCGCGGCGTGGCCGAAGCCGGCGCTTCAAGGTTGACGATCTCGTCGTAGCGCCTCAGGAACGCATCGACGCAGGCCGGATCGAACTGGCGGCCGCGTTCGGAGACGACATAGTCGCGCGCCGCTTCGAGTGTCCACGCCCGCTTGTACGGCCGCTCGGAGATGAGCGCGTCGAACACGTCGGCGACGGCGGCGATGCGGCCGGGAATCGGGATCGCCTCGCCGGCCAGTCCGCGCGGGTAGCCTTTGCCGTTCCAATGTTCGTGGTGGCTGCCGGCGATCTCGGCGCCGATCCTGACGAGGAGCGCATCACTGCCCGAGAGGATCTCCTCGCCGAGCATCGCGTGCGTCTGCATGACGGCCCGTTCCTCCGGCGTCAGCGGACCAGGCTTGAACAGGATGTTGTCGGGAATGCCCACCTTGCCGATATCGTGCATCTGCGCGGCGACCGGGATCGCCCGGCAGATGTCCGCATCAAGGCCCAGTTCCTCGGCGAGGATCCGGCAAGTTAGCCCCATGCGCCGAATGTGGCCGCCGGTCTCGGGATCACGCCCCTCCGTCGCCCGCGACAGCCGCCAGACGATTTCCTCCTCGCGCTCGACCAGCACCTTCAGCGCCTTGTCGATCTCGACCTCCAGGAAGCCGGCGCGCTGTTCGAGCTTCTGCTGCGCCTTGCGCAGGGCCAACAGGTTGACGACGCGAGCGCGGAGTTCGACCGGGTCGATGGGCTTGGCCAAGAAGTCGTTGGCACCCGCGGTGAGCGTCTCGATGCGCACGTCGCGGTCTTCCGCCGTGGTGATCATGACGATCGGCACATGGGCGTGGCGCGGCAGAGCCCGGATGGCCCTGACAAGTTCGAGCCCGTCGACCTTCGGCATCACGAAGTCGACAAGCGCAATGTCGAAATCGAGTTCGGGAAGGCGCTGCAACGCCTCCGAGGGATCCGTAAAGCCGATCGACTGGCAATGGTCGATCTTGGCGATCAGGCACTGCAGAAGCGCAATATTGGTGGCGTTGTCATCGACGATCAGGGCTTGCATTGGAACCTCGGGCGTAAAGCGCCGTTACTCACTCCCGTATGCTCCAGAAGCGCCTCCAATGCGTTAATTCGAATGTATAATCTTAGGCGATTTGGTCTCAATCTTTGATGGAGTAAATCATTCCGAAAGAGATATTCGCGCGCGGCCGGGGGGCGGTTTCACCGCTTGTTAACTCTGCCGCGACGCGGCCGGATCGGCTCCGGCCGCGGATCACGCCAGGGCATCGGCGAGGCGATGCATCTCAGACGACGAGTTCGCCCGCGAGCGCCTTGTCGATGAGGGCAATGGTCTCCTTCAACCCGTAGAGTGCGGCAAACGAGCCAAAGCGCGGCCCGCGCTCCTGGCCCAGCAGGATCTGGTAGATCCCGGCGAAAAATTCCTGGCTGACACCCGGGCGGCCATCCGGACCGTTCTTCTTCGGATCCGGGAAGTGCGTGCGGCCGACGTCATAGGCCGCCGTCTGGATCGCCTCCGCGCCGGCTTGAGCCGGGAGCGCGGCGAGCGTGCGACGCAGCGATTGCAGGGCGACACGTTCGGCTTCGCTGGCGATGCGGAACTTTTTAGCCGGCTTAACGAAGTCGTGATAGTAGCGGATGGCGTAGCCGATCAGGGCCCCAAGGCGCGGATGGTCCGCAGGCTCGATGCCGGGAGCATAGTCGGCCAGCATCGTCCACAGGTCGTCCTCGCGCTCCACACTGGCCGCGTTGACGAGGTTCAACAACATGGAGAAGTTGATCGTCGTGGCCGGCGCAGCGCCGTCCACGCCGCCAATGCGCTCCGGCGCCGGCGGCTCGCCGGCGTGGATGTGCCAGACCGGATTGTTGAGGCGCTGCTCGACGGGTTGGCGCTCATAGGCCTCGAGGAATTGGGCGTACTCGTCGACGTTCCTCGGGATCACGTCGAAATACAGCTTCTTGGCCGCCCTCGGCTCGCGGAACATGAACAGCGAGAGGCTCTCCGGCGAGGCATAGGTCAGCCACTCGTCGACGGTCAGGCCGTTGCCCTTCGACTTGGAGATCTTCTGGCCGTTCTCGTCGAGGAAGAGCTCGTAGTTGAAGCCCTCCGGCGGCCGACCGCCAATCACCGAGGTGATCTGACTGGAGAGCCTGACCGAATCGATCAGGTCCTTGCCGGCCATCTCGTAGTCGACGCCGAGCGCCGCCCAGCGCATGCCCCAGTCGGGCTTCCACTGCAATTTCACGTGGCCGCCGGTCACCGGCGTCTCGAAGCGCTCGCCGGTCTCCGGATCGCGCCAGACAATGGTGCCGGCCGAGAGGTTCCTCTCCTCGACAGACACCTGCATGACGATGTCGGTCTTCGGGTGGACCGGGAGGAACGGCGAATAGGTCTCCTGCCGCTCGGAGCCGAGGCTCGGCAGCATGATGGCCATGATCTCGTCGTAGCGCGCCAGAATGGTCAGGAGCGCGGAATCGAAGCGGCCGGAAGTGTAATAGTCGGTCGACGAGGCGAATTCGTAGTCGAAGCCGAAGGCATCGAGGAAGGCCCTGAGCCGCGCGTTGTTGTGGTGGCCGAAGCTTTCGTGCGTGCCGAAGGGATCGGGCACGCGGGTTAAGGGACGGCCGAGATTGGCGGCGACGAGCGCCTTGTTCGGCACGTTGTCCGGCACCTTGCGCAAACCGTCCATGTCGTCGGAGAAGCACAACAGCCGTGTCTGGACCTTGTCGCCCGTCATCACGCGGAAGGCATGGCGAACCATCGACGTGCGGACCACCTCGCCGAAGGTGCCGATATGCGGCAGGCCCGAGGGACCGTAGCCGGTCTCGAACAGCACTTCCGCTTTCGGCGCTTTTTCCAACCGCGCGACGATCTTCCTCGCCTCCTCGAACGGCCAGGCCTTGGAGCGGCCGGCCGCCTCGATGATCTCGGGCGACAGGGAAAGGGCGAGCGGGGATTGCGCGGTCATGAGGCGTGTCCATGGGAGGAGGGGCGCGGCCGGGATCCGGCCCGGCAGGATCGGATCCGGCAGCCGGGTCGGTTCTATCGTCCGGCGGCCGGTGCCGCAAGTTTTTCACGAGTGGATGCGACTGCCGACCGGCAAACGCGGCCATCTGGCGGGCCGAAACGGCGTCAATTCCCGCCCTTCGGCAGCCGAGCGACGGTCCTACACGTCGACGCCAGCCGGTTTCGCCTTGCGGGGCGCCGGTTTTCGTCTGGCGGTGGCCGGTTTTGCCGGCTCGGCCGTCCTGTCGGTCGGTTGCCATGGGGCCGACTGCACCGGGGCGGCAGCGGCGGATACGGCCGGCCGGGTTTCCAATCCCGCCGCAGCCGGCGCGCCGGCGATCGCAGAATCTGCCTCCGCCTCCGGCTCAAGTTCCTTTGCCTTCAACGCAGCCTGCACCGGTGCTGCCGTCTCGGACAGTCTGGCGTCGCGGCGGTTGAACGTCATGACGAAGTCGGCGATGCGCGGCGCAATCTCGGCGCGGAAGCGCGAGCCGTTGAAGACGCCGTAATGGCCGACCTGCGGCTGCACGTAGTCGGCGCGGCGGACGTCCGGGATATTGGCGCACAGCCGGTGCGCCGCTTGGGTCTGGCCCTTGCCGGTGATGTCGTCGAGTTCGCCCTCCACGGTCAGCAGCGCGGTCGTGTGGATGGCAGACGGATCGACCTTGCGACCGCGGTGCAACATCTCGCCCAACGGCAGCGAATGGCGGATGAACACCGTATCGACCGTCTGCAGGTAGAATTCGGCCGAAAGGTCCATCACGGCGAGATACTCGTCATAGAAGTCGCGGTGCTTTTCCGCCGAATCGCCGTCGCCCTCGATCAGGTGGCCGTAGAATTCCCGCTGCGCGTTGAGGTGGCGGTCGAGGTTCATCGACATGAAGCCGGACAATTGCAGAAAGCCCGGATAGACCGCGCGCATGAAGCCCGGATGCGGGAACGGCACCTGCATGATGACGTTGCGGCGGAACCAGTCGAGATCCTTGTGGACGACGAGCTTGTTGACGGCCGTCGGCGAGATGCGCGTGTCGACCGGCCCGCCCATCAGGATCATCGAGCGGGGGGCGCAGCGATCGTTGGCCTCCTCCATCAGCGCGACGGCCGCCAAAACCGGCACCGACGGCTGGCAGACGGCGATGACGTGGGTGTCCTCGCCCAGATGGTGCAGCATGTCGATGACATAGTCGACGTAGTCGTCGAGGTCGAAGCCGCCGGCGGTCAGCGGCACCATGCGGGCATCGATCCAGTCGGTGATATAGACCTCGTGGCGGGGCATCAGCGCCTCGACGGTACCGCGCAACAGCGTCGCATAGTGGCCGGACATCGGCGCGACGAGGAGGATCTTCGGATCCGGCCGGCGGCCGGCGGGCAGGTCCCGCTCGAAATGGATCAATCGGGCAAACGGCTTTTCCCAGACGATGCGCTCGGCAACAGCGACGCGCGCGCCGCCCACCAGGGAGGTCGGAAGTCCGAATTCGGGCTTGCCATAGCGCCGTGTCGAGCGTTCGAACACCTCGCAGGCTGCGGCGATCGACTTGCCGTAATGGGTATGAGCGAGCGGGTTCAACGGGTTCTTGAAGTAGAGGCGCGTGACGTCGGCCGCGGCCCGCCAGGGGCCGAGCGCTGCATGGTTCATTTCGAAGAGCTGGTAGAACATGGCGGCCACGTCCCTCGCATCATCGCCCGAATCGGGGCTGGACCGCCCCGACGCGCCGCTTCGGTCGTCCGTGCGGCGATCCTGCCTGCCGCCGGCCCCATCAGCAATGATGACTAAGTCTGAGGGGACGCTGCGGCGCAGCATAATGACATCGGAGCAGGCTCTTCGGTCCCTGTCCAGTTGTTTTACGCATGACTACGGGCCTAGTGGTCCGACTCCGACATTTGCATCCCACGCGCCGCGCGCTCTTGCGCAAATGTCGGAGTCCCAGGACCACTAGCAATTCATTGATTCTAGTGGAGCTTTGAATTTGACATTTGAGTGGCTCCGCGCAACTCGCTGGGACTCAAATGTCAAATTCGCTCCACTAGCCGGCCAATTGCGCGTGAACGCACCTCACTCGCCGGTCGACAGCAGCGAACCCTGTCGGCGGGCGGAGGCGAGCAACGCATAAAAGGCGACGGTGGCGGCCGCCATGAGCGCCAGATTGATGAGGAAGGCCTCGAGCATCAGGTCGGCGCGGAAGCTGTGATCGATCAGCGCGGCACGCATGCCCTCGAACACATAGGTCGGCGGCAGCATCCAGGCGACCGGCTGCACGAACGAGGGCAAGGTCGCAACCGGATAGTAGACGCAAGTGATCGGCACGATGGCGAAGATGACGGTCCAGGCGAAGCTCTCCGCCCCCATGCCCTGGCGCAGCAACAGGCCGGCAATGACGATGCCGACCGACCAGCCGGTCAGGATGAGATTGAGAAAGAACAGCGCCAATACCCAGCCGAGTCCCCAGATGTTGAAGCCGAACAGGGCGATGGCAACGAGCGAGACGGGGATCATGCCTATGGCGAGCCGAACCAGACTGACGACCATGAGCGAGGCGATGAGTTCCGACGGCCTCAAGGGGCTCATCATCAGGTTGCCGATATTGCGCGACCACAGTTCCTCCAGAAACGCGAAGGAGAAGCCCTGCTGACCGCGAATGAGGATGTCCGACAACAGCATGGCGCCGATGATCAGTCCGGCTGCGTTGGCGAAGAAGCCGGAATGCTGCTGCACGTAGGTCTGCACCAGCCCCCAGGTGAGGAGATTGACCGCCGGCCAGTAGATGATTTCGACGACGCGCGGCCAGGAGGAGCGTAGGAGATACCAGTGCCTGAGCACCATCGCTGCGACGCGCGCGGCGGAAAAGCCGGACTGGTGGGCATGCCGTGGCCGGTCGCGATGCGCCTCGCGCTGCACGTGCCCGCTCATATGTCGCTTCCTTCTTCAGCCAGATGCGCCGCTTCGCCGCGACCGCGCGCCACGTCGAGAAAGACTTCCTCCATGTCGCTGCGGCCGTAGCGGGCGACGAGGTCGCTCGGTGAGCCCTCGTCGACCACCTTGCCCTGCTTCAGCATCACCACGTTGTCGCAGAGACGCTCGACCTCGGGCATATTGTGCGACGCAAGAAGAATGCCGACGCCGAACGTGTGCCGGTAGGTCTCCAGCCTCGACCGTACCCAGTCGGCGGTATCGGGATCGAGCGAGGCGGTCGGCTCGTCGAGGAGGAGCACGTCCGGGTCGTTGATCAGCGCCTTGGCCAGCGCGACGCGCGTCTTTTGCCCGGCGGAGAGGCGGCCGGCGGGCCGATCCAACAGGTCGGTCAGGGCGAAGTCCTCGGCCAGCCGCCGGATGCGGTCGGAAACGTCGTCAACGCCATACAGCCGGCCAAACACGGTGAGGTTCTGCCGCACGGTCAGGCGGTGCGGCATATCGACATAGGGGCTCTCGAAATTCATGCGGTGCAGGACGCGCGAGCGTGCCACCGGCATGGCCGCGCCGAGGACGGAGATGCTGCCGCCGTCCGGCTCGATCAGCCCCATGATCATGCCGATGGTCGTCGTCTTGCCGGCGCCGTTGCCGCCGAGGAGCCCAACGGTCGCGCCGCGCGACACGGTGAAGGAGACGCCATCGACCGCGCGGGTCTGGCGATAGATCTTGGTGAGGGCTTCGACGGCGATCGCCAGATCGGCGGGCATGGACGACGGCTTCCTTATTGGATGGGCCGCACCGGACCCGTTGCTGCGGCAATTGCCCGCCGATGACCGCGGCGGCGACACGCTATATAGGTCGATTCCGCGCGCACGTCAGTGTGATCGCCCCGGCACGGCGGCGACGGACCACGAGCCGGCAACGGTCAATCGGACCATTCGGAAAGCAGACGTCATGATCAACATGCGCTTTCTCATACCCGACCTGACCGAGCCGGGCGAGGTTTCGGCCAGGAGCCTGAAGTTCGACACGCTCGGGCGCCTGCGCTGGCTTGCCATCCTCGGCCAGGTGATCGCGCTCACCTTCGTCCAGCTCGGTCTCGGCTATACCATTCCGGTTCTCCCCTGCGTCGTGCTGATCGCCGCCTCGATCGCCCTCAATCTGGCGCTGACGCGGGCGCTGCCGGCCAACTACCGCCTGACCGGGCCCTATGCGGCGACGCTGCTCGCCTATGATGCCTGCCAGCTCGGAGCGCTCTTGTTCTTCACCGGCGGGCTCGACAATCCCTTCTCGTTCCTGCTTCTCGCCCCGGTGCTGGTCTCGGCCGCGACGCTTCCCCCTCGCGCCACGTTCCTCCTCGGCCTGCTCGTCGCCATGCTGGCGACGCTGTTGGCCATCGTGCACTGGCCGCTGCCGTGGGGAACCGAGCCGCGACCGGTGTTGCCGCCGCTCTACCTGATCAGCATCTGGATCGCGCTTCTGTCCACCCTCGCCTTCTCCGCCATCTACGCCTTCCGCGTCGCCGACGAAGCGCGGCAATTGGCCGATGCGCTCGCCGCCGCCGAGCTGGTGCTGGTCCGGGAGCAGCACCTCTCGGCGCTCGACGGGCTCGCCGCGGCCGCCGCGCACGAATTGGGCACGCCGCTCGGCACCATCGCGGTGGTGGCGCGCGAACTCGAGCTCGCGCTCGAACCCGGCTCGCCCTTTGCCGAAGATGTCGCTCTTTTGCGCTCGCAATCGGACCGCTGTCGCGAAATCCTCAGGAAACTCACCCAGCTCGGCTCGGAGGGCGACCAGTACTTCGGCCGCATGGCCCTCACCCAGCTGATCGAGGAAGTGGTCGCACCGTTTCGCGGCTTCGGGCCTGAACTCGACATCGTCACGCGCGGACGCGGGCCGGAACCGATCGGCACGCGCAATCCCGGCATCCTCTACGGGATCGGCAACATCGTCGAGAACGCCGTCGACTTCGCCAACGGTAAAGTCAGAATCGAGGCGACATGGGATGCCCGCGAGGTCGGCGTCACCATCTCCGACGACGGCCCGGGTTTCCACCCCGCCATCATCGCTCGGCTTGGCGAGCCGTTCGTCACCTCGCGCGCGGAAAAGCCCGATGCTAGGGGCAGCGACGAGGTCGGCGGCGGACTGGGGCTCGGCTATTTCATCGCCAAGACCTTCCTGATTCGCTCCGGGGCCAAGATCACCTATTCGAACAAGCGCTTGCCGGAGACCGGGGCGATCGTGCGCATCATCTGGCCGCGCGACCGCATGGACAATCCGGCCAATCACGAGCCCCTGGGAAGCTCGAACGATTGAGCCGCGACCAGCGACAGGCGCCTCGCTCCAGGCCACAGCCTTTCAACTGACTGTTCAATGAGTTAACTGCCTGCCCGATGCCGCGGCGGCGGGCCACGGTCCCGACCCGTCTCGATTTTCTTCGGCTCGATCGGAGAATTCTCTGATTCCTTGGGCTTTTCGCCAGCCCGGGGAAACTGTATACGTCATTCTACGGGGCGGTGTCGGGCAGAAGATCCGAGGTCCCAGGGCAAGAAAAATACTCGTCGAACGAGAAAATGGAGGAATGCCCATGAGCCTGAGCGAGGTCATGTCGAGTGCGGCCATCCTGGCGGACAGGAGCCTGCTAATCGTCGACGACGACAAGCCGTTTCTGCAACGCATTTCCCGCGCGATGGAATCGCGCGGCTATATGGTGGACACGGCCGACACGGTGGCCGAGGGGCTCGCCAAGGTCGACGCACGACCGCCGGCCTATGCGGTCGTCGACATGCGGCTCGGCGACGGCAACGGACTCGACGTCATCGAGATGATTCGCTCGCGCCGGCCGGATTCCCGTGCGGTGGTGCTGACCGGCTACGGCAACATCGCCACCGCGGTGTCGGCGGTCAAGCTCGGGGCGCTCGACTACCTGTCGAAGCCATCGGATGCCGACGACCTGCACCGGGCTTTGACCCAGGATGGCGGCGACAAGGCGCCGGTTCCGGAAAACCCGATGTCGGCGGACCGGGTGCGTTGGGAACACATTCAGCGCGTCTACGAACTGTGCGAGCGCAACGTCTCGGAGACGGCACGCCGGCTCAACATGCACCGCCGCACCCTGCAGCGGATCTTGGCCAAGCGGGCGCCGAGGTAGACAGATCGCGCGGCTGTGCGCCTAGAGCATTTCCCGCTCAGATGGAGTCATTTGAGCGGGAAATGCTTCAGATTCAATAGGTTGAGCGTGTCCTTATCGTTCGGATCGCTTCTATCCGAATGGGACACGCTCTAGCCGATAGGGTTGCCCAACGGCGCGGTTGTCATCCCCGGCCGAGGCGCAGAATGCACCGAGGGGAAGGGGATCCAGAAGCCCCGAGCACCTGCGACGGACGTCTGGATCCCCTTCCCTCGACTTGGCTGCGCCAAGTCTCGCCGGGATGACAACCCGCTAGCCGATCGGAAATTTCGATCGTCTGGTACCCTGCACGCCCCCCCGTCACATTCCGTGCGGGCCCGGATCGATCAGGCCGTAAAGCCGAGCGGCGGCAACGCGGCCGAAGCGCAGAATCATCGCTTTCCGCGTCGCTGCAGCCAGCCGGTGTTCCGGCGCCTCCCGGATGATCTCGGCGCCATAGCCATCGGCGAGGATCAGGCCGACGTCTTCGGGAAAGATGTCGAGGGCCACGCGCGGACTGGTGGCAAAATACAGCCGGTCGCAGTGGAGCCGGTAGAACGGCCATTTCTGGTCGGCGCGGAAGTCCTCCACCGACGATTTGACCTCGACGATCAGGATGCCGCCGCCTTCGGCGAGCGCGACGACATCGGCACGGCGCCCGGAGGCAAGCGGCAATTCGTCGAGCGTGGCAAATCCCAACCGGGCGAGATGCCGGCGCACGCCGCGCAAGACCAGCCGCGTCTCCTCGGGCCGGCTGGGGGCGACGTCGACGCCAGTAGCGGCTGGGTCGGCTGGGTCGGGAAAATCGTCGCTGTCGGCCATGGCCCGCACCTCAGCGGAAGAAGATGAAGGTGACGATCGCGAACACCGGCACCAGGACGCCGACCGACCAGGCCATATAGCCGAAGAACGACGGCATCGGCACACCGGCTTCCTCGGCGATGGCACGCACCATGAAGTTCGGCGCATTGCCGATGTAGGTGATGGCGCCCATGAACACCGTACCGCAGGAAATGGCCAGCAGTGTCCGGCCTTCGGCCATCAGCGCCGTCGCATCGCCGCCGGCCAAGTGGAAGAAGGCGAGATAGGTCGGGGCATTGTCGAGCACCGAAGAGAGAAGACCGGACACCCAGAAGGTGATTGCCGCAGCGCCGGGCTCGCCCGGCCGGCCGAGGAACGCAATCAGCGGCGCGAAGGGCCCGTTGCTCCCCAGCCGCAGCAGCCCGAGGACCGGGGCGAGCGTGACGAAGATGGCGGCGAACAGGATCGCCACCTCGCGCATCGGCGCAAAGGAAAAGCCGTTGGCGGCGCGCGCCTGACGCGGCGAAAATAGCAGCGACAGAATCCCGACCAGGGCGATGGCGCCATCGCGCGCCAGATCCTCCAGGCCGACATGCGTGCCGAAGACGTCCCATGCGATGCCGGATTTCCAGGAGCCCCCGATTGGCACCAGGACGACGATCGCCAACAGGAAGAGATAGTTGATGCGACCTTCGGCGCGAACCGGTCCGGCATCGGGCGTCGGATCGGCGAGGCCTCGATCGGATGCGTCACGCCGGTAGCAGGAGCGATCGACGACATAGAAGACGGCCAGCACCAGCGCCACGACCAGCGCGGTCGGGGCCAAGAGATGGATCGTCGGCCAGAAGAAATGCACGCCGGAGAGGTAGCCGAGGAGGAGCGGCGGATCGCCGAGGGGGGTCAGGGCGCCGCCGATATTGGCGACGAGGAAGATGAAGAACACGACGACATGCGCCTTGTGCCGGCGCTCGTCGTTGGCGCGCAGGAGCGGGCGGATCATCACCATCGCCGCGCCGGTGGTGCCGACGAGGCTGGCCAAACCGGCACCGACGAGGAGGAGGAGCACGTTGGTCCCCGGGCTGCCGTGAATGTTGCCGGTGATCCGGATGCCGCCGGCCACGATGAACAGCGCCGTCAGCAGAATGGTGAAGGGGAGGTAGTCGGCGAGGAAGACATGCACCAGCGCGGCGCCGGTTGCCGACCAGCCGGTCAACACCCACTCGGCGGAAAGGCTCATCAGGCCGCAAACGAGAGCGACGAGACCGTAGCGTTGGTGCCAGAAGGACGGCAGCGCCGCCGGCAGAATGGCGAGAGCTGCGATCAGGGCGACGAACGGCAGGGCCGGGATCAACCACATCGGCGACGCCACGGCGGTCGTGGTCGCAGCGGCAGCCGGTGCAGCGCCGACGAGCGCGGCAACCGGGAGAACGATCAGGCCGAGCGGCCGGCGGAAAACGGAACGGATTGCCAACGCGCTGCTCCAGACGGGACTCGGGGACATGGAAGGTCGGCTCGCGGATCCGCATATGACGGCGCAGGCCCGCTCCTGGCAAGACGACACGGCTCCCATCTGCCGATCCCTCTTGCGGGCGCGGCGCTGATCCCTAAAAGGAAAGGGTCGCAACCGGGAGGGGCCGCCATGCCAACCGAGGTGATCTACAAAATCGTTCCCGCCGGGCTTTGGCGACAGGCCGAGACCGCAGGGCGATTCACCGGCGCCCCGATCGATGTGGCCGACGGCTACATCCATTTTTCATCCCCCTCCCAGGTAAGCGAGACGGCGCGGCGGCATTTCGCCGGACAGCCGGATCTTCTCCTCGTCGCGGTCGATGTCGCGCGCCTGGGGGCCGAGTTGCGGTGGGAGCCGTCGCGCGGCGGCGACCTGTTCCCCCATCTCTATGGCACGCTTCTATTCAGTGCAGTTCGCAGCGTCGTGACCCTGCCGCTCGGGCCGGACGGGGTGCATCGGTTTCCGGAAGGGGTCGCGCCATGAACCTGTTTCCCCTCATTCGACCGCTGTTGTTCTCGCTGCAGCCGGAAACGGCGCACGAACTGACCATCAAGTCGCTCCGCCTGCCGTTCGTGCGCTGGTATTCCCTTCCCCAGGACAGCCGGCTGTCGAGCGAGATCCTTGGGCTCACCTTCGTCAATCCCCTCGGAACGGCGGCCGGATTCGACAAGAACGGCGTGGCCATCGACGGCACGCTGCGCTTGGGGCTGGCCTTCACCGAGGTCGGCACGGTGACGCCGAGGCCGCAGCCGGGCAACCCTGCGCCACGGCTGTTCCGCCTCGTTGCCGAACAGGCGATCATCAACCGCTTCGGCTTCAACAATGCCGGGCATGCGGCGCTGCGCGAGCGGCTGCTGCGGCGCAGAAGGCGCGGCGGCATCGTCGGGGTGAACATCGGAGCCAACAAGGATTCGGCAGACAGGTCCGAGGACTATGCCGCCGGCATCGAGGCGTTTGCCGATCTCGCCTCCTATGCGGTCATCAACGTGTCCTCGCCCAACACTGCCGGATTGCGCGACCTGCAGACGCGCGAGGCGCTCGACCACCTGCTGCAGCGGGCCCTGACGGCGCGCGACGATGCGGCGGAACCGGGCGGGCGGCGGCTGCCGGTCTTGTTGAAGATCGCGCCCGATCTCGACGAGGCAGGGCTTGCCGATGTCGCCGAAGTGGCGCTGGCGCGCGCGGTCGACGGGCTCGTCGTCACCAACACGACGCTGTCGCGGGAGGGGTTGACCGATCCGCAGGCGCCGGAAAGCGGTGGCCTGTCCGGCCGGCCATTGTTCGAGCACTCCACCCGTGTGCTCGCCCGCATGCGGCGGCTGGTCGGACCGGCAATGCCGATCATCGGCGTCGGCGGCATCGATTCGCCTGAGACCGCCTGGGCGAAGATCACGGCCGGCGCCAATCTCGTGCAGCTCTATTCCGGTCTCGTCTACCAGGGACCCGAACTCATCGGCCGCATCCTCGAGCATTTCCTCCGGCAACTCGATGCGCACGGCTTCGCATCGATCGGCGAGGCGACGGGAACCGAGATCGATAAGTGGCTGTAGGCGGTCCGCACCGGTCGTAGGACCCCTCCCCGGTGTCATCCCGGCGCACGCCGGAATCCACGCGCCGTGCCTCAAACTATTGAAAAGGCGCTAGATCGCTATTTCGCAACGCAGTCCTTTCGCAGGCGATGCCAATGGATCCTGGCTTTCGCCAGGATGACACCCTGCTTGGAGAGCGTTGGTTCATTCGCCACCTGCGCGACGGCCCTACCCGGCCGACAACATGCGGCGCGGGAACGAATAGACCCGGCCGTCGCCGAGGAGAGCGACGGAGAGCGCCTCACGCCTGAACAGGCCGTGGAAGGCCGGATCCGTGACCGACAAGCCGCCGGCATAGGCGCCGAGCGCCGGGAGGATCAGCCGCTCGCCATCGCAAACGAAGCAGCGCCGCCGGACCGATTTCGGCCCGAGAAATACCCGCGCCGCCGGGTGCAGATGGCCGGCGATCTCGCCCGGGGCCGCCCCCTGCCGCGGCTCGTGCCGGAAGACCAAAGGACCGATCGCCAGTTCATCCGTTTCGATGCCGCCGACATCGGCCTCCAAGCGCGGATCATGGTTGCCGGCGATCCAGATCCAGTCTCGCCCCGCCTGCACAGCCGTGAGCCGTTCGCGACAGGCAAGCTCCAGCCGGACCGCTCCGCCGCCGTCGTCGAAGGCGTCGCCGAGCGAAATCACCCGCTTCGGCTCGAGAGCCGCGACCAGGCCCTCGATGAGACCGAGCGTCAACCCGGTGTCATAGGGCGGCACCATCAGTCCGCGCATCGCCATGCGCGAGCCTTTCTCCAGGTGCATGTCGGCCAGGATCAGCGTCGCCTCGCCCGGCCACCACAGCGCGCCGGACGGAAGGGCTGTGAGCGCACAGCCGGCAACGGTCAACGTCACCGATCCGGCAGCCGGATCGACGCCGGCCGGCAGTCGGGCGCGTCCTGCAACGGCAACCATTTCCTATCCCATGGCTTCCGCGATCAGCCGATCGGCGGCATCGGCGAGGAGGCTCTCGTCGGCCTCCCCAGCGACCGGCACCTTGCCGATGTCGAGCATGATCGGCACGGCGAGCGGCGAGATGTGCTCGAGATCGCGATGGATGATTCGCCCCTTCACTCGCGTGAGCATATCGCCCAAGCGGCGGATGTCGAGAAGGCCGGTGGCGGCGTCGGCCCAGGTCGCCTGCAGGAGGATGTGGTCCGGCTCGTGCGAGCGCAACACGTCGTAGACGAGATCGGTGGAGACGGTCACCTGCCGGCCGGACTTCTCATGGCCCGGATGGCGCTGCTCGATCAGGCCGGCGACGACGGCGCAATTGCGGAAGGTGCGCTTCAACAGGTAGCTCTCGGCCATCCAGGCCTCGAGGTCGTCGCCGAGCATGTCCTCGTCGAACAGCGCTTGCAGCGATGGCGCACCGCGCTTGAACAGGTCGCCCATGTCGTCGGCACCCCAGATGCCGAGGGCGTAGTCGGAGGCGACGAAGCCGATCGGCCGGGCGCGCAGCCGTTCCAGCCGCCGGGTCAGCAGCATGCCGAGGGTCTGATGGGCGAGGCGGCCTTCGAAGGGATAGGAAACCATGTAGTGGAGGTCACGGCGGGGGAACGTCTCGACGAGGAGATCGCCCCGGTTCGGCAGGATGGAGACGAGGCGCTGCAATTCCAGCCATTCGGTGACCTGGGTCGGCAGGCGGCTCCAGCTCGTGGGGTCTGCCAGCATGGTGCGCACCTTGTCGGCGAGGAAGGTCGACAAGGGAAACCGTCCGCCGGCATAGACGGGGATGCGGGGGCTGGTGTCTGCGGTGCGGGCGACGATCGCTTCGCTCTCGTGGATGAACAGGAACTTCAGCACCTCGCCGCCGAACAGGAACGTGTCGCCCGGCGCCATCGTCTCGAAGAAATACTCCTCCATCTCGCCGAGGATGCGTCCGCCGCGCGATGGAACACGCCTTTGCGGCGATCCCAGACGGACCTTCAGCTTCGGCATCTCGACGATGGTGCCGACGTTCAGCCGCCAAACCTGTGCGATGTCGGGATGGGAGACGCGCCAGGTCCCGTCTTTCGTCTGCCGGATCTTGGCGTAGCGGTCGTAGGATTTCAGCGCATAGCCGCCGGTGGCGACGAAATCGACGACCCGGTCGAACGTCTCCCGCTCGAGATCGCGGTACGGATAGGCCGTGGTCACCTCGGCATAGAGGTCGTCAGCGGTGAACGGCGCCGCTACCGCCATGCCGAGCACGTGCTGGGCCAGGACGTCGAGACCGCCGGCCCGGATCGGCGGCGTATCCTGGTCGCCGAGATAATTGGCATCGAGCGCCGCCTGACATTCCAGCACCTCGAAGCGGTTGGCCGGCACCAGAATGGCGCGGCTCGGTTCGTCCAGGCGGTGATTGGCGCGACCGATGCGCTGGGCGAGACGGCTAGCGCCCTTCGGTGCGCCGACATGAACAACCAGATCGACATCGCCCCAGTCGATGCCGAGGTCGAGGGTCGAAGTGGCGACAACCGCATCGAGCCCGCCGGCCGCCATCGCCGCCTCGACCTTACGGCGCTGGGCGACATCGAGAGAACCGTGGTGCAGGGCGATTTTCAGGTTGGCGTCGTTGATCGACCACAGCTCCTGGAACACCATCTCTGCCTGACTGCGAGTGTTGACGAAGATCAGCGACAGTTTCGCCTGCCGCAAGGCCCGATAGAGGTCACCGTAGGCGTAACGGGCGGAATGGCCGGCCCAGGGGATGCGCTCCTCGGAGTGCAGAATCGTGATCTCCGGCTTGGCGCCGCCGGCAACCGTGACCAGATCGGCGAGGCACTCCGGTTCACCCGGGCGGCCCGGCATCAGCCAGGCCCGGAGTTCGTCCGGATTGGCGACGGTCGCTGACAATCCGACGGTGCGGGCATTGGGCGCGAGCCGACGCAAGCGGGCGAGGCCGAGAGCCAGGAGTTCGCCGCGCTTGGAGGTGACGAGCGCGTGCAACTCGTCGAAGATCACGGTCTTCAGTCCGGAGAACAGCTGCTCGGCTTCGCGCGCCGCGACGAGCAGCTCGAGTTGCTCCGGCGTCGTCATCAGGATGTCGGGCGGGTCGTATTTCTGCCGCTGCCGCTTGTATGCCGGCGTGTCGCCGGTGCGGGTTTCAACGCGGATGGCGAGCCCCATCTCGGCGATCGGGCGTTCGACGTTGCGGGCGACGTCGACGGCAAGGGCCTTCAGCGGCGAGATGTAGAGCGTGTGGATGCCGCGCCGGGCAAGGCTCCTGCCCTTGGCGACAAGGCGCGACGAGCCTGAGCGGCCCGCCAGATCGACCAGCGAGGGCAGGAAGCCGGCGAGCGTCTTGCCAGCGCCGGTCGGGGCGATCAGCAGCACCGACCGGTCGGCCGCGGCCTTTTCCAGCATGGTGAGCTGATGCTCACGGGGCACCCAGCCGCGCGCGCCGAACCACGCCCGGAACGGGGCGGGCAGCAACGGGGTCTCGGGCGCGATCGGTTCAGGCGTCGTCACGCATCAGAGGTAGCGCATCGGAGGGGAAGATGGGAGCGCCATTGTCGGGCGGACGGACCGGCCGCACGTTCCGCTCACGCCTGCACCGAACAGCGGATGTCGCGGTTTTGCAGATAGATGGTGGCGGAGACCAGCCGGTTCTTGCCCACCTCGAAGGTGCAGAGCTGCCAGCGCATCTGCTCGCCGCGGAAGAGTTCGAGAACTACCTTGCCGACCTTCTGGCGGACGACGATCTGGGCTGAGGGATCAGCTGAGGCGAGGCCGGCGACCTCGACGCCGTTCAGGCGATAGCTGTCGTGCGACGTCGTCTGCGGGAAAGTCCGTTTGATCTCGACATAGCCGACCGGCTCCTCGCTCATGCAGGAGTTGAGGCCGAGCGCGATCAGTCCCGCACTCGCCCAGGCCATCAGCTGGCTCATCGCCGACCCTTCCTCAAATCCCCGGCGCGGGCGCCGTCACCGACTGGATCAGCGACTTCATCGAGCCGGACGCGGCCCTGACCTCGCCTGCCAGCTTCTTGATGACGTCGAGCATCTGCTGGGCGTTGTTCAGCGCCTGCAGTTCCTCGATATAGTCGCTTCTCGCCTGCACCTGACGCAACAGCTCAGTGAACTCGCGCCGGGCGCTGCCGAGATCGTCGGTGGCGCGCTTGGCCTCGGTCTCGATGCGGCGCCATTCCTTCAACAGGAACTGGCGTTCCTCGGCCGAGAACTTGGTGTCCTGGTCGAACAGCGCCTCCTTCGAGCGGGCGTAGTCGACCACCTTCTGACCGAGCGTCATCACCTTGCCGTTGTCGGCGACCTGGCCAAGGGCATCGGCGATCAGGCTCTGCAGTTCGGCAACCTGAGCACGGGCTGCTTCCGTCGAGGTCAGGCCTTCGATCTGTTTGGAGCTTTCTTCGATCTTCGACGAGAGATCGCCGAGCGACTTCTTCGCTTCCACGACGGCGCGGTTGAAATCATCGACCGGATTGGCGACCTGCGGCGCCTTGTCTGCCTCGGCGGCGACGGCGGCCGTGGTCGCGGCTCCGGAAACTGCGGCTAGGCTCAGACTGACGGAGATGAAAACGATGTTGGCAAATCGACTGCGCGCGGGCATGGCACGTCCTCGCTCAATGAAAGGATTTGTTAACCCTGCCAAGCGTTAGTGGCAAATCTGCGTCGAAGAGGCCCGCTCGTCGTCCGCTTCACCCGCAAGCCAAACAAAAAGGCCGGGATGAACCCGGCCTTCTCAAACCCGACGAAGCGCCAGCGCTTAGCGCTGATGGCAGACGCGCTTCCAATAGCGGTGGCCGTAGTCGTCCTCGTAGAGCACCTTCTTGCACACCGTCACGTCCTCCTCGTAGATGGGTGCCGGGCGCTCTTCGACATAGACGCGCTCGCGCGGCTGCGAGGCGATGATCGAACCGACGGCAACACCGCCGATGATGCCTGCTGCGATGCCGAGGCCGACGTCGTTGGCCTGAGCCTCGCTCGTCGATCCGACGAAGGCCGTGGCAATCAGCGCGGAAGTGCAGAGAGCAGCGACTAAGTTCTTCATAAGGTCCAACCTTCAATGGGATGACTGAGCATTTTCCGACTAACCGACAGTCTCGCCCGCCATCGTGGTGAAATCATGTCGTCCGGAGTGCAACCGGAACACGTTTACCAAACTCGAATGTTCCCGCGCGTTGATTCGCCGGTATTCGCGATGAGATCAAAGCCTTCCGAACAGAACGATGAAGCCTTCGACTGGCACTCCCCGATCCATTCTGAACTCTTCTCGCGCCAAGGAGACGAGATCGAGGCCGGACCGACGCCCGACGTCGAACACGTAGTCCTGACGATGACAATAGCGCAAACTGTCCTTCAGGGAAAAGCCCGAATTGGCGGCCGCGTCGATTTGGACTTCGACCGTGAAGGCAAGTAGGCCGCCGGGCGCGAGCACCCGGCTCGACGCCGCAACTACTGGCTGAAGATCACCCAGATAGCAGAACACATCGGCGGCGGTGACGAGATCAACCGAGCCCGCCCCCTCGCCTGCCAGCACTTCGACCACATCGCCGACGACGAGGCCATCGTAGAGCCCCTTGGCGCGGGCTGCGGCGATCATACGGGCGGACAGATCGACGCCGATCACGTGGCCGACGCGGGAGCGGATCGTCTCCGCCATCAGACCGGTTCCGCAACCGAGATCGATGGCGCGGGCAAAGCTGCGACCGGGTGCGGCGGCATCGAGGGCGCTGGCGATCAGCTGGGGGCCGCGATAGGACAGCCCGTCGACGAGCGACGACTCGAACCGCGGCGCATAATCGTCGAACAGGTCGCGGATGAACGCCGACGGCGGGACGGACGGTACATCGGTCGCCCCGAGGAGGCCGAGCCGCAGCCGGGCGCCGAGCGAATCGTCGGGATCGACGTCGAGGGCGCGGCGGTAGGCGGCAGCGGCGCCATCGCGATCGCCGATCGCCTCGCGCGCCTCGCCGAGCGCGAACCAGCCGGGGGCCCAAGCCGGCACACGCTCGAGCGTCTCGACAAGAAGGTCGACGGCCGCCGCCGCATCGCCTTCGGCCATGAGCGCCCTGGCATATCCGTAGCGACGGTCGGCGGCGAGGTCACCGGATGAGCGAAAGGTGGTCGGCGACATCAGCGATCATCCGGCAACGGGAATTGCGGAGGCGGGCGAAGGAGACGAACGGATGCCGGTCGTCTCCCGGCGCCGCCGGCTCGACCCTCTCCAGCGCCTGTGGTAGAGCGGGAGCTATAGGATTGCCCGGTGCCGGATGGAAGGGGACGGACCGAAACGATCGGTCTTTCAGACGTTCCGGCCGCGTTCACCGCCGCCGAGGGAAAACAGCGATGGTCGGAAAGCACTTCGAACGGTTCCTCGGCGGCTCGCCCGGACGGGTCCTCCTGCGCCTCGTCGTGCTGTCGGTGGTGATCGGCTTCATCCTCGCCGCGTTCGACCTCGATCCGGCCGTGCTCGTCAGGCGCGTCGTCTCGGGCTTTGCGCATTTCATCGAATATATCGCCAACTTTGGCATGGGGACGCTCGTCCAACTCGGCACCTACCTCATCTACGGGGCCGTGATCGTGGTGCCCATCTGGCTGATCTCGCGGTTCCTGTCGTACCGGCGGGGCCGCTGACGCGCCACAGACGCGGCAACGCAGGCGCCGAACCGGCGCCCGCGCTTCCTCCGCAGGTATTCGAATGCTCACAAGGTCTTGGACGACAGCGCGTTGACCAGAGCCTCGTCGATGTCGCCGGTCGTCTTCTGCCCGGCCTTCTTCTGGTAGGCCTTCACGGCCAATTTGGTCGCCGCCGACAGCGTGCCGTCGATCGGGCCGGAATAGAGGCCGCGGACCTGCAGGGCCGACTGCGCCTTCATGATCAGGGCCCAGTTGTTGGTCGCCTGAGTGCCGGCCGGCTCGACCCAGACCTCGGCCTCTTCGTTGGCGGCACGCGACAAGGGGGCCATCTTCCAGGTGGAAACGGCGAGCTTCGCGGTGGCGAGGACCGTCTTGTCGAGATGCGTGGCGATGTCGTCGCGCTTCTTGCCGGCCTCCTGATCACCCTGCGCCGCCGCAAGCGCGAACCACTTGTAGGAGGCGGCCAGATCGGCCTTCACGCCGGAACCCAGGGCATAGATGATGCCGAGATTGAACTGGCTGTCCTTCAGGCCGGCCTCCGCCGCCTTTTGGAACCACGGCAGCGCCGAGGCCATGTCGCGCCCGTTGGCGAACAGGACACCGAGGTTGTGCATGGCCCGGACGTTGCCGCCCTCGGCCGCGATTTGGTACCAATGCTTGGCCTTGTCGACGTCGCGCGGTACGCCGAGGCCTTTTTCGTAGGCGCTGCCGAGGCGATAGGCGGCCGGTTGGAAGCTATGCCCTGCGGCGCGCTCGTACCAAGCTGCCGCTTCCTTCGGATCCGGGGCGACGCCGCGACCTTCGGCATAGCGCATGCCGACTTCGAACTGCGCCTTGGCATCGCCACTCATCGCCGCGGTCCTGAGCGCCAGCGAGCCGATCTTGTCGGCCGGCATCGGCACCGTGGCATCCTCGGGCTTGGCGATCGACTGGGTGGCGGTGCGATCGGCATCGAGCTTCGGTGCAAAGGCCTTGTCGAACGCCGCAGCCGGCGGAGCGGTCGTGGGGGCAGTCGCTGCCGGCGATAGCGCGGCCATCTGCTGCATCGGAGTGAAGGTCTGGGTGACGCTGGTCGGCGGCGCCAGAGCCGGATCGCTCGCGGCGGTCTGCGGTCCGATGACCGGCGGCGGCATCGGCTGGATGTCGGCGTGGCCGGGCACGAGCAGGGCCGGATCGGCCGATGCCGTCTGAGTCGTCTGGACGGCGGGCGCGACAGTCGCCGACGGCGGCGCGGCCGCCTCGATCTGGGCGGTGCGGGTCAGTTGCGTGGAGCCGACCGCCAGGGCGAGCGCGGCGACCGTGGCGCCAAGAATCGCGATGACCAGCGGCTGGCGCCTACCCTTGAACAGGCCTGCGAACAGGCTCTTCTTCGCCGGCTTCGCCTCCGCACGTACCTCCTCGTCCGGGACGGGCGGGCGGGATTCGCGCATGGCGGGAGGAACCGGCGGCGCCGTGCTCGTCTGTGCCGCAGCCTGGGCGGCGCGACGGGCGGCGGCAATGAACTCGGCGCGGCGCTGGCCGGGGGGGGCGGCCTCAACTTCCGGCATCGACATCTTCGCGCCCGGCACGCCGGACGGTTTGCCGGAGCCGGGCTCGAGCGGACGATGGTCTTCCGGATTGGGCGGAGGAACCTCGGCCGCCGGCCTTGCGGCGGTCGCCGAGGGCGGCAGACCGACCGCATGCGGCGGCTGTGCAGCCAGGGCAGGAGCGGGGTCGCTCTTGGCGCGTTCCAGGCTTCCCAGGCGGCTGACGATGGTCGTCAGCGCGTCATGCACCGATTGCAGCGCATCGGTCGTGCGCGACTCGCTGGTGCGGGTCGCCTCCTGGATCTGCCGGAGGTCGTCGGCGATGGCCCTGACCGTCGTATCCGACTGTCGGCTACCATCTACATACTGGGCGAATTCTTTCACGGCATCGCGGGTCGCCAGACGGGCCGCGTCGAGGGCATCTTCGTGCCGATCAGCGAGCAGCGTCTCCAGCGTGCCAAGCTTTGCCTCGATGCCGCCGATATCGGAAAAGCGGCGCTCATGCACCTCCAACCGATCAACGATGCGGCCGACCTGTTCCTCGATCTGGGCGACCAGACGGTTGCCGGATCCGGCGACGTCCATGGTCTCGAGCCGCGTGACGAGCAGGCCCATCTGCTCCTGCAGGTCGGAATTCGACTGCGACGTCAGCCGGACCAGGTCCCGGCGCATCGCCCCGACTTCCCGCTCCAGCGCCTCGACATGCAGGTCGAGGGCCGTGCCCGAGCCGGCGAGCCGGTCAAGCACATCGGCAAAGCCGGTCAGCCGCGCTTCGAAGGCGGCGAGATCGGCGTTGACGCCGGCGCGCGTCTCGGTCTCGTACCGCCGCATCGCCTTGTCGACGATGTCGGAAAGCGCGGCCTCCGGCATCAACCGATCGGAATCGAGACGGTCGAGCCGCCCCATGACCTGGCGCAACATCTCCTCTCCGGCGCGGCTGCCCGCCCCATCGGTGAGATCGCGCCGCAGCGAAGAGATCTCGGTCTCGAGCGCGGCGAACTGCTGGCTCGTCGCGGTCCCCTTTTCCAGCCGGTCGATCTTGTCGCCGAGCCGGTCGATGCGGACGTCGAGATCGAACAATCCGGCCGGAACGACCGGCTTTTGCGGTTCGCGCGGCTGGTTCAAACGGGAAGCGATGGCATCGATGGAACGCGACAGCTCGGCAATCCCGGAGCGGTCCGAGCCGGCCTTGGCGAGCGTGTCGAGCCGGTCGATGAGGCCTGCCAGACGATCGTCGGTGGCGCTGGCCCGGGCATTCGCCTCCTTCGCCGCTGTGGTCTCGATAGTATCGATCTTGTCGCTCAGGGCCTTCAGCTGATCTTCGAGCTGCCTGAGGGCCTTGGCCGGATCGAGCGCATCAATGCGCTGGCGCAGTTCAGCAACCGCCGCATCAGAGAAGGGCGATCGCTCGCCCGCCTTCAGAATGTCGTCGAGCTTGCCGGCGAGCGCCTGAATGCGGCGCTCGACCTGGTTGAATTCCGTGGTGGGGGGAAGCGAGCGCAATGCCTCGCGCACGTCGCCGATCTCCGCGCCGATGTGTTCGATCATGCGCGGATCGGCCATCGAGCGTTTGAGGTCGTCGAGCCGGGCGACGACATGGCCGTAGCCGGCCTCGATATTCCTGAGCGAGCCGGCCATGTCGGCATCAAGCACGGCGTCGCGCAGCCGGTTCATTTCCGCGAACAGGCGATCCAACTGTTCGGGATCGCGCCGGTCGGCGGCGAGCGCCTCGAGCTTGCTGCCGATGGCTCGGATTTCGCCCAATTCGTCTTCGCTCAGTCCGTGTCCGCCCGTCTCGTTGCGCGCCTCGATCGTCTGGCGCATGGAGCGGATTTCGACCTCCAGCCGCTTGGCGATCTCGTCGGCGGCGCTGGCGTTCAGCGCGTTGATCTGATCGGTCAGGCGGCGGAAATAGGTATCGAGCGTCGCCCCGCCCGCGGCTCCCCGACCGGGATCGTTCTGGAACGGCGTGCGCACCTGCAAGGTGGCGTTGAGCCGCTCGATGTCACGCAGGCCGCGGCGCAGCCGATCGACCTCGTTGGGCTGGCCTTCAGGGTCGCGCGGCACGGATGGGCCGGGCTGATCAGCACGCGGCTGGGGGACCGGCTGGTAGTCACTGCGCAACTGCTGCCCCTGCGCGCCGTAATCGCCGCGCGGCTGGGGCTGGGGTTGACGCGGGTTGCGCTCGGACGGGCGTCCGTCATGGGCCAGTTCGCCGAGGCGCCGATCGATGTCGTCGAGCCTGGCAAAGACGGACGGCCCGGATTGCACCGCCCGTTCGACAGCCGCCGGTTCGGGACGCGGCGCCTCGCCCGATAGGCGGGCGATGGAGGCGGCGATCTCGCGCAGATCCTGGTCGCGGCCAGGGTCGCGAACGGGCGAACGGGCCGGCTCGCGCGGCTGAGGCTGTAGCTGCGGCTGGGACACCTGCGGAATGGGCGACGGTTGGCGCGAGCCATCGGACAGGCGCTTGATGCGCTGGTTGAGGTCCTCGAGGCGGCGATCGAGGCTGTCGTAGACTGCCCTGTCGCTCACCCGCGGCTCCTCGTACCCGCTCGACGGGCGCGGCGCGCCTGTCGGCACGGGGGCCTGTGCCGGGCTGGCTTCGGTGCGGGCGGCCGGTTGGGCCAGCGGCGCCCCACGTGCCCGCTGCTTGGCTGCAACCGTGTCGAGCCATTCGCCGACCGACATGGTCGTACGACGCTGAGCCTCGGCCTCGCGGTCGTACGGGTCTTCTTCGATGCGCCGAACTCCCCAAGACATCCGCGGTCCCTCGATCCATGTCCCCGGGCTGCCGGACCCGGTCCGTCCGGCGCTGGGCAATGTCGACGCTTGCAAGCCCGCAACCAGACGCGGCGGAGTGTCCACCTCGTCTGCCGGCGATCGGCACCCTATGCCCCGGCGGGCACATCCGCTCGGTCGGCTCGGTGAGCCGGGCTCGCCACGATTGCCGACGCAGCGCGGATGGCCACGATTCGTCGCATGTCGGCCTTCAGCGTCAGCAATGAAATTCGCGCCGGTATGGTAAATATTCCATTAATTCTCTGCGCTGCCGGCCAAATGCGATGCCGGCGAGGATCCGCTGCACACCAGCCGGACGCATCGGCAGCGCCACCGGACATTCACCGGAACCGCCCGACCTGCGGGATCGCGTCCTGGTCGGCGTTATTGCCCGGTCGGGCGCGTGCGAGGACCGAGGCCCTTCCGCCGGGGGTTGCACTTGGCCGCCAGCAGCAGAGATTTTCCCATCGTGAACGATCACGAACGAATGCAAGCCATGGACCTAACGGAATCTTTTCCGTAAACGGAGGCTGTTGTCATTGGCTGGTTTACGAGCGCGTAAACTGAACATTTGTTCGCCTAGCCTCTTGACCTGTTCATGCGGCCCATGTATCGCATTTTTGGAATATGCGTTGCACAAGACGGTCGGCCTCAGCCCGATCGGCGGCGCCGACGCGAAAGATGTCTGCGGGAGTGGCCTCAATGCCGACCAGTCACACTGTTGTCGAAAACTCGATCTCAGATGAGATCGAATTGGCGGCCAGCGGCCGGGACGAAACCAGACAGATCTGGTTTTCAATCGGCGATCTCGCCCGCGAGTTCGGCGTCACGCTCCGGACGTTGCGCTTCTACGAGGACAAGGGGCTCGTCCATCCCCGCCGCGACGGGCTCAACCGCATCTACGGCCGGCGCGACCGGGCGCGGCTGAAACTCGTGCTGATGGGCAAGCGCGTCGGCTTCTCGCTGACCGAGATCGGCGACATGCTCGACCTCTACGACCTGCGCGACGGCCAGGAGGCACAGCTCAAGATCGCGTTTACGAAATTCAACGAGCAGATCACGCTTCTGGAGACGCAGAAGCGCGACATCGAGCAGGCGATCGAGGAATTGCGCCGCACCGTGGAGATCGTCGGCGGCATGCTGAAGACTCGGCAGCACAAAACCGGAACCGACTGAGCCACAAGGACCCGATGGACGATCTGAAGCGCCTTCGGGATCGATTCGAGGCCATCCTGAAAAGGCTCGCCGATAGCGGTGTGAAGTGGCCGATCAATTTGTTCCGCGCCTACGGCAGCAAGACCGAATGAATTACCTATGCCTATGAGCCGGCGCTGGCCACGCGCCTGACGCCGGGCCAGGCCGTCACGCTCGGCGTCCGCCCCGAGCATCTGGATCCGGGCAGGGACCCGGCTGCCAGCCTGCCAGTCACCCTCGATGTCGTGGAACGTCTGGGGGCGAAGATCTACGCCTATGGCCGGACCGACTTTGCCGCGCCGGTCACGGCGGAACTGGCCGTCGACCGTGCGGTGGCGGCCGGAGACCGGCTCGACCTGTCGTTCGGGCTGCAGCACGTGCGGCTGTTCGATGCGGAGGGACGGCGCATCGGGAGAGATCTTCCCTCGCCGGGCTTCGAAGCCCGATTGCGTGCACAAAGAGGAGGTGGCCGGATCCAAACGGCGTTCTGGTCAGCGCAACGGCCCC
>JARLIT010000197.1 GCA_031291575.1 Ancalomicrobiaceae bacterium
ACGCCGTCGACCACGCCATCGACCGGGCCTGCCAGCGCACCATCGAGCGCACCGCCGGTCACGCCGTCGAACGCGCCCCCGACTCACACGCCTGCCGCTTCCGTCGTTCCCGCTCCCGCCGATCCGCCCGCCGTGGCCGATCCACCCAAGAAGTGATGACGGCATTGATGAAAACTGCTCGCCTGGCGGTTGCCACCGCCCTTTGTCTCCTCGTTGCCGCCGGAGCGTTGCCGGCTGCCGCCCAGATCGCTCCGGACGGAACCCGTGGCGGCATCCTGCGGCTGGTGTCTGGCGCCGGCGGCGGCACGCTGGACCCTCACATCAACTACACGACCCAGTACTTCCAGCTGAACTACATCCTCTACGACGGTCTCGTCACCTTCAGGAAGGCCGACGGGAAGGCGGGCGAGGAGGTCGTTGCCGATCTGGCCGAGCGGCTCCCGGTGATCTCGGACGGCGGCAGGACGCTGACCTTCGTGCTGCGGGACGGCGTCAAGTTCTCCAATGGAAAACCGGTGACGGTCGAGGATGTCGCCGCCTCGCTGCGCCGCATGTTCATCGTGCAAAGTCCGACCGCCGGCACGTTCTTCACCGAGATCGTCGGCGCCGACAAATGCATGGCCCAGCCGCAGACATGCACGCTCGAGGGCGGCGTCAGCGTCGATGCCGCGAGCCGGACCGTCGTCATTCGCCTGACTGCGCCCGATTACGAGTTCTTGCAGAAGCTGTCGCTGCCGCATGCGGCGATCCTTCCGGCCGACGCGCCGCCGAAAGACGCGGGCGCCGTGCCGATCCCAGGCACCGGCCCCTACATGGTGGTGAGCCATGATCCCCAGAAGGGACTGGACCTCGTCCGCAATCCTTATTTCAAGGAATTCAGCGCCGACGCCCAACCCGACGGCTGGGTTGACGAGATCATCTATGACTTCGGCTTGACGGAAGAGCAGCAGATCGCCGCCGTGGGTGCCGGCAAGGCCGACTGGATGTTCGATACGCTGCCGTCCGAGCGTCTTCCCGAACTGGCGATCAAATATGCCCGCCGGCTGCATGTCCGGCCGTTGCCGGCGATGTGGTACGCGGCGATGAACACCAACTTGCCGCCGTTCGACGACATTCGCGTGCGCCAGGCGGTGAACTACGCCATCGACCGGTATGCGCTAGTCAAACTGGCCGGCGGTCCCAATCTGGCCGTGGCCGCCTGCCAGATCCTGCCGCCGGAGTTTCCGGGCTACCAGCCCTACTGTCCTTACACGCTGAACCCCGGCACCAAGTGGTCGAAGCCCGATCTCCGAAAGGCGCTGAGCCTGGTCGAAGCCTCCGGCACGGCGGGCATGAAGGTGGCGATCGTCGTCAAGGACGCCCCGACCAACAGGGCCATCGGGGAGAACCTGGCCGGGACGCTGCGGCGACTGGGATACGACGCGTCGGTGAAACCAGTACCGAAGAACATTCAGAGCGTCTATATCCAGAATACCGACAATAAAGTGCAGATGAGCGTGTCGATGTGGTCGCAGGACTATCCATCTGCCTCGGATTTTCTGAAGATCCTGTTCAGCTGCGGCTCGTTTCATCGGTCGTCGGGTGCCTCGATCAACATCTCCGGCTTTTGCGATCACGCCATCGATGCCCGTATGGCCGAGGCGTTGCGTCTCGGCGCTAACGACCCGGTGCAGTCAGCGGCGCTGTGGAGCGAAATCGACAAGGCAATCACCGATAAGGCGCCCGTCGCGGTCCTGTTCAATCCGAAGGAGATCAGCTTCTTCTCGTCGCGGGTCCGGCATTTCGAGTTCAACGACCAGATGTTTTGGATTTTGAGCAAATCGTGGTTGGAATGATCGCGCCAGCGCCAGTTTGTGTCGCCATCGCCGCCGCCGTGGCGCCCGATGCTGCGGCTTGGGCGGTTCTCGATGTCGCCGAGCGGCAACGCGCCGACGGGTTTCGCCGCGACCGCGACCACTGCGCCTTCGTCGCCGCCCATGTGGCACTACGACGACTGCTGGAGGAGCGTTACGGTCGGCCGGCGGGGCAATGGCACTTCCGTCCGGAACCCGGCGGGCGACCCGTCGTCGTCGATCCGCCTGCCGGCAGCGATCCGCGGGTCAGTCTCTCCCATACCGACGGCTTGGCCGCAGCGGCGCTCTGCGAGGGGAGTGAGATCGGCATCGATGTCGAGCGGTGCGCCGCGGACCGTGTCGATTGGGATCGGCTTGATACCTATCTGGCGGACGAGGAGACGGCCGTGGTCCATGCCGCTGCCAAGGCCGAGCGGGGCGCGTGCTTTCTGACCTTCTGGACGCTGCGGGAGGCGCTGTTGAAGGCGCGCGGCCTCGGCCTGAGCCAACCGATGTCGAGCTTCGCCTTTGCCCTGTCGCCCGAGCGGTTGATCCGCAGCGATCCGATCCTGCTGCCGCGCGGGACCTGGCGCTTCGCCTGTCGGCGCCCGACCCCGGATCATCTCCTGGCGTTGGCGATCGACGCGCCGGCTGCCTGGGGGGCTGCCGCTGGGACAGATCGTGTCAATGGAGTGGACGACCGTCTGATCGACTGGCAGTCGTTCGGGGCCGCAGCAGGGTGTTTCGGGTCAGCTCAAGGACGCGCGTGAAGCCGATCCCCCAAGTTCCGGAAGGTCGCCGGTATCAATCGCGTTTCGGCCGGCCCAAGCGCCAGATCCTGCCGGCAAATCGACCCCGCCGGAGCCGCGTGAGCGGTGCGCCCGGGACCGGGTCGGCCGCGCGGCCTTCTCCTGTTGCCTCGCCTTGCTCACTCTGCACGGACGTTGGGAAGCGCCCCGATCATCTGCTCGGCCGGCCCCATCAACAGGCCGCCGTCGACGGCGGGTTCCTGCACCGGTGGCGCAGATGATTCCCGTTCGACCAACGCGCAGGTGAACAGATGCGGCTTGCCGATCGGCGGCATCTCGCGCTGCCCAAGGAGTGCCGATACCGCAGCCTCGGCGATCCGCGAAATCGGCTGGATGACGGTCGTCAGCCGAGGCGTGGTGAGGTTCGACAGGGGGATGCCGTCAAAGCCGACGATCGACAGGCCAGCAGGAACGGGAATCCCGAGATCGTTCGCCGCGCGCAGGCAGCCGATAGCCTGCTGATCGGAACTGGTGAAGATCGCCGTCGGCCGCTCGCTCCTCGGGCGGGCGAGAAGATAGGTCCCGGCGGCGCGGCCGCTCTCGTAGTCGAACGCGGCGGCAACGACGAGCGGAGCGATCTTCGGAGCCGACGGCTGATCGTCGAACGCTTCCACGACGTCGAGGTACCCTCTCAGCCGATCCTGGGCGGAGGCCGAGCCGGCAGGGCCCGCGATGCAGGCGATCCGCCGGTGGCCGAGGCGGACGAGGTACTCGACACCGATGCGGGCACCGCCGCGATGGTCGGCGGCAACGCCCGGGACATTGTTGACCAGCCGGTCGACAGCAATCAACGGCAGCCCCTTGGGAGCCTTGATGGAATGCAGCCCGGTGCTCGGGACGATGATGATGCCGTCGACCTTGCGTCCCGCCAGTTGCGTCAGCCGGTCGGCCTCGCGCGCCGCATCGTCGAACGAGGTCATGAAGATGACGTTGTGGCCGTGCGCCGTGGCGGCATGCTCAGCGCACTGCACCAATTCGGCAAAGAAGGGATTGGTCAGGTCCGGGATGACGATACCGATCAGGCGGCTGATCTTGCTGCGCATGCTGCGCGCGAACGGGTCCGGACGATAGCCCAGCTCCTTGATGACGGCTTCGACCCGCGCACGGATCTCAGCCGTTACCGAAGGGTGCCCGTTGAGCACCCGGGAGACCGTCCCGACGGCGACCCCGGCGCGCTCGGCCACATGTCTGATCCCACTTTTTGCCATTCGATACGACAACCGCCTCCGCGGACATTACCTGGCCGTCAGTCAACCGCGACACGTGTGACCGGATCTCGCCGGCCACACTGCATCGAGTTGTGGAATAGTCATGAGTCGATCGGACTCCAAGCCGGATTTCGTCTTCGTTCCCACTCTCCCCGGAAGAGTAGTCCCGGGCTCGTCGATCTGGGCAGCACAAGACGCGCGAAAGATCGGGCCGTTTCGTGCGGATTGCCTGCGGGCAGGGACGATCTCGCCATCGCCACACGGCCGACCACCGCGCCCTCGGGCTCCGGCGGTCAACGGCACGGCAATAGATGTCAAATTACACCGTCGGTCGATGGCCCGCCACACAATAACGTCAAAATTTTGAAACGGTTCACATCTTTCCGATGAGCCGGTTCGCGGGAGTGCATTTGCTCTATAGACTGCGAAAGGCAGCACGCACAAAGTGTTTCGGCGAAATCGGCAAGAGTTCCGCGGCATCGCCCGATACGGATCGCGCTGCGACAGGCAATGGCGGCCCTCCTGGGGCGGGACGGACGGTGCGGCAGCGCGGGCGATTGTCCGGCGACGATCCAGCCGCCCATGTCACCAATCGATAGGCCTTCCATTCGATCCTTCCGCCAATCTGCGGCATCAAACCGGTGAAAGCCGAGATCCAGCGCGGGCGTGAGGGGCAGTCCGGCGCAGCAGGATTGAGTCCTTTTCGATGGTGTTGCGGTGCGGAATGAGCAATCTCTCGCGGTTTTCGCCGCGATGACGCCGATTGGCGCGGCTTCGGTCGACCGTCGAGACCCTTCTTCATTTGCCTGGCTTGGCCGGCCAGCGTCTGCCGGACGTGCACGCTTTCGCGCGCGACGGTGCCGCGTGGCGGGAGGTCGCCAGTCAACCGCGGATTGCCTTGAAACGGGCACGGGAGTCTGATAGTCCTGTCATTGGAAACGTTTCATCGGGCCGGTACATCGGGTCCGGCGCAGAAAGACGTTCACCGGGAGGACAAAAAATGGCCTATTTCACACATCGCAGCCCGTCGCTCGTCGGCCTCAGCCGTCGGCAGCTCATTCTGACGGGCACGGCTGGCTCCCTCGCCCTCATCGCTGGCGTTCACCCCACTTTCGCCGCTGGCAAGCCGAAGGTCGGCTTGGTGATGAAGTCGCTGGCCAATGAATTCTTCAAGCAGATGCAGGCCGGTGCCGACAAATACGCCGCCGAGAATGTCGCCAAGTTCGACTTCAAGGCCGTCGGCATGAAGGACGAGCGCGATTTCGCCGCCCAGGTCGACGCAGTCGAGAACTTCGTCACGCAGAAATTCGACATCATCGTCGTCGCCCCGGCCGACTCCAAGGCCATGGTGACGCCGCTCGCCAAGGCGGTGAAGGCTGGCGTTGCCGTCATCAATATCGACGTCGAGCTCGACATGGCGGCCAAGAAGGCGGCCGGCATCGATCTCGCCTTCTTCGGGCCTGACAACCGCGCTGGTGCTAAACTGGCCGGCGACGCACTCGCCAAGGAAATCGGTGCAGGCGGCAAGGTGGTCATTCTTGAGGGCAACCCGGAAGCCGACAACGGCCAGCAGCGCAAGAAGGGCTTCGAGGATTCGATCGCGGCCGGCAAGCTGCAGCTCTTGGACTCCAAGACGGCGCATTGGGAGACCGAGGAAGCCAACACGCTGATGACCAACTTCCTGACGAAGTACCAGGATATCCAGGGCGTCATGGCGGCCAACGACTCGATGGCGCTCGGCGTCGTCAAGGCGCTCGATGCCGCCGGCAAGAGCGGCAAGATCAAGGTCGTCGCCTTCGACAATATTCCGGCCGTGCAGCCGCTGATCAAGCAGGGCAAGATGCTGGCGACCATCGAGCAGTTCGGTGCGCAGATGGCTGCGATGGGCATCGACTACGGTCTGCGTCAACTCGCCGGCGAGAAGTTCACCGGCTGGGTGAAGACCGACATCAAGCTGATCATGGCCAAGGATCTGTGATCCCGGCATGATCGCACTCGGCACCATGTGATAGGTCTGGGCGTCGGCGGATCGCCGGCGCCTGGGCCACTTATCCGGCGTACGTCGCTTCCCCCGGTTTACGTCTGCGGAAGGGTCCGTAAACATGCACGGCGAAGACCTGGGCCGATCGCCTGCGCAAGCCGCTCCGTCCGAGGAGGCTTCTCCTCTGGCCGGCGATGCTGGAGGTCTCGGCCAGCCACGACCGGCTGAGCCGATCCTCAGGCTGCAATCGGTCTCCAAGCGGTTTCCCGGCGTCCTTGCGTTGAACGACGTGTCGTTCGACGTCATGCGTGGCGAAGGCCATGTTCTTCTCGGTGAAAATGGCGCGGGCAAATCCACGCTGATCAATCTTCTGGCCGGCATCTTCCAGCCCGAGGAAGGCTCCATCTGGTTCGATGGCAAGCCCTACCGGCCGAATTCGCCCTTAGAGGCGTTCAGCGCCGGCATCCGCGTGGTGCACCAGGAACTGAACCTCCTCTCTAACCTGACGATCGCGGAAAACCTCCTGTTCGAGCACCTGCCAAGGTGGCGCGGGCTGGTGCGGTTCCGCGACATGAATGCTCGCGCAGTTGAACTTCTCGCCGAGGTCGGCCTCGACATCGCGCCGACGACGCTGGTCAGCCGGCTGGGCGTCGCCCAGATGCAATTGGTCGAGATCGCCAAAGCCCTCTGCCACGACAGTAAGCTTTTGGTGCTCGACGAACCGACGGCGACCTTGACCTCCAAGGAAGTCGACCGGCTGTTCGAGATCCTTCACCGGCTGAAGCTGAAGGGCGTCACCACGCTCTATATCTCGCATCGGCTGCAGGAGATCTATTCGGTCGGCGATCGCGTCACCGTGCTGCGCGATGGCCAGCACGTCGTCACCCGCCCGCTCGCCGGCCTGACCGTTCCAGACATCGTGCGGCTGATGGTCGGGCGGACCATCGAGGATCACGGCGTGTTCCGGCAGGACGTGCCCGTTTCCGGCGAGGCGCTCGGGGTCAGCGGCCTGAAGCTGGCCGAGGGCGGCCCGGAGATCTCGTTCTCGGTCGGCAAGGGCGAGATCGTCGGCATTGCCGGACTGGTCGGCAGCGGCCGCACCGAGGCCGTGCGGGCCCTATTCGGCGCCGACCCGAAGGTTGCCGGAACCATCCGTGTCGACGGCCAGGAGGTGGAGATCGCCTCGCCGAAGGACGCCGTTGCGCACGGGCTCAGTCTGGCGACGGAGGACCGCAAAGGGCAGGGCCTCTTACTCGACATGAGTTGCGCGGAAAACATCACCATCACCGATCTGTTGAAGGTGTCGCAATTCGGTCTGATGAATCGCACCGAAGAGAATGCCGCCGCCGAGGGACTGGTCCGGGACCTGCGCATCAAGACGCCGTCGATCCACCACCTGGTCCGAACATTTTCCGGCGGCAATCAGCAGAAGGTGGTCGTCGCCAAGTGGCTGTTCCGCGGGCCAAAGGCGATGATCTTCGACGAACCGACGCGCGGCATCGACGTCGGCGCCAAGGCCGAGATCTACGAACTGTTGTGGAACTTGGCCGCCCAGGGCAAGGGCATCCTGGTGGTTTCCTCCGAACTGCCCGAACTGATTTCGATCTGCCACCGCATCCTAGTGTTTTCCAAGGGGCGGATTGCCGGCACGGTCACCCGCGCCGAGTTCGATCAGAACAAGATCCTGTCTCTTGCTTACAAGGAGTACGGCCTTGCCGGAGGGAACTGACCGCGCCAGCGAGCGCAAGCCGAACACCTTCTGGGACAATCTCTTGCGCATTTCCATGCGCGAGGCGGGCGTGGCGATCGCGTTGTTGGTGATCGTGCTGTTCTTTTCGGCGACGGCGCCATACTTCGCCACGTCGGAGAATTTTCTGAAGATCTTCGTACAGATCGCCATCAATACAGTGTTGGCATCTGGCATGACCTTCGTCATCTTGACCGGCGGCATCGATCTGTCGGTCGGCTCGGTCTTGGCCCTGTGCACGGTCGTCGGCGCCACCATCATGATCGACGACCGGCTGCCTGCCTGGGCGGCGATCCTGTTGGCGTTCATCGCCTGCGTCGGCACCGGGGCGATCTGCGGCGCGGTCAATGGCTGGGTGTGCGAGAAGTGGAAGCTGCCGTCCTTCATCGTGACGCTCGGCATGCTCAACATCGCCAGCGGTCTGGCCCGGGTCGTCTCGAACAACTCGACCATCACCGGCCTGCCGCGACCGTTCGTCGAGTTCGGCAACCTGATCCTGTGGGGCGTGCTGCCGTCGATCTTCCTGATCGCCATCGGCGTCATCCTGATCGGCTGGTTCGTCCTGCGCTTCACTGTGTTCGGGCGCTTCATCTTCGCCATCGGCACCAACGAGGAGGCCGTGCGGCTGTCGGGCCACAATCCGCGCGTCTACAAGATCGCCGCCTTCACGATTTCGGGCCTGACGGCCGGCGTTGCGGCCATGGTCTATCTGTTGCGGCTGAACATCGGCAGCCCGATCGCCGGCATCGGCTACGAGCTGAACGCCATTGCCGCGGTGATCATCGGCGGCACCAGCCTTGCCGGCGGCAAGGGCTCGATCATCGGCACGCTGGTCGGCGCCTGTATCCTGCAGGTGCTCTCAACTGGACTGCAACTGTTGGGCGCCGAGGACAACGTCAAGCCGATCGTCATCGGCACGGTCATCGTGCTGGCCGTGGTGCTCGACTTTTACCGCAGCCGTCTGTTGCGTATGATGGAACGGTGAGGCTGCCGCCTGGGTGCGCAGCAGAGATCTGCGGCATTAGCCGGACCTGAGCAATGGCATTGACCCAGGCGGCGGTGGGCCTTTCCATAGCCGGTCTGTGCGGCGGCCATGATTACCGCGAGTTCCTGTTCGAGCGTCGACATCGGCTGCCCCTCGACTGGCCGGACCTGTTCAATTTCCGAGCGATCGATGCCGGACGTCGGCCCCAGCCTCAGCGCGTAGCTGCCCCTGCGCTGGCCCGGTGCGCCTGGGTCAGCCCGTCATAGCCCCAGGCATCCGCCGGCAGTTCGTCGACCACGACGTAGGTGGCGATGGGGAGGTCGGGGCCGGCGATTGTCTTCAGCAGCGCATGGGCCTCGGCGATGAAGCGGGCCTTTTCCGCCGCCGTATTGGTTCCGGCCGTCACCTTGGCGTCGAGGTGGGCGGCTACGGTCAGCGGTGCGCCGCCGACGCTCCACCCGGCGACGGGCACCTCTTCGACCAGCACGGATGTCAGCTCAGCCCGCTTGCCGAGCACCACGGCCATGAGGGAAGTGGCCTGCTGCTGCAGGCGGCGGATGGACTCCGGGGCCAGGGGCGCGCCGGCAATCTTGATGTTGAGGAATGGCATCGGGGTCTCCTTCGTGAATAGCCGGTGTCGGCAGTGAGGGGGGGCAGCCAAGGAGGTTGGCGGTGGCGATGTTTGCGGACCTTGCAAGGAAAAGATCCGGTGTGTTGATCTGACAGACGGAGAGTGCTCGCTGGCGCTGGCGCGACCTCGACTATCGGCCCGGCTGGACGGCAGCGGCGCGCAACTGCCGCACCTCCGCCTCAAGCTCCCGGATCCGGGCGTCTCGTGCCGCCAGTGCTGCCTCGACGTCCGACGCCTCAAGGCGTTGCGGAATGTGCTGCGGGCAATTGGCGTCCCAGGTGAGCACCTTGAAGACGATCACCTGCGACGGACGGGCCCGGTAGTCGGCCGGCATCAGCTTCGCCGTGAGATCGGCATCATCCTCGACGACGCGGCCTTCGCCCCAGATCTTGACCCGCTGGCGGGTGGCGTAGTCGAGGAGGAACAACAGCGCCTTGGGATTGTCAGCGAGGTTGCCGAGGGTGATGAACTGGCGGTTGCCGGTGAAGTCGGCAAAGGCGATGGTCGTCTCGTCGATGACGTGCAGGAAGCCGCGCGGCCCACCGCGATGCTGGACGTAGGGCTGACCGTCCAGGGTCGCGGTCGCCAGAAACACGCTCGTCTGTGCCGAGATGAATGCTGCGAGATCCGGCGTGATGTGGGTCGGCCAGCCGTCGCCGTCTTCGATACGGGCATACTGGCGGCGCGAACCCTTGCGCGCCTGGATGGCCTTCACCGACGGCGTGAAGGCAGCGTCGCTGGCAGGAGGGGGCTTGGTTTCGGTCATGGCGGTCTTCATCGGTCGAGGTCGCAGAGCGAGGGAACATCGTTGGGCCGACCGGCGGGCGGCTCGGCTTGTTGCGATGTCCAGACCGTATCGATTTCCAATTTCACGCAATAGATAGTGTGACCGGAAGACATCCTCTCGATTATCGGAATGATTGATGGGCAGCCCCAAAATCCTGTCGATCCTATCGATCCCGTCGCCCGTGGTCGGCGCCGACGTGATCGGCGCGGCAGGCGTGGCGGCTCAGCCCTTCCACGGCAGGATTGCGCGGCGGTCGACGGAGAGCGGCACGACGCCGGTTTCGGCGGATGTTGTGTCGTCGATCCAGTTGCAGGCGGCGACCTGCCACTTGCGCCG
>JARLIT010000198.1 GCA_031291575.1 Ancalomicrobiaceae bacterium
GCCTCCGGCAGAAGCGCGTCGCCCGCGTCAGGCAGCAGCGCGTGATGACCGGGCATGGCGAGGCGCGCATGCAGGGCAAGCAGCGGCTCGGCGGCTGAGCGGTCGGTATGGTGCAGGATATAGCTCCAGCCTAAGCGGCGGGCGAGCGCCTTCAGCTCCTCGCGTTCCGCGTCGAACTTGGCGCGATAGGCCGCGGCCCAACTCTCGGCCCGGCCGGCGAGGATGCGCTCGCCGGTTTCCGGATCGCGGAACTCGATGCGCCCGACGAAGGGGAAGGTTTCCTCGGCCGGGTCGAGCACCTGCACGATGTGGCCGCGCGTGCCGGCCGCGGCGATATCGATCAGCGTCGGGGCGATGGCAGCGATCCCGTCAAGGAAGTCGCCGACGACGATCAGATCCTGGAAGCGGCGGAAATCCTGTCCGGCCGGCAGGATCGGTCCGTGTGGCAGCCGGGTGAGGGCGCGGGCGACGCGTTCGAGCGCCCGACGATCGGGGGTGGGCAGCATCAGGCCGGGCAGTCCGACGCGTTCGCCGCCGCGGGCCAAGAGGTCGGCGACCGCCAACAGGATGACGACGGCGCGATCGCGTTTCGTCACGCGCGCCAGATCGGAGCGATAATCCATCGATGCCGACAGGTCCGGCCACAACCAGACGGTATGGGCGCTCTCCCATTCACGCTCGCGCACTTGCAGATGATCGTCGCGCGCGGACTTGCGCCAGTCGACGCGGCTGGCTGCCTCGCCGGGCATGAACGGGCGAAACTGCCAGAATGTCTCGCCGGGGCCGGACTGCCGCCTGCCGTGCCAGCCGGCGGCGACCGTGGCGGCGACCCGATGTGCCTCGACCAGCACGTCGGGCAGGGCCGCGGACAGGGTTCTCGCCGATTTGACGAGCTCGGCACCCGCCTTGTCGATCACCAATCGATTTCCTCGTTTCGCGTCCGGGCCGCCCAAGAGGCTCTGCCCTGACCGGATCCGTCAGGATCGATCCGGCCGATGATCCGGCGAGGGCGGCGTAGAGCCGATTCGCCGCGCTTCGTCGTCTGCAAACAGGGCCTCATCCGAAAGCGCTGCGCCTTTCGGACCATGCGTCATCCTATGCGCTTTCTGGCCCGGGCAATGATATCGCGCACCGTCACCCCGTCTGCCCGGGCGGCGAAGGTCAGCGCCATGCGATGCTGCAGCACTGGTTCGGCGAGCGCGATGACGTCGTCGAGGGAGGGAGCCAGTCGCCCGTCATATAGGGCGCGGGCGCGGACTGTCAGGGTGAGTGCCTGGCTGGCGCGCGGCCCGGCGCCCCAGGCGACGTGGCGGGAAATGTCGTCGGCCCGACCCGGCTCTCCCGGTCGGGTCGAGCGGACCAGTTCGAGGATGGCGTCGATGATCGCCTGGCCGATCGGCATGCGGCGCACGAGGCGCTGAAGGCGCATCAATTCTTCGCCATCGAGCACCGTCGGGGCCTGCTGGTCGCTGTCCCCGGTGGTTTCCAGCACGATGCGGCGTTCGGCGGCGAGGTCGGGATAGGGAACGTCGATCTGCATCAGGAAGCGGTCGAGCTGCGCCTCGGGCAGCGGATAGGTGCCTTCCTGTTCCAACGGGTTCTGGGTGGCCAGCACGTGGAACGGGCGTGGCAGGTCGTGGCGATCGCCGGCAACGGTGACGTGATATTCCTGCATCGACTGCAACAGCGCCGACTGGGTGCGCGGGCTTGCCCGGTTGATTTCGTCGGCCATCAGCAGTTGGGCGAAGACGGGCCCGCGCAGGAAGCGGAACGAGCGCGTGCCGTCCGCGTCCTGGTCGAGCACTTCCGAGCCGAGGATGTCGGAGGGCATCAGGTCGGGGGTGAACTGGATGCGGCGGGCGTCGAGCCCCAACACCGCGCCGAGCGTCTCGACCAAGCGGGTCTTGGCGAGGCCGGGCACGCCGACGAGGAGGCCGTGGCCGCCGGCCAGAATGGTGATGAGCGCGCGCTCGACAACGCCTTCCTGACCGAAGATGACCTTGCCGATGCCGGACTTCACCTCGCCGAGCCGCGCGACGGCGGCCTCGGCTTCCGCCACGACGACGCCGACATCGACGTCCATTGCAGGGGTATTCAGACTCATGCCGAGTTGCCTCTCGTCCGATGTGCGAAGCGGGTGCCGGTTGCAGTCTGTCAGGACGACGCCGTCGCCGCATCCTCAAAATGTCGCGAGGACCATAAGACAGGGGATCGCGGCCGTTCAATGGCCTTGCGGGCGGGGGTGTCCGGCCGGGCAAGCGCCTTTTGCGCACTGGACGCGGGCGGCGCAAGGCGGCTAAGGGAAACAGCAACGGACTGTGCTTGAAAGGAACCCGTCATGACCGAGACCGAAACTCCGTCCGAACTGCCGTCGGCCGATGCCCCTGGCGACGCTGCCGCGCCTGAGACGGCTGCCGCCGAGGCGAGCGCCATTCAACTGCCCGACCGGCTGTCGGTCGATCCGGCGAGCCCGTATTTCGTGGCAGACCTGCTTCGGCTCGGCATCGGCGTGCGCTTCAATGGGGTGGAAAAGCACAATGTCGAGGAATACTGCCTGTCCGAGGGCTGGATCCGGGTCGCCGCGGGCAAGGCGATCGACCGCAAGGGCCGGCCGCTGACGCTGAAGCTGAAGGGCACCGTTGATGCGTGGGTGAAAGGGTGAGGAACGTTCGGCGCCCGCGGCGCCGAGAAAACGCTCCAGTGGAGCGTTTTCAGTGACGAACGCTGACGAAGCTCAGGCGAGAGGCCGGCGGCGGCGGCGGCGGCTTGCTGCCGGTAAAACACCCCGGTGGAGCGCTTTGAGCTGTGAACGCTGACGAAGCTTCAGGCGAGGCGCCGGGGGCGCCTGTGATCGCTCATAGCTCGATGACCAGCTTGCCGATGCTCCGCCCGGACTCCAGCGCGGCATGGGCCTCTCTCAGCGTTTCGACGCTGAGGCCCTTCAATGTCCGGGTGAGGGTGGTACGCAGGATGCCCTTGTCGACGAGGTCGGCGACCTGGTCGAGGAGGCGATGCTGCTCGATCATGTCGGGCGTCGCAAAGAGCGAGCGGGTGAACATCATCTCCCAGGTGAGCGCGATCGACTTCAGCTTGAACGGCACGACGTCGAGGCTCTCGGGGTCGTCGATGACGGCGATTGCTCCCTGTGGCGTGATGATCTTCGGCAGGGTCGGCAGATAGCTGTCGGTGCCGGTCAGCGCGGCGACGTAGGAGACTTCGGGCACGCCGATTTCGGCGAGCGCCTCGTCGAGTGGCCGGCGATGGTCGACGACGTAATGGGCGCCCATGTCCTTCGCCCAGGCGATGGTCTCGGGGCGCGAAGCGGTGGCGATCACGGTGAGGTCGGTCAGTCGGCGGGCGATCTGGGTCAGGATCGAACCGACACCGCCGGCGCCGCCGACGACGAGGAGGCTGTTGTCCGCTGTCGCGCCGCGCGAGCGGACATCCAACCGGTCGAACAGCAGTTCCCAGGCGGTGATGGCGGTGAGCGGCAGGGCAGCCGCCGCGGCAAAGCCAAGGCTTTGCGGCTTCCTGCCAACGACTCGTTCGTCGACCGCCTGCAATTCGGCGTTGCTGCCGGGACGGTTGATGGCACCGGCATAGAACACCGCGTCGCCCGGACGGAACAAGGTGACATCAGCGCCGACCGCTTCGACGATGCCGGCGGCATCGTAGCCGAGGATGCGCGCGGTGCCGGCCGGCGGTTGCGACTTGGCGCGCACCTTCACGTCGACCGGATTGACCGAGACGGCACGGACGCGGACGAGCAGGTCATGCGATCCGAGCTCTGGGGTGGGCAGGTCGACGGCGATCAGGGCGTCGGCAGCCTCGATGGGGCCGGGATGGGCAAAGCCGATGGCGCGCATGGTGTCCTCTTCATTCGGTTGGGCGGGGTGCGACGGCCGTCTTGCCATCGCCTCTGGACACATTTGTGCGAACACTCCATATGCTGCAATACGTCAAAAAAATGCATGTAGTATCCGAAAGGGAACCACCCCCATGCCGGTCAAGCGCCGTTCGTATGATTGTGCCCCCGGCTGTTCGGTCGAGGCGACGCTCAACCTGATCGACGGCAAGTGGAAGGGCGTCATCCTCTATCACCTGCTCGATGGGACGATCCGCTTCAACGAGCTGCAGCGGCGGCTGAAGTCGATCACCCAGCGCATGCTGGTCAAGCAGCTGCGCGAGCTCGAAGAGGTGGGGCTGGTTGCCCGGAAGATCTACGCCGAAGTGCCGCCGAAGGTGGAGTATTCGCTGACTGACGAGGGACGCAGCCTGGAGCCGATCCTGAAGATGCTGGCGTCCTGGGGAAATGACTGGATCGACCGGCATACGACGGCCGCCGGCCTCGCTTTCGGCAATATTGCCATATCGTCGGCGGCAGTCCCCGCCTGATCGGCGCTCCGTCGGCCACGGCGATGGTGGGTCTCGACATAGCTGGCGTGCCATGCAGAATTCAACCGATGCAGACTGATCCGATGAGCGCTTCTGCCGGCGGCCTTTCCGCGCTTCTCACTCGTGCCCGCGAGGCGGGCGGGGGGCGCGGGCCTGCGCCGGTTGACGCTTGGGAGCCGCCCGACTGCGGCGCGATTCCCATGCGGATCGCCGCAGACGGCACCTGGTTCTACATGGGCTCGCCGATCGGGCGGGAGGCCATGGTGCGCCTGTTCGCCTCGGTGCTCAGGAGGGATGCCGACGGCATCACTTATCTGGTCACCCCGGTGGAGAAATGCGCGATTCAGGTCGACGACGCGCCGTTCGTCGCCGTCGAACTGCATGTCGAGGGGGCCGGCGTCGAGCAGCGGCTGACGCTCAGGACGAATGTCGGCGACATCGTCGAGGCCGGGCCGCTGCATCCGCTGCGCTTCGAGATCGATCCCGGCAATGCCGGGGTCAGGCCTTACCTGCATGTGCGCGGGCGCCTCGAGGCCCGGCTCAATCGGGCTGTGACGCATCAGCTGATGGAGTCTTGTGTCGATCATCGCGTCGACGGGGCCGACTGGGTCGGCATCTGGGCTGGCGGCGCGTTCTTTCCCATCCTTCCGGTCGGGCAGGTGCGATGACCGGATCTTTGCGCAACGATGCCGGCGGCCGCGCCGATGCCGACCGGTTTTCCGTCGATGGCTTCATTCGGCGCGCCAAGCGGCATGTCTCGACCGATGCGGCGACCCTGTGGCAACGGCCACACTATGGCGACCGGCTGTGGCAGGAGCAACTGGGAGCGGCGGTGGCGGCCGGCCGGCGCACCGGCACCTCGGTGCCCTATCCGGCCGGCACGGCCTTCGGTGGGCGCTACCGCGATGCGGCAGTACTGTTCGGCATCGTCGACGAGGGGCCGGATGCGCGGTTGATCCTGACCGAACGCACCCAGCACCTCAATTCGCATGCCGGTCAGGTGGCGCTGCCGGGCGGCAAGATCGACGCCGCCGACCGGCATCCGATCGCTGCGGCGGTGCGCGAGGCGGAGGAGGAGATCGGGCTCGACCCGGCCTACGTTGATCCGATCGGGTATTTCTTCCCCTATCTCACCGGTTCCGGCTTCCGCATCGCGCCGGTGCTGGCGCGCGTCAGGCCGGGCTTCAGCCTCCAGCCCAACGCCGACGAAGTCGACGACGTGTTCGAGGTGCCCTTGTCGTTCGTGATGGACGACGCCAACCACCGTATCGCCAGCCGCGTGTTCGAGGGGCGCACCCGCTATTTTTACGAGATGCCCTATGGTGCGCATCGCATCTGGGGCGTGACCGCCGGGATCATCCGGCAGATTTTCGAAGTGGTTTACGGAGCGGGCTGAGCTACGGCCGCCGCGAGGGGAGCCCCGAGCTGCAGTCCGGCGATCCAACCGCGGATCGGCGCTTCGACCTCCGGCTCGCCGATGGTCAGATGCGCGCCGCCCGGCAGCCGCACGAAGGTTTTGGGATCCCTGGCCGCGGCGAACAGCTTTTCGCCGAATCGAAACGGCACCGTCCAGTCGTTGTCGCCGTGGACGATCATCAGCGGAGCGTCGATCGCGCCGATGAACCGGTCCGAGCGGAAGCGGTCGCGCAGGAGGAGCCGCACCGGGAACATTGGCAACATGTTGGCCGCGACGTCCTCGATCGAGGAGAACGGACTATCGAGCAGCACGCCGGCAAAGCGATGCCGCGCGGCCAGTTGCACCGCGACGCCGGAGCCGAGCGATTGGCCGACCAGCAGGATTTGGTCGGAGCGACGGCCGAGGCTCGTCACATAAGCCAGCGCGGCTTCGGCATCGATGAGGAGGCCTTTTTCCGATGGCCAGCCGGTCGAGCCGCCGTAGCCGCGATAGTCGATGGCGAGAACCGTAAGGCCGAAGGCCGCCAGTTGGTCGATCGGATCGACGACGTGGCGCAGAGTGCCGCCGTTGCCATGGAAGAACAGGGCGAGGGGAGCGCTTGGGCCGGAATCGACGTACCAGGCGACCAGCGTTTGGCCGTCGCCGGTCTTCACCTCGAGGACCTGGGTCCGATCCGCGGCTTGAAGGCCTGCCGCCTGCGGCGTCGTGCGACGCGGATCGGGATGGTAGATGAACAGGCTTTCGCCGGCCCACAGTGTGAGACAGGCGATGAGATAGACAATGACCAGTCCGGCGGCGATGAGCGAGATCGTTTGCATCTTGAGGCCCATAAGCGATGCCCGTCAGCTTGCGTTCGTCGACCTCGATGCAACCGGCCATGCCAATGGTCGCGATGATGTGAACGGACGCCTGCGGCACGCCGCAGTTGGCCCCAAAGGAATGTCACTCAGAGGCAATTTGACGGCGCATAATGCGACGCCGTCGCTTAGTCGGACATGAGCCATGGTATGCAGATCGATCGCAGCTCTCGCCAGTGCCCTTTCTATCGCAATGCCGCTCGTCGCATCGTTCGGTCCGGCGTTCGCGCAAGGTCGCGCCTCAGATCCACCAAGGGGCGATGCCTGGCGGATGAGTTGCAACGAGGCCCGTCGGCTCGTCAGTCAAAGCGGCGGCGCTGTGCTGTATACGGCACCCGGACGCTATGATCTCTACCACCCCAACGGAGCGGCTTGCTACAGTCTGATGCAGGTCACGCAGGAGGCCTACATCCGCACCAAGGACACGGCCCAATGTTTGGTCGGCTATACTTGCGTTGAGCCGGAGCCACTTCTCCACTGGAGACGGTAAAGCGATGCGCGGCCGGCGTCACTATTCGACCGCTCGCCGCGGGTGGCGAGCGGCGGCGGGGACGACTGTCGAATAGGGTGCACGTTGCGCCCGGTAGGGTCTATTCAGCTTCGCCGATGCTGACGTCCAAGGGATCGTACCGGCGTTCCATCTCTCGAAACCGAACATCGACTTACAAAGGGTCGAAAAGCGAAGTTGCGCGGCGATCCATTTAGGAGGTCGCCGCGCCCTTCAAGGTCACATCTTGCCCTTTTCGGCGCGTTCGACGTAGGACCCGTCGTTGGTGTCGACGACGATGCGGGTGCCTGAGGCGATGTGCGGCGGCACTGAGGTCTTGAGGCCGTTCGACAAAAGCGCCGGCTTGTACGACGAGGAGGCGGTCTGGCCC
>JARLIT010000028.1 GCA_031291575.1 Ancalomicrobiaceae bacterium
AGGCAAACCGCGTCGAACTTCGTCGCAATCGGTCCGCGGCGATGGCCGCGCCGGCTTTACCGGGGCATTTTGATGCCGACCGGACTGGGCGCCGGGATGCCATTGCGGATCTCGAACGGGTAGCCCTCGACGCCCTCGAGCGCGGTCGTGGCGAAATAATCCTTTCTCTCGATCATCAAGGTCCGGATCGTCTCGAACACCCGATCGAGGTGGACCTTCATGGCTGCGGCAGCGGCCTCGGGATCCCTGAGCCGCAGGCCATCAACGATCGCAGCGTGCTCCGTGAGAATGACATCGAGATGCTTGTTGTGGGGAAACGCCAGACGCCGAACGCGGTCGAGCTGTGCTTTCGCGCCATTGATGATCTTCCAGACGCGCAACGACGCGCCCTGCTCGCAAATCATCGAGTGAAAGGCTTCGTCCAACTCGTAAAAGCCGTCGTAGTCGATCTCCGCCGCCAGTCGCTCCTGGTGGTACATGTTGATCTCGATATTGCGCAGGAACGCCGACGACATGCGCGTCGCGGCCAGCCTCACCACTTTCATTTCAAGCGCGTCGCGCACGAGTTGGCCGTCGAACACCGACTGCAGGTCGATTTTTGAGACATAGGTGCCGCTGTTCGGCACGATCGCGACCAGATTTTCGGCGCTGAGCCGCAGGATCGCTTCTCTCAGCGGCGTGCGGGAAATGCCGAGCTGCTCGCAGATCGCCTTTTCGTTGATGGCGCTCCCGGGCGGCATGGTCAACCCGATGATGGCGCGCCGGATGACCTCGTAGACCTGGGCGGCCTTCGGTAGCGTCGGCTCCATCATGCTGACCAGCGAAACAGGCAGGATCATCCCGTCTGACGCCGCGCCATCCGCATTGGGCTCTGTTCTATTGCGTGGTCTGGGCATGTCGCTCAACCGGAAAAGGCACTGAATCAACCCTACACGACATAAACCAGTATATCAATATCCCGGTTTATCGAACCAAAGTCACGTTGATAAGACTCACGACATGTGCGCGCGACGGCATACGACGTGACAGAGCGCATCGCTGCCGGGTCCGGCATTGACATAATCGAAATACTAATATATCGGTTATTGCACCGTCGATCGAACGGTGCATCGAGGCTGTCGGCGATACGACCGAAAGCCCGGCGAGCGGCCAGTCGGGTGACGCTCAAGAACGGGGAAACGCAAAAGATGGGGGCTCACCACACATGATGACGCATGCCGCCAATTCCCCTGACGCGACCAAGCCGACCGGGCGCCGCTTTGCCGCGCTGTCGTCTCGTCAGTTCCTTCTCGTTCTGATCAACGTCGCGATCTTTCTGGTGCTGACGATCCTGCGTCCCGACGCGTTTCCGAGCTGGACGAACCTGAAGGCCGTGCTGTCGTTGATGTCCTATGATCTCCTCATCGCCATCGCGATGACGATCGTTCTGATCGTCCGCGGCATCGACCTGTCGGTCGGGTCGGTGCTGGCGCTGGCGTCGGTGACCATGGCGCTGCTGCTGCGGGCCGACGCGTCCGTGCCTGTGGCTCTGCTCGCCGGACTGGGCGTCGCGCTCCTGTGTGGGCTGACCAACGGACTGCTGGTTGGCGTCGTCGGCATCCTGCCATTCCTCGTCACGCTCGGCATGATGTCGGTGGCGCGCGGCATTGCCACGGTGCTCACCACCGGCCAGTACATCTCCTTTCCCAATGCGCCGGCCTGGTTCACGCTGTTCGGCCGATACGAGCTGCAGATCCCCAATGGCAGCGGATTCTATGGCGTACCGGTGACGCTGATCATCGGGCTCACATTGGTCGTCGTGACCAGTCTGCTGTTTTCCCGTTGGACGGCGCTGCGCTCCTTCTTCTTCGTCGGCGAAAGCACCGAGGCGGCGCGGCTCTCGGGGATCAAGGTGACGCGCCTGACCGTCGCCGCCTACCTCCTGGCCGCGCTGTTCGTCTGGTTCACGGCGGTTCTGCTGACCTCCGCCAACAAGATCGGCTACGCCAACTATGGCATCGGCGCCGAGATGCGGGCCTTGGCTGCCGCGGTCGTCGGCGGCGCGAGCCTCGCCGGCGGGGCGGGCAACATCTTCGGAACCTTCCTCGGCGTCCTGATGCTGGCGCTGATCGGCAATGGCTTCGTCATGCTCAACGGCAATCCCAACTGGCAGCAGGCGTCGGTCGGGATCGTGCTGCTCGTCGCTGTCGGCGTTGACGCGCTGCGCACCTATCGCGATCGGAGATAGAGATGCTGCAAGTCACCGCCGTCTCGAAGAGCTTCTTCTCCAACAAAGTGCTGGACGCCGTGACCTTCGACGTCCGGGCGGGCGAGGTGCATGCGCTCGTCGGTGAGAATGGCGCCGGCAAGTCGACGCTCATCAACATCATCGGCGGCATCCTGCAGCGGGATTCCGGAACGATCGTCTTCGACGGCAAGGAGGTCGACTTCGGCCATCCGTTGCAGGCGATGGGGGCCGGAATTAGCGTCGTCCATCAGGAACTCAGTCTCGTCCCCAATGCGACCGTCGCCGAAAACATGTTCCTGCGCCGCGAAAAGCGCACCGCACTCGGGCTCAACGACTGGCGGGCGATGACGCGGGCGGCGGCCGACGTGTTCGAGCGGGTCGGAATCGACATCGACCCGAATGCGCTCGTCGGCAGCCTCAGCGTCGGCATGCAGCAACTGGTGGAAGTGGCCAAGGCCATCTCGATCGATGCCAAACTGCTGATCCTGGACGAGCCGACCTCCTCGCTCTCCGAAAAGGAAATCGACGAGCTGTTCAAGGTCATCAACGACCTGCGCCGCCAAGGGCTGGCGATCATCTTCGTCTCGCACAAGCTATCGGAATTGTTCAAGATTGCCGACCGCGTCACGGTGTTGCGCGACGGCCATCTGGTCGCCACAGCGGAGACCTCGGCGATCAAGTCGGAAGACCTGATCCGCATGATGGTCGGACGCCAACTCGGCACCCTCTATCCGCCGCACGCCTCGGCGATCGGCGATGTCGTGTTCTCCTGCAAGGAGCTGTCCCGCTTCGGTGCCGTCAGCGACGTCGCCTTCGACGTCAGGCGGGGCGAGATCCTCGGTCTCGCCGGTCTCGTCGGCGCCGGGCGAACGGAAGCCATGCGCGCGCTGATCAACGCCGACGAGCGGTCTTCGGGGCGCTTCTGGCTCGAGGGCGACGAAATCCAGATCCACGACCCGAGCGAGGCGCTTGCGCGGGGCATCGTCTATCTGTCGGAAGACCGCAAAGGCAGCGGACTGTTCCTCTCCTACAGCGTCGCCGAAAACATCGGCGCCTCGACGCTTGATCACTACGCCGACCGGTTTGGCGTCTTCCATTTCTCCGCCCTGCGCAAACGCAGTCGGGAATTCATCGCCAAGATGGACATCCGACCGCCGGATGAAACCGCCCGGGTGATGAACCTCTCCGGCGGCAACCAGCAGAAGGTCCTCATCTCCAAGGCCCTCGACGTCAATCCGAAGCTGCTGATCTTTGACGAACCCACCCGGGGCGTCGACGTGGGCGCCAAGTCGCTCATTCATGCCCGCCTGCGCGAACTGGCGGAAAGCGGCGTCGGCGTCGTCGTGATCTCGTCGGAAATGCCGGAAGTCATCGGCTTGAGCGACAGGATCCTGGTCTTCCGCAATGGCGGCGTCTCCGCCGAACTCATGAACCGCAAAGGTGAAGTCAGCCAGGAAGCCATCATCAACAACGCTGTCTATCACTGAGGCCAATCGATGAAAGTTCTTCCGCGTCAACTCTTCCAGAACGTCATCGTCGTCCAGTACGTCGGCCTCGTCGTTGTTACGCTTCTGACGTTGTTCGGCTTTCAGGCGACGTTCGGCAATGTGCTCACCGGCGCCAATCTCGAAGTCTTAGCGATGAACATGGTGTTCGAAGGCATCATGGCGCTGGGCATGACGTTCGTGATCATCACGGGCGGAATCGACATCTCGGTGGCTTCGGTGTTCGCCTTCGCCGAGATCCTGGTGGCCAAGTTGATGGTGCAGGCCGGCCTCGACATGGTCACCGCCATTGTCATTACCCTGGTCGCCACCGCGGCCATCGGCGCGCTGAACGGCCTGTTGATCGTGTTGTTCCGGGTCCACCCGATGATCATCACCATGGGCACGCTTCTCACGTTGAGAGGGATCAATCTCGCGATCACCGACGGCCATTCGGTGTCCGGGTTCTCCGACGTATTCCTGTTCCTCGGACAGGGAAAGATCCTCGGGGTCAACGTGCCGATCGTGTTCTTCGGCATTGCCGCGATCATTCTCGGAATACTGCTCGGACACCACCGGTTCTTTCGCCAGCTCTACTTCATTGGTGGAGGCGAGCGTGCCGCACGACTGTCCGGCGTCGATGTCAATCGGGTGAAGATCATCATCTACACGCTGTCGGCGACGTTGGCCGGATGCGCCGGAGTGATGGCCGCCGCCAAATACGGTGCGGCCCACTGGGCGCATGGAAATCTAGCCGAATTGAAAGCTATCGCGGCCGTCGCAATTGGCGGAGCCAATATCAACGGCGGCAGCGGAACCATCGGAGGAACTGTTCTCGGGGTGATATTCCTGGCTGTTGTCCACAACGCATTCGTAACCTCGGCGGTCAATACGTTCTGGTACGACGTTGTCAGCGGGATGATGCTTCTGATTGCTGTGCTTCTGAGCCGGTTTATTTCGCTCCGCAATGCTCGAGCGCTGCTTGTGCTGAAACAGGGCAAAATGGACCAACTGTCTGAAACATACAAATCGTAAGGGAGATGGAAATGCAGTCGTCACGTCGTGGTTTTGTCGCGCTCGCCGCTTCCTCGGCGCTCGCCTCAGTCGTCAGCACGACCGCCAGGGCGGCCGATCCCAAGGAACACTACGGCATGGTCGTGTTTCTGAAGGGCTCTGAGTTCTTCAACTGGGCCTATGCCGGATTCCAGGATGCGGCGGCGACGGTCGGAGCGACCACCGAGCTGCAGGGGCCGGCCGACTGGGACGCATCGGCGGAAGCCCGTGCCGTCGATCAACTCGTGGCCAAAGGCGTCAAGGGCATCGCGGTTACGGCCGGCGATGCGGACACTCTGATCGCCTCGATCAACGCCGGTCTCAAGGCGAAGGTTCCGGTGCTGTGCTTCGACTCCGATTCGCCGAAGTCGAACAGGCTGCTGTTCGTCGGCACGAACAACTACAACGCCGGCGTCGCCGCCGGTACGGCCGTGGCGAAGCTGCTCGGCGATAAGGCGCGGATCGGCATTTCCCGCATCCCGGGCCTCGACTCGATCAATCACCGCGTCGCCGGCTTCACCGACGCTCTGAAGAAGCTGGCGCCCGGCGCCCAGATCATCACCGAAGTCAATGACGAAGGCGACCTGCAGAAGGCAGAGCCGGTCAATACGGCGATGCTCCAGGCGCATCCAGAAATCAACGTCATCTTCTGCGGACACGGCAATCCGGCCACCGGCGCGCTGGCGGCCACCCGTAACGTCGGGCGCGACAAGGAAGGCCCGACCAAAGTGTACGTCGTCGCCTGGGCGATCGACGTGCCGATTCTGCAGGGCGTCGAGAAGGGTGACTACGGCATGACCGTCGCCCAGAACCCCTACATGATGGGCGTGCAGAGCTTCCTGGAACTGTGGTCGGCATCGCATCCGACGCAGTTCGACAGCATGACCAACCCGGGCTTCGGCCATGTGCCGACGGCGGATCTCGACACCGGCGTGAAGATGCTGGTGAAGGGCGATCCGGCGATCAAGGCTCTGATGACTCCGCCGAAGTTGTAAGCGTAATCGCCAATTCGGGCCCGTGTGGTCAGCACACGGGCCCGAACCGCAACGCACGTTCGGCCCAAGAAAGCGAGGAAAGGGATGACCTTATCCGGGAAGACGGCGGTTGTGACCGGCGCCGCCGGCACAATTGGATCTGCGATTTCAAAAGCGTTGGTCGAGCTTGGTGTCCATGTCGTGGCGATCGACCTCGCTGGCGAGTCCGCCGACACGTCCAATCCGTCGGCTGAACATCCCATGACCTGGGTGCATCTTGACCTGACTGACGCGGATGCTGTCGCAACGGCGACAAAAGCGCTGATCAAGCGTTTCGGCGCGATCGACATCCTGGTCAACAATGCCGGGGTTCTGTCCAACAAGAAGATCCGCGATACGACGCTGGAAGAATGGCACAGGGTCAACGCCATCAACATCGATGCGGCGTTCCTGCTCATTCGCTCCTTCCTGCCGGGCATGCGGGCGCAGAAATGGGGGCGGATCATCAATATCTCGTCCTACGCGGCCAAATGCGGCGGTCTCACCGCCGGCACGGCCTATACGGTGTCGAAGAGCGCGCTCATCGGCCTGACCTTCGCGACGGCCCGGGAGACGACGTTCGAGGGCATCACCGCCAACGCGATCGCGCCGGCCTATGTCATGTCGCCGATGGTGACGGAGCAGCTGACTGCCGAACAGCGCAAGCATCAGTTGGCGCAAATTCCTGTTGGTCGATTCTGTGATCCGGAGGAAGTTGCACATGCCGTCACGTTCCTGGCGTCACCGCTCGCCGGCTTCATTACCGGCGAGGTGATCGACATGAATGGCGGTCTGCAATTCGATTGAGGCCAGCGATGAAACGCTACGGCATGGTTATCGGCTTGCGGCCGGAGAAGATCGCCGAATACAAGCAGCTGCACGCCGCCGTATGGCCGGGTGTCCTTGACACCTTGAGCCGTAACGGCGTGCACAATTTTACGATCTTTCTGAAGGAGCCGGAAAATCTCCTCTTCGGAACGTTCGAATACGACGGTGACGACTATTCCGTGGCTGCCGAGAAGATCGCGGCCGATCCGGTTACGCAGGAATGGTGGACATTGACGGAGCCCTGTCAGGCGCCGCTCGCGACACGAAAAGAGGGTGAATGGTGGGCCTACCTGGAGGAGGTCTTCCATCTTGACTGACCCAGGGCGCGCACAGCCGCCGGTGCGCACGATCGACGCACATCAGCACTTCTGGCACCCGGACCGGGGTGACTATCCCTGGATGATCGGGCCCTACGCGCCGATCCGGCGGGAGGTGACGCCGGCTGATCTCAGGCCGGAGCTGCTGGCGGCGGACGTGCAGAAATCGATCCTGGTGCAGACTTGGTCGAGCTACGAGGAGACCGTCGCATTTCTCAGGCTCGCCGAGCGCACCGACTTCATTGCCGG
>JARLIT010000199.1 GCA_031291575.1 Ancalomicrobiaceae bacterium
GGCACGGCGCGGCAAACTTTGGCAATGCCAATCTATGCCTTTGCTTCCACGAGCCAAATCGAATTCCGTCGGTTCCGGCGGGCAGCAATCGTGCCGCCCGGCAATTGGAGGCAGGCCCAATGGGCACTTCGGGTTCACTTCCCATTCTGGTCGACGAGAAGATTGCCGCCGCAAAGCTCGGTCTAAGCCCGCGCACTTTGCAGGCATGGCGTGTCAGCGGCGGCGGTCCGATCTACCGCAAGATCGGACGCCGTGTCGTCTATGCCGAATGCGATCTCCTCGCCTTTGTCGATGCCGGCACTCGCGCCCACACCTCTGAGGGCGCGCGATGAGCAAGTCTGGCTCGACGTTTTCGACGGCCGCTGCCACTCCTAACGTCAAGACCTGGCGCCAGCTCGCCTATTGGCGCCTGCGGCACCCGACCGCTCCCGCATTGGTCAATGATGGGGGGCGCGCATGAGGACCGTTGCCCGCCGCATCGCCTTCCAGCGGATCGCCGCTGCCGCGCTTGCCCGCTCCGACGAGATCGTCGGGCGGTGGCTGACCGACGGTCGGCGCGAGGGCTCTGAATGGGTCGCCCGCAATCCAACGCGTTCCGACCACCGCCCTGGCTCGTTCAAAGTGAACCTTCGGACCGGTCGATGGGGCGATTTCTCCACTGGCGACAAGGGCGGAGATCTTGTCGCCCTTGCCGCATTCCTGTTCTCGCTCGACATGGGCGATGCCGCCCGCTCGGTGGCGGATATGTGCGGGGTCGATGCCTATGAATGATCCCTTCTCGCCGCTCAGCGCTCGTGTTTCACCGTCTCCGAAGAAGTCCGGCACCACCTGGGTGAATGTTTCGCCCATTCCCGACGACGCACTGCCCCCGCCCGAGGCACACCCGAGCCTCGGCAAGCCGTCAGGGCGTTGGTGCTACGGCAACTCGCAGGGCGCCCTCCTTGGTTTTGCCTGCCGCTTCGACAAGTCCGATGGTTCGAAGGAGTTCCGGCTGCTCACCCTATGGCGGCCCGTCTCCGGAGGCCGCCTCGCTTGGCGTTGGGCGGCATGGCCGGTGCTGCGACCGCTCTACGGTCTCGACCGTCTCGCCGAGAGGCCGAGGGCCTTGGTCGTCGTCACCGAGGGCGAGAAGGCTGCCGATGCCGCCGCCCGTCTGTTACCCGAACATGTAACGGTCACGAGCCCAAACGGCAGCAAGAGCGCGGCCAAGGCCGATTGGTCGCCACTCGAGAGGCGGCGCGTCATCGTCTGGCCCGACGCAGACGCGCCGGGACGCGCCTACGCTGTCGATGTCGCGGAGCAAGCGCAGAAGGCTGGCGCGAGCTCCATCGCCATCTGCGAGCCCCCCACGAGCGTCGTCGAGGGGTGGGATGCGGCCGATGCCGAGAACGACGGATGGACGTGCGCCAGAGCCGAAGCCTTCATCACCGCGGCTCATTCGACGGCGGCGAAGCTCAACGCCTCGAAGCACGCTAGCGCCACCGCCACCGGGACGAAGAAGCCGTCGGGAGGTGGCTCGAACGACGATGGCAACGACGGCGGGCGCCACCGTCGGCCGGCACAGCGCGATCAGTTGATGGGCCTCACCACCGCCGTCGATCTCTGGCACGACGAGGCTGGCGAGTGCTTCGCCACGTACCCCGTCGGGTCGCATCGCGAGAGCTGGCCTCTTGCGTCAAGGGCATTTGCGCGTTGGCTGTCCGTCCGATCCTACCAGGAAACCGGCCACGCGCCCGGTCGGCAGGCGCTCGAAGACACTATTCGTGTCTTGGAGGCGCGGGCCTACTCCGAGGGGCCGGAGCGGGTTCCGCGCCTTCGCGTGGGTGATGCGGAGGGCAAAGCCTTCGTCGATCTCTGCAACGCTGCTTGGCAGGCCGTGGAAATCGACAGCGGCGGTTGGCGCCTCGTTGATCGTCCTGCCGCTGCCTTCGTCCGCTCGGGCCAGATGCGCCCCTTGCCTGAGCCCGAAGGTGGTTATGGGATCGAAGAGCTCCGCCGCTTCGTCAACGTCGAACGAGACGAGGACTTCATCATGTTGGTGATGTGGATCATCGCCGCCCTGCGCGCGATAGGGCCTTATCCCGTGCTGGTGTTCAGCGGCGAACAGGGAACGGGCAAGTCGACGATCTCGCGCCTGGTGCGAAGCCTGGTTGATCCCAATGCCGCGCCGATTCGGGCTATGCCGAAGGATGACCGTGACCTCGTCATCGGCGCCGTGAATTCGCACGTCATTGCCCTCGACAACCTGTCCAGCGTGCCGAATTGGCTGAGCGATGCGCTCTGCCGGCTCTCGACCGGCGGCGGCTTCGCTTCGCGCATGCTGCACACTGACCGCGACGAGAGCGTCATGCAGGCGATGCGGCCGATCATTCTCAACGGCATCCCGTCCTTGACCGATCGCCCTGACCTTGCCGCGCGCGCCCTGACGATCCGGCTAAGGCAAATCCCCGAGAGCGAACGGTGCACGGAGGCCGAATTCTGGGGTGACTGGGCAACAACCGCCCCGCGCGTCCTTGGCGCGCTGTTCGATGCCCTGTCATGGGGAATTGGGCACCCGCCTTCGGTTAGGCTTCCGCGGTTGCCGCGCATGGCCGATTTCGCCCGTTTTGCCGTGGCTTGCGAGCCCGGCCTTGGCTTCGAACCGGGGGCGTTCCTCGCGGCCTATGAGGCGAACCTGTCGGATGTCGCCGAGACCACATTCGAGGCCGATCCGGTCGCGATTGCGATCCGTGACATGATCCGGACCGACCATCCAAGCGGATGGAACGGCACTCCGACCGATCTTCTCGGGGCTCTCAATTCGCGGACTTCCGACGGGACACGGCGGCTGACGCTTTGGCCGCAGACAGCTAATTCCCTCGGCAGCCGCGTCGACCGCATTGCGCCCCTGCTTCGGCAGCAGGGGTTCCGCGTCGATCGGAAGCATTCTGGGTCACGCACCATCTCGATTGCGCCACCCGCTGGGGGCTGATGCTTCGATCCCCCCGCTCCCCTGCCGTCCTAACGGGCACCACCGCCGAACCCTGACCACAAAGGGGGGGCGGCGGCTGACGTTTGAGCGCTCTTGGCGGAGGCCCGTGCTGCGAACGGCAGGGGGGAGGGGGTTTATTTCTTTCGACAGGTAAGGCGTCGGCTACCGGTATGGATCCCATCAGGAGAAATTTTTCTGCCGGCGAGATAATAGTGGGCCGAGAAAGCAATTTATTGGTTTTTCCCCGTCGTTCCGCGGGGGTGTGGCTTGGCTCTCTGTGAGCAGAAATGGACGAGTCTGGACGGACATTGGACAACTTTTCGTCGCTTCGACGTCCAATCAATACATTGAAAGATCTTATATTTGACGGTTCTGGGCGACTTGGACGGCCCGATTTCTATCAGAGAGAAATAGGTTCTCGCCAATGGCACGCGGGCCAGCCCTGGACTTCGTGTCGCAGAATGGGTTGCTCGGGGTACGGGGGGTCTTTGGAGGGGAGGAGCCTATTTCGGACGGAAACGCGGTCTCGCGGGGGCATCCGGCACTCAAGACGCGCCTAAGCAGGGCGCTCAATTCGAATAGTCTGGTGACCTATTGGTGACCCATACGATGTCCGCAGCGCTCAGCTTAAGCCGGCTAAATAGAATAATTAATGTTTCCATGGGGTTAAATTGGAGCGGGTAGCGGGAATCGAACCCGCGCGTTCAGCTTGGGAAGCTGACAGGCTACCATTACATCATACCCGCGCTGACCCGTTGATTAGCCGACCCCCATGGCGGTGTCAACGAAGGGAAATGCCGGGTCTGGACGTGGCAGCTGGCGCCGGCGGCCTTGCGAACGATGCTCACATTGGTGCCCCGGCGAGCCGGACCGCCTCCGACCTGCGGCAGACCCAGCCCAGAGCCGACAAGTCCGAAAGCACCGACCTCCGGCGGCGGCAGGGCCACCCCTTGCGTCCATCCGGGCCCCAAACGACAAGACGCCGCCCGCGAAGTGCGGACGGCGTCTGCCGTCAGATAGGGGAGCCAGGATCAGGCGCCGCGGGCGTAGGGCCCACGGTACTGCGTCAGGCTCTCGATGTAGTCTTCGCGCTCGTGCCGCTCGCTGTCCGGATGCTTGGACTTCAACAGGCCACGCACCTCAGCCACGCTCTTGAAGCCGCGGGCGGCCAGCCAATCTTCGAGGCCGAGCAGCAGCGTCTGCAGATAGCCGGGACCATGGCGCAACAGCGCCGAGGCCAGCATCACCACGTCGGCGCCAGCCATCAGGTATTTCAGCACTTCGTCGACCGTCTCGACGCCGGTATTGGCGGCGAGCGAGGCCTTCTTCAGCTTGCCCGACAGCTGCGACAGCCAAAGCAGGCCGAGGCGGATGTCGGCGGGCGAGGAGAGATCGACCTCGTTCACCCATTTCAGCTTCGCCAAGTCGATGTCGGGCTGGAACAACCGGTTGAACAGAATGAGGCCGTCGACGCCGACGGCATCGAGTTCGCGGGCAAGCGCACCGAAAGCAGAGAAATGCGGATGCAGTTTCACCGCCACCGGAACCTTCACCTGCGCCTTGACAGCTTTCGCCAGCGCGACCGTATCCACCTCGACCTGCGAGCCGGTCGAATTGGGGCCGGAAGCGATGCGGTAGATGTTGAGTTCGATGGCTGACGCGCCCGCCGCCTCCATCAAGCCGGCATAGTCAACCCAACCGGCTACCGACGAGCCGTTGAGGCTGGCGATGATCGGCACGTCGATCTTGGCGTGAGCTTCGGCGACGAAGTCGAGATAGCGCCTCGGCCCGGTGACCGCCTCGGCGGACGATGGAAAGTAGGAGAGGCTTTCGGCGAAGCTATCCGAACCTGCCGCCGCCAACCGTTCGACGGTGGCAGCTTCATGCCGGATCTGCTCCTCGAACAGGGACGGCAGCACGATGGCAGCCGCCCCGGCCTCCGCAAGATTGCGGAGGCGGGAGATGTCGCTCGACAAGGGCGAGGCAGAAACGACCAGCGGGTTCTTGAGATCGAGCCCGAGGTAGCGTGTCTGAAGATCGATGGCCATGGATCAGTCCTCCTTGCCGACGCTGCGCGCGTCGGGATGGAAGCGGCTGGCGTCGCGCGCCGCCATCGACTCATATTCCTCGTACTTCTCGAGAACCGCCGCCTGAGCCATGATCAGGAGTTCGGCGGCTTCCTTCGGCCGACTGGCGACGAGGCTGCGATAGCGCAGCTCGTTGTAGATGTAGTCCTTCAGCGGCGTGGTCGGACGCTGGCTGTCGAGATGGAACGGCTGCCCGCCGGCTTCGCGGATCGCCGGATTGTAGCGGAACAGCGGCCAGTAGCCGGACGAGACCGCCAACTGCTGCTGCTTCAATCCGTTTCTCAGGTCGAAGCCCTGGGCGATGCAGTGGCTGTAGGCGAGGATCAGCGACGGACCCTGCCAAGCCTCGGCTTCGCGGAAGGCCAACAGCGTCTGCTGCGGATTGGCCCCCATGGCGACCTGGGCGACGTAGACGTTGCCGTAGGCGATGGCCTGCAGCGCCAGGTCCTTGCGGCCCGTACGCTTGCCACCGGCGGCGAACTTGGCGACAGCGCCGAGCGGGGTCGCCTTGGACGACTGGCCGCCGGTATTCGAGTAGACTTCGGTGTCGAGGACCAGGATGTTGACATCGCGACCGGCAGACATGACGTGGTCGACGCCGCCGTAGCCGATGTCGTAGGCCCAGCCATCACCACCGACGATCCATACCGACCGGCGGATGAAGTGGTCGGAGATGGACAGGAGTTCCTGCGCCAGGGGATCGCCGGGCAGAGCTTCCAGTCGCCGCTTCAGTTCGGCAACACGCACGCGCTGGGCGAGGATTTCCGATTCGCGGATCTGCGGCGCACCGATGATCGCGGCGGCCAGATCCGGGCCGACGACGTCCTTCATTTCGCCGAGCACGCGTTCGGCCATATCGACGTGCTGATCGGCAGCCAGCCGGAAGCCGAGACCGAACTCGGCGTTGTCCTCGAACAGCGAGTTGGCCCAGGCCGGACCATGGCCATGCTTGTCCTTGGTCCAGGGCGTGACCGGCAGGTTGCCGCCGTAGATCGACGAACAGCCGGTGGCGTTGGCGATCTGGGCACGGTCGCCGAACAGTTGCGACATCAACCTCAGATAGGGCGTCTCGCCGCAGCCGCCGCACGCGCCCGGGAACTCGAACAGCGGTTCGAGGAACTGGATGCCACGCACGTTGGCGAAGTCGATCGAGGCACGCTCGTTGATCGGCAGGCTTTCGAAGAAGGTAATATTGGCGCGTTCGGTCTCCAGGATCGGAGTCTTGGGCGTCAGGTTGATGGCCCTCTTGTCCGGCTCGCGCGGGCTGTTGGCCGGGCAGGCTTCGACGCAGAGGCCGCAGCCGGTGCAATCCTCGACGTAGACCTGCAGCGTGAAGCGGGCTTCCGGATAGCCACGGGCGTTGACCGGGGCCGACTTGAACGTCGGCGGGACCGGGTTGGCGGCGTCCGTGAGCCGGCTCTCGTTGTAGAAGCGGGAGCGGATGACGGCATGCGGGCAGACGAGGGCGCACTGGCCGCACTGGATGCAGAGGTCGGTTTCCCAGACCGGCACATCGTCGGCGATATTGCGCTTCTCGTAGGCCGAGGTGCCGACGGGGAAGGTGCCGTCGATCGGCAGGGCGCTGACCGGCAGGCTATCGCCCTTGCCCGACATGATCGCCGACGTGACGTACTTGACGAACTCCGGAGCGGAGGCCGGCACGTGGGGCGGCAGTTCGATCAGGCTCGTCGCCGTCGCCGGCACCTTGACTTCGAACAGGCTGGCGAGCGTGCGGTCGACCGCGGCGAAGTTCTCTTCGACGACCTTGCGACCCTTCCGGCCGTAGGTCTTCTCGATCATCTTCTTGATGCGGGCGATGGCCTCGTCGCGCGGCAAGACGCCGGAGAGAGCGAAGAAGCAGGTCTGCAAGACCGTGTTGATGCGGCCGCCGAGGCCGGCTTCACGGGCGACGCGGGTGGCGTCGACGATGAAGAACTTCAGCTTCTTGCGGATGATGTCGTCCTGCACCGGCCGCGGCAGGTAGTCCCAGGCGTCTTCCGGACCATGCGGACAGTTGAGCAGGAAGGTGGCGCCGGGCGAAGCGAACTCCAGCACGTCGACCTTTTCCAGGAAGACGTACTGATGGCAGGCGACGAACGACGCATGCGCGATCAGATAGGGCGCTTCGATCGGATTGGGGCCGAAACGCAGATGCGAGACCGTCTGCGCGCCAGACTTGTGGCTGTCGTAGACGAAATAGCCCTGGGCATAGCGGCCGGCATCGTCGACGAGGATCTTCACCGACCCCTTGTTGGCCGAAACCGTGCCGTCGGCGCCGAGGCCGTAGAACACGGCGCGGACGACCTCTGCGGGTTCGGTCAGGAACGACGGATCGTAGCTGAGGCTCAGATGCGTCACGTCGTCGTTGATGCCGACGGTGAAGCCGTTGAGCGGCGAGGGCTTCGCCAACTCGTCGCAGATGGCCTTGGCCATCGCCGGGGTGAAGTCCTTCGACGACAGGCCGTAGCGGCCGCCGATGACGCGCGGCATCGTAGTGCGAGCGCCGCGGGCGTGCGCCTGCGCCAGCACGGTGACGATGTCGAGGTAAAGCGGCTCGCCGGGGGCACCCGATTCCTTGGTGCGGTCCAGGACGGCAATCGACTTCACGGTTGCCGGCAGGGCAGCCAGGAAGTGACTCTCCGAGAACGGCCGGTAGAGGTTGACCTGGATGACGCCGAGCTTGGCAGCCGGGTCCCGGGCATTCAGATAGTTCACCGTCTCGATGACCACCTTGGCGCCGGAGCCCATCACTACGATCAGCCGTTCGGCATCGGGAGCGCCGAAATAGTCGAACAGCTTGTACTGGCGGCCGGTCAACTCGGCGAACTTCGCCATCGCCTTTTCGACGATCGCCGGAGTCGCGTTGTAGAACGGGTTGATCGTCTCACGCGCCTGGAAGAAGGTGTCCGGGTTATGCGCGGTGCCGCGGATGACCGGATGCTCCGGATTAAGGGCGCGGGCGCGGTGGGCGCGGACCAGATCCTGATCGATCATCGCCTTGATGATGTTGTCGTCGACCAGCTTCAGTGTGTTGACTTCGTGCGAGGTGCGGAAGCCATCGAAGAAATGCATGAACGGAATGCGCGATTCCAGCGTCGCCGCATGCGCGATCAGCGCGAAGTCATGCGCCTCCTGCACCGAAGCCGACCCGAGCATGGCAAAGCCGGTCGAGCGTGCCGACATCACGTCGGAATGATCGCCGAAGATCGACAGCGCCTGGGTGGCGAGCGCACGTGCCGCGACATGGAAGACAGCCGGCGTCAGTTCACCGGCAATCTTGAACATGTTGGGGATCATCAAGAGGAGGCCCTGCGACGCCGTGAAGGTCGTCGTCATGGCGCCCGACTGCAACGAGCCATGCACGGCACCGGCGGCGCCGGCCTCCGACTGCATTTCCTGGATGAGCGGGATCGATCCCCAGATGTTCTTGGTGCCGTGCGCAGACCATTCGTCGGCCAGTTCCGCCATCGTCGAGGACGGGGTGATCGGGTAGATGGCGCAGACATCGCTGAGGCGGTAGGCGACATGGGCGGCGGCGGTATTGCCGTCCATGATGGCAGTCTTCTGATTGGCGGAGTCGGCCGAAGCGGCCTTCTTCGCAAGATTGGCGGTGATAGGCGCGGCGATGTTCATGCCTGGCGCTCCGAAGTTTCGATGGACGGTTCAGGAACCATTTCGATGGCGTGGCAAGGACACTGCTCAAAGCAGACGGCGCAGCCGGTGCAGAGCTCGTACTTGAAGGCGTAGCGCTTGCCGGGGCCGAGTTTTTCGATCGCCTGCGTCGGGCAGGCAGCGTAGCACTGGTCGCACTCGAAGCAGTTGCCGCAGGACAGGCAACGCTTGGCTTCGAACAACGCCTCGACGTCCTTCAGGCCTTCGGTCGTCTCGACGAAGCCCTGCCCGACGCGGTCGGCCGCCGGCACCTGATGCTGCTGGCGCTGCGGCGCGTCAGTGTAGATCGGCAGATTGAGGTCTTCGAAGCTGACCACGGTGCCGCGCGGCTTTTCCTTGTAAGGCGAGCCGGCGAGCCAGCCGTTGATCTGGCGAGCGGCCTTGCGACCGGCGCCGATGGCAGCGGTGGTGTTCTTGAGGCCCTTGATGGTGTCGCCCCCGGCGAAGATGCCGGCATGGCCGGTCATCTGCTGACGGTCGACGACGATGGTGCCATCCGGGTTGAAGGCGATGCCGGGGACGCTCTTGAGGAAGTTGGCCTCAGTCTCCTGACCGAGGGCGAGCACGACGGCATCGGACGTCAGCGTCTCGAAGCGACCGGTCGGCTGGGGAACGCCGTCGGCATCGAGTTCCATGATCTCGACGGTGGTGCCGGTCTCGCCGATTTCGCGGACATCCGTCAGCCACTTGATCTTGATACCCTCAGAGAGGGCCTCGTCCTGCTGGTAGGCCTTAGCCGGCATGCGGTCCTTGTCACGCCAGTAGACGATGCAGGTTTCCTCGGCGCCGAGGCGGACCGCGGTGCGCGCCGCATCGACTGCCGCATCGCCGCCGCCGTAGACGACAACGCGGGCCCCGAGCACCGGCGCCTGGCCGAGCTCGACGTCATGCAGCAGGCGGACGGCGTCGAACACCTTGGCGGCGTCGCGGGCCGGCACGTCAGTGCGTTTGCCGATCTGGGCGCCGACGGCAACGAAGACCGCGTCGAAGCGGCCTTCGGCCTTCTCGGCCAGAACGTCCTTGACCTCGTGGTTCAAGGTGATCTTCACGCCCATTGCCTCGATGCGGCGAATTTCCGCCATGAGGACATCGCGCGGCAGACGATAGGAGGGGATGCCAAAGTGCATCATGCCGCCCGGAAGCGGACTCGCATCACGGATCTCGACCTGATGGCCGAGGCGGGCGAGGTGATAGGCGGCGGAGAGGCCCGACGGGCCGGCGCCGATGATCAGAACTTTCTTCCCGGTTGCCTTACCGGCGGCCGGAAGCTTCCAGCCTTCGGTCAGCGCGAGGTCGGCGACGTAGCGCTCGACCGCGTGGATACTGACCGCGGTGTCGACCTCGGAGCGATTGCAGCGCGATTCGCAGGGATGGTAGCAAACGCGGCCGCTGACCGCCGGGAACGGGTTCTCGGCGACAATGATTTCCCAGGCCTGGCGGTACTTGCCGGCCTGTGCCTGGTCGAGCCAGGCTTGGATGTCTTCGCCCGCAGCGCAGTTGGCACTGCAGGGGGGAAGATGATTTTCATAGACGGGATGTTCTTTGCGGACGGGTCCAGAGCCCCGCTGACGAACCATGTCGACGACGGGGGTGAAATCCTGAAGCCTGGCGTTCATGGAAGTTCCCATTTTCTCGGCTGAGCGGACTTGGACGTGACAACAACGCGAAATGGCAACTGCGACATTGTGGTGGATCAATCGGGTCGGCATTCCGGTAAACCCGCTAGGCGGTAAAAGGACTCCGCGATCTTCCGGAGGCCTCTTTGGAAAAGATAAAAAACATCAACGGACTGAAACCAGATCGGCGCCAGTGTGATGCGGGGTTATGCGAGGGAATTGGAATTGCTTGCCAGCATTGCTGAAATCGCACCCCAGTCGAATTTCGTGCTGCAGTCGTCCGCGGACCCGTATTTTGCCGCCAAGGCCTCGAATTGACGCAAGGATCCAGCTTGGCCCACTAGAATTCTAGCATGTTCATGAAATGCGCTTTTCGGTGGGCTTGCGAACGATCATGCATTCGCAGTGGTCGCGTCCGATCGGCGGCGCACGACGTCAGTGCCGCGCCGGCAGCCCGGAAAGGTCGCGACGTGCCGACCTAAAAGGTGGAAAGACCAGCTGCCGAGAGACCGGTGCCGCGCTCCGGCGTTGTCGCCGGAGTGCGCATATGTCGCAAGCGGGACAGCATCCTGCGCGACGGGGGGTGTGGGACCGCCTTTCGCCTGCCCGCCGACCGAGCCGACCGGAACAGGTCGGATTCGCGTCGTTCTCCTGTTTTCGGTTCCGGCCGGGAAGGAACGATGAAATATCGCATATTGCCTAAGTGTCGGGCGCCGGCTAAGCCAATTCTCCGACGGCAAGCTCCCCACTTGGCCGGCCGTCTCCCCATGCGCCGCCGATTGGCGGCCAAAGCGAGGACCGACACATGAAGATCTCCGCCCGCAATGTGCTTCCCGGCAAGATCACAGCGATCAAGAAGGGCGCCACCACCGCCCATGTCACCATCGACGTCAACGGCCTGACGGTCACCGCCTCGATCACCAATGAAGCGGTCGATGAGCTTGGCCTTACCGTCGGCGGCGCCGCCTCGGCGGTGATTAAGGCCTCGGACGTGCTCATCGCTATCGCCTGAGGCCTTGAACGCCCGCCAGGCGGAGGCGCCGACCATTCGTGTCCGCGCCGCGCCGGCCGGGCGCACCTCTCTGAGAAGGGGTTCGCGGCGGCAACGCTGCGGCCCCTTATTCAATCCGCGCTGCCGTTGAACCAGACCGAGCCGGTCCGATACGGCGCCGACGTTCCAGCCACCGCTTTCCGGGATGTGCAGACCTGCCCCCAGGCATTCGCCCGCCTCGGCGCGCGCCACTCCATTGTCACCCGCGGCTCCCCGGGTCGCAGCCCCGGGCGGTGGACGACAGACTCGGCGACGAATGGCGACAAGCACCGTCTTCCCCTCCCCTTCCTGCGCCAAATCCGCTAGAGAAGGCGGGCGGCGGGCATATTCGACCGACAGGCAGAGACCGACAGACAGACATGGCCGAACTCAATCAGGGCATCCTTGCCCGGCATCAGATCCACGATCTCGTGACCGCGGGTGCGATTCAGATCGGCGCCACCCTCGATCCCGACCAGATCCAGCCCGCCAGCCTTGATCTTCGTTTGGGGTCGGTCGCCTACCGGGTCCGGGCCTCATTCCTGCCCGGCCCTGATCTGTCGGTCGAGACCAAGATCCGCCACCTGAAGCTGCATGAAATCGACCTGACGCCAGGCGCCGTGCTGGAGACCGGTTGCGTCTATATCGTGCCCCTCATCGAGAGCCTGAGACTGCCGGCCGAGATCGCGGCGGCGGCCAATCCGAAGAGTTCGACCGGCCGGCTCGACGTGTTCACCCGCGTCATCGTCGATCAGGGCCGCGCCTTCGACACGATTCCGGCCGGCTATCACGGACCGCTGTTTCTGGAGATCAGTCCGCGCACCTTCCCAGTGTTGGTGCGCTCGGGGTCGCGGCTGTCGCAAATGCGCTTCCGTCACGGCGAGGCGCGGCTTTCCGACGAAGCTCTCGCCGAACTGCACCGGACGCAGATCATCGTTTCCGGTGCCGAGCCGCAGTTCAATGGCGGGCTGCCGCTCTCCATCGACCTCATCGGTACGGGCGAAGCGCCGATCGGCTATCGCGCCCGGCGGCATTCCGCCGTCATCGATGTCGACGCCAAGGCCGCGCTCGACGTGCTCGACTTCTGGGACCCGATCGTCGCACGCCCCGGCCACTCCAGCCTCATTCTCGATCCGGACGAGTTCTACATCCTCGTCAGCCGCGAGGCGGTGCACGTGCCGCCGACGCACGCCGCCGAGATGGTGCCCTACGATCCCCTGGTCGGCGAATTCCGCGTGCACTATGCCGGCTTCTTTGATCCGGGCTTTGGCCATGCGGCGGCGGGCGGAGCCGGCTCGCGGGCGGTGCTGGAAGTCAGGAGCCACGAGGTGCCCTTCATCCTCGATCACGGCCAGATCATCGGCCGGCTCGTCTACGAGCGGCTCGCCGACGTGCCCGATCAACTCTACGGCCAGGGAATTGGGTCGAATTACCAGGCGCAAGGTCTCAAACTGTCGAAGCATTTCCGCGTTTGAGGATCGCCGGGGCTGCGGCCCTTGATCCCGCCATAATGCGCACCCACTTGTTCCGCGTCGGACCTTTCAGCCCGTCGCCCGTCCGGCTCGGGCTGAACCGGAGAGACTTGAGACTTCTTTTAGCGCTTGTCGGCCGGCAGGACCGGTGTCCACTCTTGCCGGACCAGCGCTCGGCGAACCACACGAGGTTTTCGTCATGACGCCCGAGGAATACTCCATTATCCGCGACGTCTTTGCGCGCGTCCGCTCCTTTCCCGCCCAGAATGACGGACAGGCGCGCCAGGCCATCGACGCGGAATTGCGCGCCAATCCCGATGCCGGCATCGGCCTGATCCAGCTCGTCGTCGGTCTGGAAGGGCAGCGCAGCCAATTGCAGGCCGAGCGCGATCGGCTGGCGAGCCAACTCGCCGCGCTGCAATCGCGCGGGCCGGCGCCGACCGGCGGCAGCCTGTTCGGCGCGTCGGTGCCGAGTGTCGCCCCGCCTCCGCCGCAGGCCGGTCCGTGGGGTCAGGCACAGGCGGTTCCTCCGCCCCCGCCGCCTCCGCCGCAAGGCTGGACCCAGCCGCCGGCGCAGCCCTGGGGCCAGGCGCCGCAGGCGCAGCAACCATCGCAGGGCGGTAACTTCCTGCGTTCAGCGCTCGGCGCGGCCACCGGCGTCGCTGGCGGCCTGTTCGCCTATAGCGCGCTGAGCAGCCTGTTCGGCGGCCATGGCGGCTATGGCGGCGGGCTGTTCGGCAACAACGGCGTGACCGAAGTCATCAACGAAACGACCTACGTCGGCGATGGTCAGGGCCTGGGTGGCTACGACCAGGGCGGCGTGGTCGACGTCGGCTACGACGGCGGCTACGACAACGGATCGTCGGTCGACGATGCGTCGTTCGACAGCGACTTCGGCGGCGGCGACGATTCGTCCTTCGCCTGACGTCACGCCTTCGACACCCAATCGGCGAGCGGCCGCTCCGGACCCCGGGGCGGCCGTTTTGCATGCGATCGTCCCCGATCCCGGGCGGCCGCGCAGGCGCCCGGGCGATCACGCAGTCTTTCAAATCATTTCAGCTCACCAATACTTCAATGCTGCGGCGCGACATCTGTAATTTTCGCGTTATTATGGATTTTTTCTTTCGGAGAGCACAACAAATTTCGCCATAATTACGTACTTCGGAGACATTTCATCGACGCATTTGCTCCTCATCATCGGTACAACGCGCCGGATCTCAAGTCGAGCGTGGCCCGGCGACATCGACCGATCACAGGAGGACGCTATGACATCCAACTACACGTTCGGGATTGAGGAAGAGTTTTTCGTTGTTGATGCAATGACTTTGAATTCGACTGTCAGCATGCCGGCGACGCTGTTGGGTCGTTGTCAGGACCGGCTCGGCGATCATGTCGGGCTCGAACTGCTGCAGTCGCAATTGGAAGTCCGGACCTCGCCGCATACAGAGGCGGCGGCCGCGCTCGCCGAACTGCAGAGCTTGCGCGCCGGAGCCGGTGCGGCTGCGGCAGAGCACGGGCTCGGGCTTCTCGCGGCGGGCACTCACCCGTTTGCCGATTGGCAGGTGCAGCGGCACAGTGAGAGGTCGCGCTACCGCACGGTGATGAACGAACTGAGGATGCTCGGCCACCGCAATCTGTTGTGCGGGCTGCATGTTCACGTCGAGGTGCCGGATCCGGAGAGCCGGGTTCCGATCATGACGCGAATGCTGCCGTTCCTGCCGCTGTTCCTGGCGCTGTCGACGTCCTCGCCGTTCTGGACGGGGCGGGCCACCGGCATGCTCGGCTACCGGTTGGCGGCCTATGACGAGTTGCCGCGCACCGGCATGCCGCCGGCATTTGCCGATCAGGCCGACTACGATCGCTTCGTCTCCCAGATGACCGACGCCGGGCTGATCCCCGATGCCAGCTATCTGTGGTGGGCGATCCGGCCGTCGACAAAGTACCCGACGCTCGAACTCCGGATCGCCGACAGTTGCACCAGCGCGGCTGACGCGGTCGCCATCGCGGTCCTCTACCGCCTCCTGGTGCGCCGCCTCGATCGCCGGCTCGACTTCGCCCCGCCGGTCGATGCCGTCGCCCGCTCGGTTGCCGAGGAATGCCGCTGGCGGGTCCAGCGCGACGGACTCGATGCGCGCGTGGTCGATCCCTGCAGCGGCAGGGCGACGACAGCGCGTGAGGCGATCGAACGGCTGGTGAAGGCGCTCGCTCCCGACGCACGGGCGCTCGGCCACGCCGCCGATCTCGCCCACATCCGCACCATCCTCGATTTCGGCACCAGCGCCCACCGTCAGCTCGAGATCTACGACACGGCGCGCGAAGGCGGCATGAGCCGGATGGAGGCGCTGAGGTCGGTGGCGATCTGGCTGAAACGCACGACTGTCGAGACGGCAGACGAGGAACTCGCGGCCGACTTCGCCGCCGCCGGCGCGCAGTTCTCCGGCCTCGGCATGCTGTCGATGAGCGGAACGATCAACTGAAACGGCGGCGCCTCATCCGGCGTTTCCATTCAATGCGCAGGCCGACGCCATCCCGCCGGCATGCCGCGTTCAGGCCGGTGCATGGCTGCGGCAACGGTCAGCTGTTGCTGCTCAAGGAGGCGACGGCGAGTTCGGCCAGCTTGCGGCCGGCGATGAGCGCACGCCGGAGATTGCAGTGGGCGGTGCGGGCGTGCTCGCGCATCATCGCCTCGGCGCGTGCCCCTTGGCGTAGTTCGATCGCCTGCAGCACGATCCGATGCTGGAACTGCGATAATAGCAGGGACTGGTGCGTCTCGACCGAACCGGGCTCCATCGGCACCAATGCACTTGGCGAGGCGAACGGCAGAACCGCGGCCCGCTCGATCTGACGAGCGAGCGTATCGCTGCCCGCCATGTCGACGATCAGGTCGTGAAAGCGGGCGTTGTGCCGGACGTAGCGCTCGAGGCCGTTCGGACGCGGGCCCGGCAAAACGATGCGGTCGATCTCTTCGAGCACGACATGGGCGGCGGCGATCAGGTCGGCCGGCGCGCCGCGTTCGGCGGCCATGCGCGCGGCGAGGCCCTCGAGCGTGCCGCGGATCTCGATCGCAACGAGGATTTCCGGCTCCGACAGTTCCTTGACGGCATAGCCGCCGGAGGGAAGCGCCTCGACGAGGTTCTCGTGCTCGAGGTGGATCAACGCGGCCCGGACCGGCGTGCGCGACACGCCGAGACGGTCGACCATCTGCAATTCTGACACGCGTTCGCCCGGCTTCAACTCGCCGCCGATGATCAGACTGCGCAGCATCAGCTGCGCCCTCAGCGTCTGCGACGCGGCTCGCTCGCCCCGCACAGCCGACGACGCCGAATTGTCCGTGTCATCCAAGTCCATCACGCCCTGCGATCTGGGGTATCGAGGCTTAGGATGCCGCCGGCAAGGCGGGAAACACAAGTGCAAATCTTGCTGTTTTCCGCCTTTTCCCCGCTGCTGAAGAATACGTCGCGGTGGTCGAGCGGACCGTCGGCGGAGAGAATCGGCAGAACGCAGAGCCCGCACTCGCCCTTGCGGCAGTCGGAAATCATGGCGACGCCGGCCTTCTCCAGGGCATCGAGCAGCGTCTCCTCGGCGGCGACGTCGAAGGCGAGGTCGAGCCGCGGGATGGCAACGTGGAACGGCTGATTGGCGAAACGCCCGCTGTTGCCGAAGGTCTCGAAGCGCATCAGGACGGCCGCCCGACCCGAGCGGGTCCAGGCCTGGCGCGCGGCGTCCATCAGTCCGAGTGGGCCACAGACATAGAATTCGCCCCCTGGGGCGAGCGCCGCGATCTCGCGGTCGAGATCGATCTTCTCGCCCTCGGCGTCGACGAAGAGGCTGAGCCGGTCGCCGAGTTCGGCGCGCAGCTCTTCGGCAAACGCCAGATCGGCGGCCGTCCGCACCCCATAGATGAGCCGCACGTCCGCGCCCGCCGCGACGAGCGCCAGCGCCATCGAGTAGATCGGCGTGATGCCGATGCCGCCCGCCAGCAGCAGATAGGCGGGCTTCGCCCAGGCCAGTTCGAACTGATTGCGCGGATGGGCGATCTTCAGCCGGGCGCCGGGAGTAAGCGACCACATGTAGGCCGAGCCGCCGCGGCTCGCCGCAAGCCGCTTCACCGCAATGCGATAGAGGCCGTCGGCGCAGGGCCCGACGGTCGAGTACGAGCGGGTCTCGACCCGACCGCCGATCAGCACCTCGACCTGGATGTGGCTGCCGGGCGTCGGCGCCACAAAGCTCGAGGCCGAACCGGAGGAGGCGTCTCCCTCGGCCGGGTCGATTACGAAGAGACGGATGTCATGCGTCAGATCGCGAGTTGCGACCAGCCGCGCAACGCACCAGCGAACCAGCTGCATGCCGTTCACTCCGCCGCAACGCCGAGTCGCGCGGCATCGCCCTCGCGCGCCACCATCTCGGCGATCAACCGGCGCGTCCACAGGGCGCCCGCATCGATGTTGAGATTGTAGAACGGCGTGCGCGGGTTCTCGTCGAGCGCCGCCTGCTGCGCTTCCAGAACGCGATGGTCCTGGTCGTAGACACCCTTGCCGTCGTTGACGTGGCCCTTGGTCAGCGCCGCCGTCAGCGCGTCGTTGTCGCGCTCGAAGTTCCGCACGAAATTCCAGAAGTAGTGGCAGGTCTTGTCGGTCTCTGGCGTGATGGCGGCGAGAAATGCGCCGTTGACCCCCTGCGAGCGATCGCCCTCAGGCGCGCCGGTACCGGTGAGGGCGACGCCGACATCGCCGACGATGACGTTCGGCGCCTTGAAGGTGACAATCTGCCAGCGGTCGACGCGGGCGCCGGGCCGGTTCAACAGGCGTCGCCAGAACGGCGGCGGCTCGATGTCGATGATCCAGCGCGACAGCGTCACCGAGCGATCGGTATGGGTGACCTCGAAGGGCGCCGCCAGGATGTTCTCGTCACCGATGCTGTCGGAGTGGACGTAGGTCTCGTGCGTCAGGTCCATCAGGTTATCTAGGACGAGGCGGTAGTCGCACTTCAACGACTGGAAGGTGCCGCCCTCGCCGACCCAGTCGGTGCCGTCGTTCCTCGAGAACTCCGGGATCAGGCCGGGATCAGCCAGCGCGGGATCGCCCGGCCAGATCCACACCAGACGGTGACGCTCGACCGCTGGATAGGCGCGGACCGCCGCCGACGGGTTGATGGTCTTCTGTGCCGGCATGTAGGTGCAGCGGCCACCACCGTCGAAGACGAGGCCATGGTAACCGCAGACGACCTCGTCGCCTCTGAGGAAACCGAGCGACAGGGGCAACAGCCGGTGCCAGCAGGCATCTTCCAGGACCGCCACGGTGCCGTCGGTCTGCCGATACAGCACGACGCTCCTGCCGCAGATCTTGCGCGGCGTCAGGGCTCGGCCGATTTCCTTGCCCCAAGCGGCGGCGTACCAGGCGTTCAGCGGATAGGGGCTCGCATCGGCCATCGAATCCTCCCAATCTATGTATTTGCCCCTATCTGTATACATAATTTTGCCGATGGCAAGTACAAAGCGGCAGGATCCGGCTAAGATCCTATTGATCCCCGATCGTGGCGCATCTTCTGTATACAGATACCGTCCTCGGGCGACGACGCCTGACCGGCCGCGAACTCGCGGACGCGACGGAACAAGCTCAGCCCAGGAGGAGGTCAAAGGTCGACAACAGGCCAGTTGCGGCGCCATTCGAGGCGCTGTCCGGTCGCGGCGCCAGACGACGCCGGCTCCTTCCTACGTCGAGCGAGGAGGGCTACTCTGCCGCGCACTCCGGCGCAGCATCAGCAATAGCGGGATCGCCGCCAGCGTGAGCAGCATCAGCATCCGATAATCGTCCATGAAGCTGATGATGGTCGATTGTTGCGTGACGAGCGCATCGAGCATGGCGCGGCCGCTCGGCGACGTGGGATCCAGCGCTTCGCCGATGCCAGGCGTGCTGAACGCTTGGTTGAAGGGCGTCACATAGGCAGAAATCTCGGCGTGATTGATCTGCGTGTTGTTGGTGAGCATGGCCGAGCAGACCGAGATGCCGACGCTCGAACCGATATTGCGCGACAGGTTGTAGAATCCGGAGGCCTCGGTGCGCTGGCTCGCCGGCAGGGTGGCAAACGCAACAGTCGTCAGGGGAACGAACAACAGGCCGAGGCCGAGCCCTTGCACGAAGCCGACCATCACGATCGCCTCCTGCGATACGTCGGGCGACCAGCCGGACATGCCGTACAGCGCCCAGGCGGTGATGACGAGGCCGGTCAGCAGCAGCCAGCGCGTATCGATCCGGCCGATCAGGCGCCCGACCACGATCATGCACAGCATGGTTCCGACGCCGCGTGGCCCCATCACCAGCCCGGCGGTGACCACCGGATAGCCCATCAAGGTCTGCAGGAACGGGCTCATCAGCGACAGCGATGCCAGCAGGATCGCGCCGATGATGAAGATGAAGATCATGCCGGCGACGAAATTGCGGTCGCGGAACAGCGCCGGGTCGACGAACGGTCGCTTGGCGGTCGCCGTGTGGATGAGAAAAATGTAGAACGCGGACGCGCTGATGATCGATTCCGCTACGATTTCCGCGGATGCGAACCAGTTCATCTCTTCGCCGCGGTCGAGCAGCATTTGCAGCGCGCCGATGGCGATCGACAACGCGCCGAAGCCCAGCCAATCGAGGCTTGCGGCCGCATCGCGTTTGGTTTCGGCAACAAAGGCCGAGACGCCGGCCAGTGCCAACATGCCGACGGGAACGTTGATGTAGAACACCCAGCGCCAGCTGACGTGATCGGTGATCCAGCCGCCGACGACCGGTCCGAGGATCGGCCCCACCATGATCGCCATGCCGAACATGGCCATGGCGCGCCCGCGCTCTTCAACCGTATAGATGTCGAGCAGGATGCTTTGGGTGATCGGCCCGAGGAAGGCGCCGAACACACCCTGGATGAGGCGGAAGCAGACGATCTGGGTCAGCGTCTGCGCCGCGCCGCACAAGACCGACGCCAGCACGAAGCCGGCGATCGAGACCAACAGCATGCGCTTGCGGCCGAAGCGCAGAGCGAGAAATCCGGACGGCGGCGTCATGATCGCCGCCGCGACGATATAGGAGGTCAACACCCAGTTGATCTGATCAGCGCTCGCCGCAACACTTCCCTGCATGTAGGGCAGCGCGACATTGGCGATCGTGGTGTCGAGCGCCTGCATGACCACCGCCAGAATGATGCAGCCGCTGACCATGCCGCGGTTGCGGATCGGTCTTGGCGATGGGTGAGCATCACTGGCCATAGCTGGCGACCAGCTTGCGCAAGGGGTCGTTCAATGAGGCCGGAAGCCAGTCGCTCAGCCAGGTCGGCAGACCGCGCGCGTGTCCCGTATCGATGCCGACCACGACGCTCATACCCATGCGCAACGGCGGTTTGCCGTCGGGATCCTCGATGCTGAGGCGCACGGGAATGCGTTGGACGACCTTCACCCAGTTGCCGGACGAGTTCTGCGCCGGCAACAGCGAGAAGCTCGAGGACGACGCCGGACTGATACTCAGCACGTGGCCGTGCCAGACGGCGTCGGGGTAGGTGTCGACGCTGATCGTGGCGGGCTGGCCGGGGCGAACGTCGGTCAGTTCGGTTTCTTTCGGATCGGCCTCGACCCACAGGTCCTTGTCGGCGACCAGACTGAAGGCGGGGGCGTTGGCCGCCAGCTGCTTGCCGATCTCGAGCGCGTTGACGTTGGTGACGACACCGGAGTATGGCGCCCGAACGACGGTGTCCTCAAGGTCGCGCTCGGCGTTCTCGACGCCAGTTTTCGCCTGACGATAGAATGGATTGTCCTCGAGCTTCTGGTCCGGGTCGCCGCTGAGTTGGGCCAGCACGGCGCGCGCCTGGGCCTCGGCGACCGACACTTTCGATTGGGCGCTGATCAGATCATGCCTTGCCGTATCGAACGCGGCCTGGGAAACGTTGGAGCTCTTCAACAGGTTCTGCTGGCGATCGAACGTCGCCTGATAGTAGGGCAGGTCGGCCTTGGCCTGATCGATGACCGCCAGGGCCTGCTGATAACTCGCCTTCAGCGTCAACACCTGGTCGCGCACCGTGCCGAGCTGGGCGCGCGCGGCATCGAGCGCGGTCCGGTAGGAATCCGGCTTCAGTCGGTAAAGCACCCTGCCCGTCTCGACCTGTTCGTTTTCATGCACGGCAATCTCGATCACAGTGCCGCTGACGTCGGTGGAAACCGGCAGCTTGCGGGCTTGGACATAGGCGTTGTCGGTCGTCATGACGCGGCCGCCGGTGACGCAGAACCAGGCTCCAGCGAGCAGCACAATCGGCAACAGCGCAAACAGGATCGGCCGGGTCAGGGACGTCCGTCGGCGCGTCTCGGCCGGCTGGGCGTCGAGCCCGAGGTCGGATCCAGGTTCGCTGCCGGCCGGCGGGCGGCGCTTCTTCACCCGCAGCGGCAACGCCGGGCCGCTCGGCGCCGGGGCGTCCGACGAAACCGCTGCGGCGCCTGCACGCGCCGGGGTGCCGTCCGCAGTGAGCGTGCGGGCGGAGATGATTGGCAACGGCACGTTCTGGCCGTTCTCAAGTCGGGGACGAGGCTCATTCACGGGGATTGGTCCTGATCCTGCGGCGGCGGAGGCGCATCGGCAGGGCGCTCGCACGCGGCGGCAAGGTTGGCTTTAATCTGCTGCAAATTGGCAATCAGCCCGCAGCACGCGTCGTCGCTGAGGCCGGCGAGTGCCTCCTCCCGGGTCTGGCGAGCCACTTCCCCCATGATCAGCATGGCTGGCCCGGCGGTCGGGTGGAGATACACGAGGTGAATGCGGCGGTCGGTCGGGTGCGGCCGCCGCACGACGAGCCCCTGCTCTTCCATCCGGTCGAGCAGTCGCGCCAGGCTGATCGGCTTGATTTCGATGAGTTCGGCCAGCCGGTTCTGCTGAATGCCCTCATGCGCCTTAAGGCACGCCAGCACCTGCCACTGGGACCTGGTGAGGCCGGAGTGATGCGAGCGCTGCTCGAAACGTCGCCGTATCAGGCGGACGACATCGTAGAGCAGGAACCCCATGGTCGAGCGCGAAGCATCCATGACGCTACTTCATAAGCATGCTTATGTTAAGGAAGCGATATAATTACTCTGGACAGGGTCCGCAACCCGTTTTAATCCGGAGTCGGGATGCGCGGCGGTCTCGTCGTTGTCCAGCGCCTGAGACGGACGCGGAGAGACGGTCGCGAGCCAGATTCGACAGCGCTCGTTTGACGCCTAGCTTCAAGCCGGACGCTGTCGTCCGAACGGCGCGGATATGCGTCAACGATGGGATGAAAGGCAGGTCCCGTGCAGATCCGCTGTCCAGGCCAGAAGCTGCGACGGGTACGCTCAGGCATGACCCGCGGGCTGCCGATCATCCTCCTCGCACTCGCCTCACCAACCGCCGCGAGCGCTGCCAGGCCGGTTGCGTGCGCTGGAGTGGTCATGGCCGACTCCGCCATCCTAAGCTGCAGCCATACCGTCCGATCGGCTCCGCCGCAGGTCTGCACCTTCGGTTGGACCGTCATCGCGACGGGCAGTGGCGCGCGGACCTACCAGGGATCCTTCATCATCTGGCCTGGTCAGGAAGGCATCCAGGTCTTCCTGCAATCGGGTGTGGCGAACGCATTGTCCGAGCCCATCGTGCTCTGCCAGGGCAGCAAGTCGCGGCCGTAGCGCCGGGCTCCCGGCTGCGGCCGGCATCCTGACAGCGGGGAACCGATCCCAAATCGCCGCGATCACCGGTCGCGGACGAGTGGCTCTCCCGCGGATCCCGCTACGTGGGCATCGAGCCGATCATGCAGCCGGAGACGGGTCGCTGCGTCGACGAAAGCGGCGTCGATGCCGTTGCGGGCAATGCGGACGACATCGTCGCGATCCATGCCGAGCGCGGCCACCGTGTCGCGCCAGTTATCGCCGACGTAGCCGCCGAAATAGGCCGGATCATCCGAATTGATGGTAACGGCGAGGCCGGCGTCCAGCATGCGCTTCAGCGGATGCTCGGAGAGCGTGTCGCAGACCCTGAGCCGCACGTTGGAGAAGGGACAGACCGTCAGCGGGATGCGGTCGCGCACCAGTCGGGCGACCAAGTCCGGATCTTCCAGGCTGCGCACGCCGTGATCGATGCGCTCGGCAGCGAGCCTGTCGAGGGCATCGACGATATAGGCCGACGGCCCCTCCTCGCCGGCGTGGGCGACGAGGCGGAACCCCAGCCGACGCGCCTCGGCGAAGACGCGGACGAATTTCTCCGGCGGATGGCCGACCTCGCTCGAATCGAGCCCGATGCCTATGAAGGCGTCGCGGTAGGGCAGCGCTGCCTCCAGGGTGGCGAAAGCATCTTCTTCCGAGAGATGGCGCAGGAAGCACAGAATCAGGTCGCAGCTGAGGCCGCGCGCCCGCGCCGCGTCGAGCGCGCGGGTGAGCCCCTCGATGACGGTGGCGATCGGCACGCCGCGGGCGGTATGCGTCTGCGGATCGAAGAAGATCTCGGCGCGTACGACGTTGTCGGCCTCGGCGCGGGCGAGATAGGCGGCAGCCATGTCGTGGAAGTCGTCGGCGGTGAGGAGAACGCTGGCGCCGGCGTAGTAGATGTCGAGGAAGGACTGCAGGTCGTGGAACGCATAGGCGGCGCGCAAGGTTTCCACGTCCGGATAGGGAAGCTCAACGCCGTTTCGTTCGGCGAGCGCGAAGATCGTCTCCGGTTCCAGGGTCCCCTCGATGTGGAGATGCAGCTCCACCTTGGGCAGACCGTCAATGAAGGCGGCAAAATCCGGGTCGATCGCGGTCATGTCGCGTCTCCGTTCGTGTGTGATGGCCGGCCAGCGGGGCGAATCGGACATTCGAGTCGCGCTCGCGGATTGCGCGTCCTCAAATATCGAATTCCGAGCTCCACTGCAGCCGGATGGATGTCAGCGGTTCTCGCAGGCCCATTGCCTTAAGTTCCCTGAGCGGCGGGATGGTGTCAAACATATGCGGACCCAGCCGGTCCCACAGCATGCTGTCCGGCTGCGGCAAGTCGACCATCCTGCGTCTGGCGCTTGGGCTCGATACGCCCGACGCCAGGCGCGAGGCGATCGGCAATCGCCCGGTCAGCGAGGCGGTGATGGCCAGCCAGCCGGGGCGGGTCGCGGCTGTCTTCGACGTGGTCCGCGCTTGGCGCGGAGGCAAGGGCGCGGCGTTTCGCTTCGTGCGCATTCCCAACGCGCTGCCGGCGGTATTATCCGGCCTGCAGGTGGCCGCACCGAACGCCATCCTCGGCGCCATCCTGGCGGAATTCGACGGCGGTGGTCGGTGGGGACTGGGGGCCTATCTAATCGGCTCGCTCGGCCGGGCCGAGCCGGACCGGCTGCGGGGAACCGGACTGGTGGCGACGCTGGCGACCGGAACCGGGCTCGGAAATCTCCTCAACCGGGCCCGCGGCATGCTGGACTACGGCATGATCTGGAGCGTCGCCTTCGTCTCGGTCGTCCTGTCCGTCATCGCCTACAAGATCGTCGAGATGGTGGAACGGGCACGATCGGATCGCGGCTGATCGATCCGCCGCCGTCAAGCCGAGCTCTTGGCGACGAAGCCGTAGAGACGGCCCGCCATCTCGCGGTGGCGAGCGCCTTTCTCGCGGTAGCGCGCCA
>JARLIT010000200.1 GCA_031291575.1 Ancalomicrobiaceae bacterium
CTGGTACGCCGACAGCCAAGCCCGCTCGCCGGACATCCAGTTCCACCTCGGGCTCGGCTCCGGCATCGAGGCCGGCGTCGCGCAGATGAAGAACCCGGGCGTGACGCTCAACTCGGCCTTCCTCAGGCCGCGCTCGCGTGGGTCCGTGCGACTCGCCAACGCCGATCCCAAGGCTATGCCGCTGATCGATCCCAATTACTGGGAAGACGCCTACGATCGCGAATGCGCCATCAAGGGTCTGAGACTTGCGCGCGACATCCTGCGCCAGCCGGCATTGAAACCCTTCGTTCTGGCCGAACGGTTGCCGGGCGACGGTCTGACCACAGACGCCGAGCTGATCGAATACGCCTACCGATCGGCGAAAACCGACCACCACCCGGCCGGTACCTGCGCCATGGGAATGGGGCCCGACGCGGTCGTCACACCGGATCTGAAGCTCATCGGCATCGACGGCCTGCGCGTCGCCGACGCCTCGGTCATGCCGTTCGTGCCGTCGTCGAACACCAACGCGCCAACCATCATGGTGGCGGAAAAAGCCGCCGATCTGATCCTCGGCAAACCGGCTCTGGCAGCCGCGAATCTGTAGCCGGTTACCACCGCGTCCGGGTCTTTTCTCCCCCCAACCTGCTGTCAGGGCGCGCCTTAGCACCGTTGCCGGCTGCCGATCTCCGGCTTCACTAGGCTGTCGCGATGGCCCCGGCCTCAGCGAAGCGTCGACGGCTGGAATTGCAAGCGTTTGGACTTCTTCAAGAAAGACCCTGTAAATCAAGTCGTGAGCGGGACTGTCGCAAGGACGCGATTCGGACGCGGCGATGCCTATGCATTGCCGCCTCAGGCCACGCATTGCGACATTTCCCGGAAAGCCTTCGCGGCCGGCCGGCAAGTTCGGTACGCGCCACGACGGCATGCGGCAAGGACGGCTCGGGTCATGAAATCATCGTTGGCGACATCCTCGAACGAACCGCGGCCAGCCGGCGACGCCACATCCATGTTCGACCTCGCCCCGATCTCGCTGTGGGTCGAGGACTATTCCGGGGTCAAGATCCAGTTCGAGGAATGGCGGCGCCACGGCATCACCGACATCCGCAGTTATCTGGCCGCCGACCGTCACCGGGTCGAACATTGCGCCGCACTGATCCGCGTCGTCGACGTCAACAAGCGCACCCTCGAACTGTTCGAGGCGGAGGATCTCATCCGGCTTGTCGCCAACCTCGACAAGATCTTTTCCGGCGAGATGTTCGAATCCCATATCGACGAACTCGTCCAGCTCTGGGACGGCGGCGGCAGCTTCTCCAGCCAAACGGTCAATTACACGCTATCGGGCCGCCGCATGGACATTCGGCTCAACGGCACGGTGCTGCCCGGCTACGAGAACGACTGGGCTCGCGTCCTCGTCTCAATCGACGATGTCAGCGAGCACGAGGCAGCCCGGCGGGCGCTGGCGGCCAGCGATGCCTACGCCCGCGGCCTGTTCGACCACTCCCCCGTCTCGCTCTGGGTCGAGGATTTCTCCTCGGTCAAGAAACTGATCGACGATGTCAGAGCCTGCGGGATCACCGACTTTCGCACCTTCACCGACGTGCATCCCGAATTCATCGATCGCTGTATGAGCGAGATCCGCATCATCGAGGTCAATCAGGAGACCCTGAGGATCTTCCGGGCCACCGAACAGTCGGAGCTGCTTCTGCGCAAGCACGAGGTCTTCCGCGACGCCATGCGGCGGCCGTTCTGCGAACAGCTCGTCGATCTGTGGAGCGGCAAGCTGATGCAGCAGCGCGAGGTCGTCAACTATTCGCTCGACGGCGACGAACTACACTTCCTGATGCAGTTCTCGGTGCTGCCCGGCCATGAAGTCGACTGGTCGCTCGTCCAGGTGGCGCTGACCGACATCACCGCCCGCAAGAAGGCCGAGGCCTATCTCGAGTTCCTCGGCATGCACGACGTCCTGACCAAGCTGCACAACCGTTCCTTCTACGACGACGAACTGGCGAGGCTGCAGCGCAGTCGCGTGTCGCCGACGACGATCGTCATGGCAGACCTGAACGGTCTCAAGGCGACGAATGATGAATTCGGCCACGCCGCCGGAGACCAGGTGTTGCGGCGCGCCGGCGAAATCCTGATGGCGGCGGTGGAGCTGCCGGCCAAGGCGGCACGCATCGGCGGCGACGAGTTCGCCATTCTGATGCCGGGCGTCGACGAGCGCGCCGGGCAGACGATGGTGGACAACATCCTGCGCCTGACCGAGCTCAACAACCAGTATTACGGTCGCACCGAAGTGAGCTTTGCCATGGGGATCGCGACCGCCCGGCCCGGAGAGTTGCTCGAACAGGTCGCCAAACGCGCCGATGCGGCCATGTACGAGCAGAAGCGCTCGAAGGCGCCGCGCTCGCCCGCCAGCGCGTAACGGTCCTCGCGGCGCCTGCCTCGCGACGTCGGGCGGCCGCCTATTGGCGCTCGACGGCCATCGCACCGTCCGGCTGCGCCATGCGGCCGGCGACCATGCGGGCAAGCCAGGGTCCGGTCAGCAGCACGATCAGGAAGCGGGCCATCTGCATCGCCATGATGAAGGCGACGTTGACCGGGGTCGAGGCGGAAATGATGGCGACCGAATCGGCGCCGCCTGGACTGGTGGCGAGATAGGCGGTCAGCGGATCGATGCCGACGAAAAAGACGAGCAGGCAGGCGAAGCCGCCACAGAGCGCGATGAGGGCGAGGATCGACAGCACGAGCCGCGGCAGCGCGTGTGCGGCGTAGATCAGGATCGTGCGGGTAAAGCGCAAGCCGATGCTCCAGCCGACCGCCAGATAGGCAAGGCCCAGCAGCCACGGCGGTAGCTGGATCGTCATCTGGCCGGTGTCCTGCAGCAGAGCACCAGCCAGCATGGGGATGAGCATCGGGCCGGCCGGCACGCGGAACAGCCTGCCGGCACCGACGCCGCCGACGACGACCGCAACCGTCGCTGCGAGTTGCCACCAGTCGAGCGCCGGAAACCAGTCGATCGCCACCGGCGTGCCGGTCGACGTCGTCCACAACCGGGCCACGAGCGTCGCCACCAGCGTGACGATGACGACGCGCAGGTATTGCATGAAGGCGACGAGGCGAAAATCGGCGCCATAGGCCTCGGCCATCAGCACCATGGCGGTAGCGGCACCCGGCGCAGAGCCCCAGATGGCAGTCGATCCCGGCAGCACCTGCCAGCGGGCCAACAGCCAGCCAAGGAAGCTGCTGGCCGCCAGGACGGAAAGCACGCCGAACACCAGCACGGGCCAGTTGTGGGCCACCTCCAGGAACACCGGTGCCGGGAAGGCACGGGCGATCATGCAGCCGATCACGCCTTGCGCGCCGAAGAACAGAAGTTGTGGCACGCGCAGCACCTGCCCCGCCGCGGCAAAGATGATCGCCGCCGTCATGGCTCCAAGTAGCAGCGCGGCCGGCAGTCGCAGCAATTCCAGCCCGGCAATCAAGGCAACCGACAGGGCAGTCAGCGCCACCCATGGAATTGCGCGCATCACACGGGCGCTCATCGCGTCACTCCAACGGGGTTGCGGCATCGGCCCGATCCATGACGATGCCGGGCGAGGCAGGGTACTTGGCCAGATAGTACAGGGCGACCGCCAGCGCGGCGAAACCGGAGGCTGCGCCGACGCCAAGGGACCAGCGCGGTCCGAACGCATCGGCGACCCAGCCGACGATCGGAGCGCCAATCGGCGTGCCGCCGAGCGCGATGGCGAGCCGGATGGCCATCACCCGACCGCGCATCGTCGGCTCGGTCGTCAACTGCATCAGGCTGTTCGATGAATTGAGCACGGTCAGGGAGGCGACCCCGATGATGACGAGGGCGACGGCAAATACCCAGTAGTCGGGCGCGATGCCGGCGAGCATGCAGCCGACCCCGAAGACGCCGGCACCGATGGCGATGACCGAGAAGCGTGGCCGGTCGCGGCCGGCGGCGATGAGCGCTCCGGAAATCGTGCCGATGGCCATGATCGACGACAGCAAGCCGAAGCCGCGGGCATCGGTCTCGAACACATTGACCGCCATGGTCGAAATGAAGATCGGGAAGTTGAGGCCGAAGGTGCCGATCAAGAACAGCATGACGAGCGTCGCCATCAGGTCCGGGCGCGACCAGACGTAGCGGAAGCCCTGCGACAGGCTCCCCTTGACCCGGCGGGCGCGGGCATTGGGATGCAGATCGGCCGAGCGCATCATTGAGAGCGAGACCAGGACGGCGAAGAACGACGCCCCGTTGATCAGAAACGCCCAGCCGGTGCCGACCTCGGCGATGATCACACCGGCGACTGCCGGCCCGATCATCCGACCGGCATTGAACGAGGTCGAGTTGAGCGCCACGGCGTTGGAGAGATCGGCATCGCCGACGAGTTCCGACACGAAAGTCTGGCGCACCGGCGCATCGAAGGCGGCGGCCGTGCCGGAGACAAACGCGAAGACGTAGACATGCCAGAGTTCGACGACGCCGGCGACAGTTAAAGCCCCGAGCAGCAGCGCCAGCACACCCATCGTCGCCTGGGTGGCAAACAACAGCCGACGCTGGTTGAAATGGTCGGCGGCAAAGCCGGTCCATGGCAGGAAAATGAGCTGCGGTCCGAACTGTAGCGCCATCACCACCCCGACCGCCGAGGCGTTGTGATGGGTGAGTTCGGTCAGCACCAGCCAGTCCTGGGCGGCACGCTGCATCCAGGTGCCGGTATTGGAGACGAGCGCGCCGACAAACCACGTCCGGTAATTGTAGATCCTCATCGACCTGAAGAGGTGCCCCAGCGATGCGTTCATGGCTGCTCCGGCCGGTTGCCGCCGTGGTAGCGGCCGAAGATGCACGCCGAGCCGAGGCTCATCGCCAGCAGGCCGAGCCCAAAGGCGCCGGCATCAGCCGTATTCCGCGCGTCGAAACTGCCGACCTGGTAGACGAGGAGATAGCAGACGACGATATTGCAGAACCCCCAGACCACATTCACCGTGGAGGACGACAACCCGACACCGGACGGTCGGGCGAACGGAGTCTGGAACGGCCGCCCCGTCACGCCGCTGACGAGATGCGGGATCGCATTCGAGAGAAACGCTCCGCCGAAGCAGTAGGCGACGAGATCGAGCCACGGCATGGTCAAGCCCCCCTCACCGCGAGAAGGGTGAGGATGTCGTCGGTCGTGCCCACTTCACCAAGACGCGGGAAGATGGTGCCGACGGAATTGGCATGTGCCGTGGGGACGCGGTCGACCATCGCATCGACGGCAAGCGTGACGTTGAACCCGGCCTCGTAGGCCTGGCGGGCAGTCGATTCGACGCCGATCGAAGTGGAAATGCCGGCAATGACGATCTGGGTGACGCCGAGCGCGCGGAGCTGCGCCTCGAGATCGGTGGTGGAGAAGGCGCCCCAGGAGCGCTTGGTGACAGTGATGTCGCTGGCGGTCTGGCCGAGCTCCGGCACGAGGTCGCTCCAGCCGTCGGGCAGCGGCAACGTGAGGCGCATTTGCGAATCGGTGCGGCCCGGTGCCATACCTGCGACATTCACCAACACAACCGGCAGACCGGCGGTTCGGAAGGCGTCGGCAAGCCGGGCGGCCCGGCGCACGATATCCGCGGCCTCTCCGGCAGGCAGCATCGCGACGATCCCCTGCTGCAGGTCGATGACGACAAGGGCTGTATTGCGATCGAGCGTGGTCACAGTCATGGGAATCTCCTTGATGCGATCCGGCGAAAGCGCGGTCCGGGGTGCGGCGAACCGCCGTTCAGTCGTCGACGAGCCGTTTGACGAGATCGATGGCGGCGGCAAGTTGATGTTGTTCGGCGGGCGAAAGCCGCGCCTCGATGGTGCGATGCAGCCAGTCCTGCCGCGCCGCACGTGCCTTCAGCATCCAGTCGCGGCAGGCTTCAGTGAGTGACAGGATGGTCTGGCGGCCATCGTTGGGATCAGGTGCGCCGGCCACGTGGCCTGCGGCTTCGAGCGGCGCGATGATCGCGCCCATCGACTGCGGACGGACGCCCTCGGCGCGGGCCAAGGCCGACATGGTCGCAGGGCCGTCCTTTTCGAGGCGTAACAGCACCGACATCTGCGACGGGGTCAGATCGCTGGAGTTCCCCTGTTCGCGGAAGCGGCGCTTCAGCTTGCCGACAAGCGCCCTGAGTTCAGCTGCCAGTGCGGCGGCACGCGCCTTGTCGGGACCGTTCGATGCGTCATCCATGGCGACGTCATAGCATGCGTGAAGGCCACCTGTAAAGTTGAACTTATCAGTTTAGCTGTATATATTGCGCTTGCCGCGTGCGACTTCGCCGGTGCGGCGCCACGCCGCATATCGCCGGCTTGACATGCAACCAAATGGTTCCATATTAAGCCCCATGGATGACGACGCTGTCTTTCGCGCGCTTGCCGATCAAAGCCGGCGGCGGTTGCTCGACCGGCTCTTCGCCAGGAACGGTCAAACGCTCGGCGAACTCTGCCACGACATGGACATGAGCCGGCAGGCGGTTGCCAAGCATCTCGCCATTCTGGAAGAGGCGAACCTCGTGGCGACGCGTTGGCAGGGCCGGGAAAAACAGCATTTCATCAATCCGGTTCCGATCCACGACATCGCCGAGCGCTGGATCCGCAAGTTTGAGCAGCCGATGCTGACGGCCCTGTCACAGCTCAAGAAGACGCTTGAAGGAGGTGAAGATGCCTGAGGAAAAAAGCCAGTTCATCTACGTGACCTACATCCGCACGACGGCGGATGCGCTGTGGTCGGCACTCACGACGCCCGAGACCATGAAGAAGTACTGGCTGGGCGCATCGATGACGACCGACTGGCAGCCAGGCTCGCCGTGGGCGCTGCACCTCGACGACGGACGGCTGGCCGATACCGGCGAAATCGTCGAGATCGAGGCGATGAAACGGATCGTGCTGCGCTGGGACCACCAGTTCATGCCGGAGTTGAAGGCAGAGGGCACGGCGACCTGCGTCATCGAGCTCGAACCGACCGGCAGCACGGTGAAACTGACGGTCGTCCACTCGATCGAGCGGGCGGACTCCAAGCTGATCAAGGCGGTCTCTGGCGGCTGGCCGAAAATCCTGTCGAACCTCAAGTCGTTGCTCGAAACCGGGCAGATCGCGATCGAATGAGCTGGGGCTGACCGTCGGCTAGGCGCAGCCAGGGTCATTGCCAGACGTGATTTATGTTGATATCAACGTTAAATGCCGACGGCACGTAAAACTGCTTATGACAGCCGACATTCAGCAGTAGGATGACCACATTCGGCGCTGACCGGAGAACCGACATGGCAAATGTGACGTATCGTTGGGTGATTGTCGCCGCCGGCGGCCTGTTGGGCTGCGTCGCCATCGGCGCGATGTTCTCGCTGCCCGTTCTCCTCGTACCGATGACACAAGCAACCGGCTGGAGCCGGACCGGCATTTCCAGCGCCATGACCATCGGATTCCTCGCCACGGCGTTCGGCAGCATGGGCTGGGGGGCGCTGACCGACCGCTACGGCCCGCGCATTGTCACCTTGGCGGGCACGCTGCTGCTGGCCCTCGGCATCGCGCTCGCCGGCCTGGCGCCGTCCCTCATCGTGTTCCAACTGGTGTTCGGACTGCTGGTTGGGCTTTCCATCGGGGCGATCTTTGCACCGATGATGGCGACCGTCACCGGATGGTTCGACACGCACCGCAGCCTTGCCGTATCGCTGGTCTCCGCCGGCATGGGCGTAGCGCCGATGACCATGTCGCCGCTCGTCGCCTGGCTGGTCACGCGGTACGACTGGCGCACGTGTCTGTTCATCGTTGCCGGCATCGTGCTGGTGCTGATGCTCCCAGCGGTGATGCTGGTCCGCCGTCCGCCGGCGCTCGAACAGGCCGGTCTCGGCGCCGCCGTCGCGGCCGATGCGGCGCCCGACATGACGGTCGGCGAAGCGATCCGCTCACCGCAGTTCATCATCCTGATGCTGACGAACTTCGCCTGCTGCGCCACCCATTCCGGGCCGATCTTCCACACCGTCAGCTATGCTATCGCCTGCGGCATCCCGGCAATCGCCGCGGTGTCGATCTACAGCGTCGAAGGTCTGGCCGGCATGGGCGGACGCATTGTGTTCGGCGTTCTCGGCGACCGGCTCGGCGCCAAGCGCGTACTCGTCGCCGGCCTCCTCGTCCAGGCGGTCGGTGCGGCCCTCTACTTCTTCGTGCGCGAACTCTCGGAATTCTATGCGGTCGCCGCGCTGTTCGGCTTCACCTATGCCGGCGTGATGCCGCTCTATGCCGTCATCATCCGCGAGAATTTCCCCATCCGCATGCTCGGCACCATCATCGGCGGTACCGGCATGGCCGGCAGCCTCGGCATGGCGTTGGGGCCGATGGCGGGGGGCTGGATCTACGACACTTATGCGAGCTACGGCTGGCTCTATATCGGCTCGTTCGGCCTCGGTCTCTGCGCCACGCTGATCGCCGCGACCTTCCGGCCCTTCGCCAAGCCGCAAGCGACGCCCGTCGAGCAGCCGGCCTGAGGTGCTGCAAGCAGATCTGCAGATCTGACAGCTCGACCATGTGCCGTTTGATCAGGACGGGACACGGTCGGCGCGCGAAGGAGCATATGCCGCATTGGGTGGGCTTCGTCATGCTATGAAGCGGCATTGTCGGGAACGGGGTGGGGCATGACGGCGGTACTGGTGATCGGCTATGGCAACACTTTGCGGGGCGACGACGGAGCAGGGCCGAAGGTCGCCGAACTCGTGGCCGATACGGTGCTCCCCGAGCAGGCGACGGTCCTGGTCAGGCCGCAACTGCTGCCGGAACTCGCCGCCGACCTGGTCGATCGCTCCGTCGTAGTGTTCGTCGATGCCGCCGCGACGCCCACCCCCGGCTCAATCGCCATCCGCCGGATCGAGGCGGCGGCGGCCGATGCGTCCGACGGCTCCGGACTGACCCATCACGTCAGCCCGCAGGCGCTTTTGTTGTTGGCCGAACGGTTGTTCGGCGCCCGACCGAACGCCTTTCTGGTGACGCTCGGCGCCGCCTCGTTCGACCTCGGCGAAGAGCTATCGCCGCCAGTTACGGCAGCACTGCCCGAGGCCGCCGCCGCCGTGCGCAGATTGATCGACGAGGCGTGTGCAGGCTGATACCAGCGGCCCTGATAGTTGATCGATCTTGCACCAATTGGTGTCATCCCGGCGAAAGCCGGGATCCACTATTCCTTCCGCCCCGACAGGACCGCCGGAAAGCGCCCAGTACTGCTGCACCGGTCCGCCCGTTGCGCCGGCATTGGAATCCCGGCTTCCGCTGGGATGACACCCCACCGGACGGATGTGTCAGGCGGAAGGGCCGTTCGACTGGGCCTCAGCTCCTGACCGTATCCAGCACCTCGCCGTCGGCGGCGATCAGACTGATCTCCACCGGATACTGGTCGGCCGCATGGGTCGAGCAGGACAAGCAGGGATCGTAGGCCCGGACCACCGCCGAGACGCGGTTTAGGACGCCTTCGGTCAGTTTCTTCTCGTGGATGAAATGGCGGGCGACCTCATCGACGCTTTTGCCGATCGCCAGATTGTTGTGACCGGTGGCGACGATCAGGTTGGCCCAGGTGATGGCGCCTTCCTCATTGACCTTGTAGTGGTGGATCAGGGTGCCGCGCGGCGCTTCGGCGATGCCGACGCCTTCCAGCGCATTGACCCCGGCGCGCGCCCGGACATGGGTGTCGAGGATGCCCGGATCGTCCAGGAGTGCTTCCAGCCGCTCCAGCGCGTAGGTGATCTCGACCAGCCGCGCGTAGTGGAAGTGGAAGGAGCTCTGCACCGCCTTACCGAAGCGCTGGTGATATTCCTTGAACTCCACGTCGGCCCGCGGCGTGCCGCAATGGGTGGCGACGTTCAATCGGGCGAGCGGGCCGACCCGGTAGATGCCCTCGGGGTAGCCGCGCGGCCTGAAATACGGCGCCTTCAGGTACGAGTGCGCCACCGTCGCTTCGCCGATGTAGGTGAGATAGTCCTCCGCCGGCATCGCCGGCACCACCACCTCACCATCGGTATCGACGAACCGCATGAAGCCGTCGTAGAGCTGCAGCCCGCCGTCGGCATCGACGAGACCGGCGTACATCGTCGGGCAATTGCCGAAATGCGCGATCTCCTCTGGGAATTGGTCGACCACGCCCTTGAAGAAGGCGAACGTGCGCTCAGTGATCGCCCTGGCCTCCGGGAGTCCGGCGAGGATGCGGTCACGTACTTGCTCGTCGAGTGGCGCATTGACCCCGCCCGGCACGATCCAGGACGGGTGGATGCGTTCCTTCGCCAGCCCCTCGATCACCTGCTGGCCGAATTTTCTGAGCGCGATGCCATCGCGCGCCATGTCGGGATGGTCTTCCAGCACGCCGATGATATTGCGCCGCGCCGGCGGACTGTCGAAACCCAACAGCAGGTCCGGAGCGGAGAGATGGAAAAAGCTCAGGGCGTGGCTCTGGATGATCTGGCCGCAGTGCAGCGCCTCGCGCAACTTGGCCGCCGTCGGCGGGATGCGCACGCTCATGATCGCGTCGCAGGCCTTGGCCGAGGCGAGAAGATGGCTGATCGGGCAGATGCCGCAGATGCGCGCGGTAATCGAGGGCATCTCGTAGTAGGGCCTGCCTTCGGTGAACTTCTCGAAGCCGCGGACCTGGGTGACGTGGAAGGCGGTCTCGACCACTTCGTCGTCGTCGCCGAGCTGGATGGTGATCTTGGCGTGGCCTTCGATGCGCGTCACCGGATCAATGACGATCTTCTTCATGGCGGCCTCCTGGCGTCATGCGCCCGAAAAGTACGAAGCGGTTTTCGGACGGGCGCCTGACGGAAATGAGAAAACTTGACATCACATCCTGATCGAAGCCGCGTCAGCCGAAGCGGGCGCTCGACTTCAGATCGGGGATGCGACCCTCGAGCAGTTCCTTCAGCACGAACAGGATCATCCGCGCCGAAGGCGGGCAGCCTGGCACGTGCAGATCGACCTTCACCACGTCGTGCAACGGCAGCGCCTGCTTCAACAACGTTGGCACCACCTCGGTGGGCACGCCCTTGTCGATATCGGCCCCCTCGATATAGACGCGCTCCAGGATCGTCTTCACCGCGATGGAATTGCGCATCGCCGGCACGTTGCCGGTTACGGCGCAATCGCCGAGCGCCACCAGGATGCGGCTGTTGCGCCGGATCAGGCGGATCTTTTCCAGATCGTCATGGCTGGAGACCGCCCCCTCGACGATGGCGACGTCGATATCTTGCGGAAACTCTTGTGCGTCGACCAGCGGCCCGTACAGGAGGTCGATCTGCGGGGCGACGACGGCGAGCGCCTCGTCGATATCCAACAGCGACATGTGGCAGCCGGAGCAGCCGTCGAGCCAAGCTGTGGCCAGTCTCGCCTTCTTCATGGCGTGGCTCCCTTCTTCACCGCCAGCCGGGCGATGGCGGCCTTGCTGCGGGTCATCTCTTCGACGGCATAGCCCTTCTCGACCAGTGCGCCGGTCGGGCAGACCTGCACGCATTTGCCGCAAGCGGTGCAGGCTTGCGACTCGCCCCACGGCCGATCCAAGTCGGCCACAACGCGCGAACCGATACCGCGGCCGCCGATGTCCCAGACATGCGCGCCCTCGATCTCGTCGCAGACGCGCACGCAGCGGCTGCACAGGATGCAGCGGTTGTGGTCGAGCACGAAGCGCGGATGCGAGACATCGACGGAGAGGCGCGGCGAATTATAGGGGTAGCGCACGTGGGTGACGCCGAGGCTCTGGGCCAGCGCCTGCAGCTCGCAATGCCCGTTGGAGACACAGACGGCGCAGATATGGTTGCGCTCGACGAACATCAGTTCGAGCGCCAGGCGGCGGTGGCTGGAAAGGCGGTCGGAGGTGGTGGTGACCGCCATGCCGCGCTGAGCCGGCGTGGTGCAGGCGGGCAGCAGGCGATCGATGCCCGCTACCTCGACGAGGCACAACCGGCAGGAGCCGGCCGAGCTGACCCCTTCCATATGGCATAGCGAGGGAATGTGCTTACCATTGGCCTCGGCCACCTCGAAGATGGTCTCACCCTCGGTGGCGGTGCACAGCACACCGTCTATTCTGACTGTGATCTGAGAAGACACGGTGGCTTCTCCTTAAGCGTGGGTGTCGGCGTTGCTGGCGTTCTCGCGGATATCGCACCGGAGGCAGCGGGCGGCTTCGCGCGCGGCCTCTTCAGGCAGGAGCGTCTGCACCGCCTCGGTGAAGGTACGGGCCCTTGTGGCGGCAGGCAGGTCGCGTCCGTGATGGCGGCGGCAGGGGTCCGGCGTCGAGGGAGCATGGTCGTAGGTGAACTGCGGCAGGATGTCGTCGAACCGCGAGCGGCCGGACAGCCGTCCGTCGATGTGGCGCGCGGCTTCCTTGCCGTAGCCCATGGCGTTGGAGATGTTGGAGGCTCCGGCAACCAGGTCGCCGCCGGCGTAGAACTTCTCGCGGCTGGTCTCGAGCGTGTAGCGGTTGACGTCGAGCATGCCGCCCTCCTTCAGGCTCAATCCCGAGGCGCGGCAGAAGTCGCGGTCGACCGCCTCGCCGACCGCCAGGATGACGGCCGAACAGCGGATCATCCGCACTTCGTCGGTCAGGATCGGGCGGCGGCGGCCGGAGGTGTCGAACTCGCCGAGCCGGGTCTTCACCACCTCGATGCCCTTCACTTCGCCGTGCTCGCCGACGATGCGGTGGGGCGCAGCGAGGAACTGGAAGCGCACGCCTTCCTGTTCGGCGGCCTCGACCTCCTCCTCGATCGCCGGCATGTCCTTGCGTTCGCGCCGGTAGATGACCGTGGCGGTGGCGCCGAGACGGATGGCGGTGCGCGCCGAGTCGATGGCGGCATTGCCACCGCCGATCACCGCGACGTGGTGACCGAGCTGCATGCTCTCGCCGGTCGCCACGCCTTCGAGGAAGGGAAGCGCTGGCCGAACGCCAGCGAGTTCGGTGCCCGGCAGGTAGACCCAGGATTCCTTCCAGGTGCCGATCGACAGGAACACCGCATCGAAACCGGCATCGAGTTCGTTCAGGCTGAGGTCCTCGCCAATGATGGTATCGAAGACGAACTTGACGCCCAGGCGCCGGATGATCTCGATCTCACGCTCGAGCACCGCCTTTGGCAGGCGGTATTCGGGGAGCGCATAGCGCAGCATGCCTCCCGCCTCGCCGTGGGATTCGAACACGGTGACCTCATGGCCCAACAGCGACAGGTAGAAGGCCGCCGTCAGCCCGGCCGGACCGGCGCCAACCACCGCGATGCGGTGACCGCTGGCGGAGAGCCTGCGGGCGACGATACGCGCAGCCATGGCGTCGAAGGCGTCGGTCAGCAGCATGTTGTCGGCGATCACCCGATGCACTTCGCGCATGTTGACCGCCTCGTCGAGCGTCGTGCGCCGGCAGCGGTTGTCGCACGGATGCTGGCAGACCCGGCCTGTGGAGGCAGGCAGGGGATTGTCCATCATTACCGAGAGGAAGGCGTCCTCGAACCGCTCCTCCTTGTAGAGCTGCAGGAAGCGCGGGATGTTCATGTGCAACGGGCAGGAATTCTCGCAAGGGCTGAGCGCCAGATCCTGGCAGGTGCCGGCGCGGCAGCGCTTGGCGCGGATGTGATCCTCAAACTCGTCGTGGAAATGTCTGAGTGTGGTCAGCAGCGAGTTCGGCGCCGTCTGCCCGAGACCGCACAGCGAGGTCTCCTTGATCATGCGGCCGAGTTCGTCGAGGTCGGCGAGATCCTCTTCGCGCCCCTGGCCCTTGGTGATGCGGGTGAGGATTCTCAGCGCCTTGTCGAGCCCGACGCGGCACGGCGTACACTTGCCGCAGGATTCAGAGCGGGTGAACTGGATGAAATAGCGGGCGACGTCGACCATACAGTTGTCTTCGTCCATCACCACCATGCCGCCGGAGCCCATGATGGCGCCGAGCTTGGCCAGCGACTCGTAGTCGACCGGGGTCTCGAACAGGTCGGGCGGGATGCAGCCGCCCGACGGGCCACCGGTCTGCACCGCTTTGACCGGGTGTCCGTGCAGGCTGCCGCCGCCGACGGCATGCACGAAGCTGCCGAGCGGCGTGCCGAGCGGCATTTCCACGAGGCCGGTGTTGCGGATCTTGCCGACGAGCGAGAACACCTTGGTGCCGGCGGAGGCGCCGGAACCGGTCTCGGCGAACCAGGCCGGCCCGCAGGCGATGATCGGGGCAATGTTGAACCAGGTCTCGACGTTGTTGATGTTGGTCGGATAGCCCCACAGGCCCTTCTGCGCCGGGAATGGCGGACGCGGGCGCGGACGGCCGGCTCGCCCCTCGAGCGAGGCGATCAGCGCGGTCTCCTCGCCGCAGACGAAGGCGCCGGCGCCCTCGACCACATCGATGTCGAAGGTGAAGCCCCGCCCCAGGATGTCCTTGCCGAGGAGGCCGTATTCGCGCGCCTGGGTGATGGCGACGTGCAACTGATGCACGGCAAGCGGATATTCGGCGCGGATGTAGATGACGCCGTCGGTGGCGCCGGTGATATAGGCGCCGATCGCCATGCCCTCGATCAGCGCATGCGGGTCGCTCTCGATCTCGTTGCGGTTCATGTAGGCGCCGGGATCGCCCTCGTCGGCGTTGCAGACGAGGAACTTGCGTTCGGCCACCGCTTTCCTCAGAAACTCCCACTTCTGCCCGGTCGAATAGCCGGCGCCGCCGCGCCCCCTCAGACCCGATTCCTTGATCTGCTCGTTGGCCGCCTCCGGCTTGCCATCGATCAGCACCTTGTAGAGCGCCTGATAGCCGCCGACGGCGACGTATTCCTCGATGTCGTCGGGATTGATCAGCCCGGCGTTCCTCAGCACGATCTTCTTCTGGCCCTTGAAGAAGGGGACTTCATTCCACAAGGGGATCTCGGGAAAGCCGTTGCCGTAGTGAATATGCGACGTCAGGTGGTTCCACTTCTCGATCCGGCACAGCGCCAGATTGGCGGTCACGGTCTTGGCGGCGAGATCGTCGAGGATCCGCTCCACGTGATTGACCCTGACCCGGTGCAGAATGACGAGCGGCTGGCCGGGCAGGCGAACGTTGACGAGCGGTTCCTCGGCGCAGAAGCCGAAGCAGCCGGTCCGCACCAGATCGATGTCCAGACCGCGCTGAGCGATCGCCTCTGAAAAGGCGTGCATCACCGCCTCGGCGCCGTTACCCGAACCGCAGGTGCCCATGCCGACGGCAATGCGGGGCCTGGGCGGCAGGAGTTTGGCAAGGCCGGAACCATGGACGGCGTTGAAGCCGGCGAGATCGCGGATGGCGGTCATGACAGCGGGCCTCCCAGGTCGAGCGTTTCGAGCGCCTTCTGCAAGGACCGCTCGTTCATATGACCGAAAATCGTGTGGTTGACTTCGACGACGGGTGCCAGCGCGCACTGGCCGAAACAGGCCACCGTCCGGAGCGTGGTCAAACCGTCCGGCGTGGTGACCGACAGGCTCTCCGTCTCGCCGTCCTGGTCCTGTTGCAGGCCGAGACGCATCATCGCCTGCTCCAAGAGATCGCGCGACCCGCGGGTGTGGCACGCGGTGCCGCGGCAGATGCAGACGGAGTTCTTGCCCTGCGGCGCGAGGCTGAACAGCGCGTAGAAGGTGACCACGCCGTAGATGCGCGACAAGGGCGTCGCCGTCTTGGCCGCGATGTATTCGAGCACCTCCGTCGGCAGGTACTGCGCCGGTTGGTGCTCCTGGACCTTCTGCAGGATGCCGAGCAGGGCGCCGGGCCGGCCGGTGCGTTCGGCGATGACCGAATCGACGAATGCCTGGTCGAAGGTCTGGAGGCGTTGCGAGGCGGCACTTTGCATTGGTCATCTCCTTGACGAGCGCACGACCTATTCGGAACCAAGAAACAGGTCCTGCGAAAGTCGAGCTGGAAAGTCTTCCTCCATCGGGACGCAGACAGCGGCAGCGAACCGGGCAGAAAGAAAGAACCATGGCTCTCGAGATCGATCCTGAAGACGGATCGAGGAGAAGAACAGAAATCGCCCAATTCGATTTTTTTGTTTGGCAGGCCGGGCGATGTCTTAGGATAGAGCAGTCAATGCTGGATTTGGCGGTCTTGACTGCGGATCAACCCGGCAAAGTCAGCCGTGTCGACCGGGCCCCTGCGCGGGGCCCGCCTCGCTTCCGAATCTGGTGACCGCCGTACACCATGATCGGCCTCCCAGGCACGTCGTTCCGGGCTGCCGCCCGCCGCCGTGCCGTTTCTTCTTGTCCTGCCGATCGAGGGAGCCGAGGGCCTATTGGCCGCAAAGGCGGCTCTCGTCGGCATTTTCACGGTGGCAAGTCCCGCCGGGCCGTGTTTGCAGCAAAAGTAACCGAATTCGGGTCCGCCGGTAATCTGGGGAGGTGCGTATGCCGACAGTCAAGCTGCCGTCTGTGCCGTCCCGTCCCGGACCGGCCGTCGAGCCCGTCGACGAGCCCAGACCGGGTTTCCCTGGCGACGCTTCCCACCGGCGGCGACCGGAAGCTGGACCTTGGAGTTCCCAAACTCGGCACATAAGCACCTCTTGGACCCCGCCAAAATCAATTCGGCCAGACGCGCCACCACTTTAGACAACGCCAAGATTGAGCATAGGCGCCGAAATCCCGAGTCGCCTTGACCTAACGCATAAATTTATAGGTAATACTAACAGTTGCAATAATACGGATAGATGTGACTGAATATCCGTGCGCGCCCATGACCCCAACACATCGAACTCGCGGCCCGTTCATTCGAACTATGCGCTGATTTGCGGCACCCCCCGCGAATGCCGGGGCTGGACCGACTGCAGCAAGATCGCTCACCTGTCAGGGCTGAGGGCGAAATTTCCGACAACCGCCTGACTGTTCGCGAAGCCGCTCCATCCACGCACCATCGACACGCCTTGGCTACTCCAATCGGATGGCGTGTCCTAACGCTTCAACTCCGGCCGGCCTCTTGTCGTCGCGGCCTCGCCGCGGCCGAGATAGGCCGCGATGACGCGGGCGTCGCCGGCGAGGATGTCGGCCGGCCCTTCGAGCGCCACCCTGCCGAGTTCGAGCACATAGGCGTGGTCGGCGACGGCAAGCGCGGCTCGGGCGTTCTGCTCGACGAGCAGGATCGACACGCCCGCACCTCTCAATCCATCGATGATGCGGAAGAGCTCCCTGACGAGGAGCGGCGCCAGCCCGAGGCTCGGCTCGTCGAGGAGCAACAACCGGGGCCGGCCGATCAGCGCGCGACCGAGCGCCAGCATCTGCTGTTCGCCACCCGACAGCGTCTGGGCCGCCTGGTGCCGTCGCTCCCACAGCCGGGGAAAGCGGGCATAGACGGCGTCGAGCGCTTCGGCGCGGTTGAAGTCCGCAACGTTGCGAAGGCGGAAGCCGCCAAGCAGGAGATTGTCGGCGACCGTCATCGGGCCGAACAGCGCCCGCGTCTCCGGCACCAGCGACAAACCCAAGGCGATCATGCGGTCGATCGTCGGTCGTCCGATCGTCTCGCCATCGACCGCGATCGTGCCCTTCGACGGCAGGAGACCGATGAGGGCGGACATGAGCGTCGTCTTGCCGGCGCCGTTGGGGCCGATCACCGTGACGATCTGGCCCTCGCAGACTGCAAGGTCGACCTCGCTCACCACCTCGATGTCGCCATGGGCGACCGACAGTTTCCTCACCTCGAGCAGCGGCGCCGTCATTCGCCCCCTCCGAGATAGGCCTCGATCACCGCCGGATTGACCCGGATCTCCTCCGGCGTGCCGGCCGCGATGGTCTCGCCGAAGTCGATGAC